>DATEDR010000416.1:0-10803 GCA_035281605.1 Sphingobium sp.
GGCCGGGCTATGTCGCCTATCGCAATACGCTCAAGGCGCTGTACCTTGACGTGGAGGAGATCAGCTGCGGGCCGGCGGAGCGCTATCAGATCAGCGCGGGGGCGATCGAGGCGATGGAGCCGGCGCCCGACGGGGTCATCATCGCCAGTCCCGCCAACCCGACCGGCACCATCATAGCGGGCGAGGAGATGGCGCGGATCGCGAAGGCCTGCGCCGCGCGGGGCATTCGCATCGTGTCGGACGAGATCTATCACGGCCTGAGCTATGGCGAGCCGGCCCGGTCGGTGCTGGAGTTCGCGCCCGACGCGGTGGTCGTGAACAGCTTTTCCAAATATTTCTCGATGGCGGGATGGCGGCTGGGCTGGGTCGTGGTTCCCACGGACCTGGTCGAGACGGCGCGGGCGCGGATGGGCAATCTGTTCCTGACGCCCCCGTCCCTCGCCCAGCATGCCGGGTTGAAGGCGTTCGACTGCATCGACGAACTGGAGGCGCATGTCGCGACCTACAGGCGGAACCGGGCGTTGCTGCTGGCCGCCCTGCCCGCGCTCGGCCTCAAGGAGATCGCGCCGCCGGACGGGGCCTTCTACATCTATGCCGATGTGGGGCACCTGACCAACGACAGCCTGTCCTTCTGCCAGAAGCTGCTGCGCGACACCGGCGTAGCGACGGCGCCGGGGATCGATTTCGATCCGGAGGACGGGCAGCGGCACATCCGCTTCAGCTTCGCCGTGTCGACCGACCGGGTCGAGGACGCGATCGCCCGGATGATCCCCTGGTTCCAGGCGCAGGACAAAGCGCGCTGAAACGCTCTCCCCTGCATCCACTCTGGAATGAACTTGATCCGTTTTGGAGTAATCTAGGGGATTCTTCTGGAAGCGAAACGGATTTCCGCTAGGAGGCCTCCCGCGACCCGAAGCTTTTACCAAGTAAAAGCTCTCCTGGCCCGGCAGCTTCGGCTGCCGGGTCTCTTTCCCCTTGTGACGATGATCTTGAGGACGCCTCCGCGCGTCTTTCCGCGCATCAGGCGATAGCCAGGTTCAGCCTGACAAGATGGTGCGGGCGGTCGGAATCGAACCGACACTCCTTTCGGAACCGGATTTTGAGTCCGGCGCGTCTACCAGTTTCACCACGCCCGCGTCATGGCCGATGCGCCAAATGGCAAAATCGGGCGCCAGCGTCCAGCCAAAAATCCGCAGCGGGGCAAGGGCCGGTTGCGGGATGAGAGCAGGACCGATAGCGTGGCGTGCGTAACGAAACCGGAATGCCTTGTGGGCGGTTTCGTGCAGACCTGACATTTCAACGGAAAAAAAGGGCATCCTTTGACCGATCCGTCTGCCACCTTCCTGCTGTTCGGTGCCACCGGGGATCTGGCGCACCGCATGATCTTCCCCTCGCTCTACAACTTGCTGGCCGACGGGCTGTTGCCCGACGATTTCCTGATCGTCGCGTCCGGCCGCACCGAGATGGACGACAAGGCGTTTCGCGCGGACGTCGACAAGGCGTTGCAGAAATTCCTGGGCGCCGATCGCTACGACGCGCAGATCGCGGCGCAGCTGCTCGAAATGATCGGTTACCAGCCGGTGGAGGCCGGCAATGCGGCGCAGTTCAAGACGCTCGCCAAGCGGCTGGACGGACGCGCCGACCGGGGCCTGTCGGTCTATCTGTCGACCCCCCCTGCCCTGTTCGCGCCGACGGCGGAAGGTCTGGCCGAAGCCGGGCTGATTGCGCCGGACACCCGCATCGCGATGGAAAAGCCGATCGGCAAGGACCTGGCGTCGTCCAAGCAGGTGAATGACGGCATCGGCGCGCTGGTGGGCGAGAGCCAGATTTTCCGCGTCGACCATTATCTGGGCAAGGAGACGGTGCAGAACCTGCTCGCCCTGCGCTTTGGCAATGTGATGTTCGAGCCGCTGTGGAACGCGACGGCCATCGATCATGTCCAGATCACGGTGGGCGAGACGGTGGGCCTGGAAGGCCGCGTATCCTATTATGACGGCGTCGGCGCGCTGCGCGACATGGTGCAGAATCACGTCCTCCAGATCCTGTCGATCATCGCCATGGAGCCCCCTGCCCGCATGGACCCCACCGCGGTGCGCGACGAGAAGGTGAAGGTGCTGCGATCGCTCCGCCCGATGACCGGGGAGAGCGTCAGGACCAACAGCGTGCGCGGCCAGTACACGCCCGGCGCGGTCGGCGGGCAGATCGTCACCGGCTATGCCGACGAGCTGGGCAAGGCGTCGGATACCGAGACCTTCGTGGCATTGAAGGCGCATATCGACAATTGGCGCTGGCAGGGCGTGCCCTTCTATTTGCGGACAGGCAAGCGGATGCCGGCCCGCCAGTCGGAAATCCAGATTCAGTTCAAGCCGGTGCGCCATTCCATATTCGGTCGGAACGGGGGATCGGGGCTGGAACCCAACACGCTGATCATCCGGTTGCAGCCCGAGGAATATATCCGTCTGCTGATCATGAGCAAAAGGCCGGGACTGGAACGCGACGTGCATCTGGAGGAGGTGACGCTGGACGTGTCGCTGACCGCCGCCTTCGCGGGGCAGCGGCGGCGGATTGCCTATGAGCGGCTGATCCTGGACCTGCTGGCAGGCGACCAGACGCTGTTCGTGCGCCGCGACGAGGTGGAAGCGCAATGGACCTGGATCGATTCGATCATCGATGGGTGGAAACAGGCCGGGATGAAGCCTTCTTCCTATGCGTCGGGGAACTGGGGGCCCTCCTCGGCCATTGCCCTGATCGAACGAGACGGAGCGAGCTGGCATGACTGACCTTCATCCGGTGATCGCCAAGGTCACCGAACGCATCACCGAGCGCAGCGCGCGGCAGCGGCTCAAATATCTGGACCTGATCGAGCGCGGACGGGACGCAGGCACGAACCGGACGCAACTGTCCTGCGGCAATCTTGCCCACGGCTTTGCCGCGAGCGGCGAGGACAAGGCGGCGATCCGCACCGGCAGCGCCATGAACATCGGCATCGTCACCGCCTATAACGACATGCTGTCGGCGCATCAGCCCTATGGACGCTATCCCGAGCAGATCAAGATCGCGGCGCGGGAAGTCGGCGCGACCGCGCAGGTGGCAGGCGGCGTGCCGGCCATGTGCGACGGGGTGACCCAGGGGCAGGCGGGCATGGACCTGTCGCTCTTTTCGCGCGACACGATCGCCCTGTCGACGGCGGTCGCGCTGTCCCACGCCATGTTCGAAGGCGTGGCGATGCTGGGCATTTGCGACAAGATCGTGCCCGGGCTGCTGATCGGCGCGCTGCGTTTCGGTCATCTGCCCACGATCCTGATCCCGGCGGGACCCATGCCTTCGGGCCTCGCCAACAAGGAGAAGGTGCGCATCCGGCAGCTCTATGCCGAGGGGAAGGTCGGCAAGGAGGAATTGCTGGAGTCCGAGAGCGCCAGCTATCATGGCGCAGGGACCTGCACCTTTTACGGCACGGCGAACAGCAACCAGATGATGATGGAAATGATGGGGCTGCACATGCCCTGCGCGTCCTTCGTCAACCCGGGCACGAAGCTGCGGCAGGAACTGACGCGAGCGGCGGTGCATCGGCTGGCCGCGATCGGATGGGACGGCGACGATTACCGGCCGCTGGGCCATTGCGTCGATGAAAAGGCGATCGTGAACGCGATCATCGGGCTGATGGCGACGGGCGGATCGACCAATCATGCGATCCATGTGCCGGCGATCGCGCGGGCGGCGGGCATCACGGTCGACTGGACCGACTTTGCAGAGATTTCCGACGTCGTGCCGCTGTTGGCGCGGGTCTATCCAAACGGATCGGGCGACGTGAACCAGTTCCATGTGGCGGGCGGCATGTCCGTCGTGATCCGCGAACTGCTCGACAACGGCCTGCTGCATCGGGACATAGTGACGGTCGCGCGCGATGGGCTGACCGACTATGGCAAGGAGCCGGTGATCGAGGATGAGGCGCTTGCCTGGCGCGACGTCCCGGCTTCGCGGGACGAGACGATCCTGCGGCCCGTGTCCAATCCGTTCAGTGCCGATGGCGGCATGAAGCTGCTTGCCGGCAATCTCGGCCGCTGCGTCATGAAGGTGAGCGCAGTCGACAAGGAACGCTGGACGATCGAGGCGCCGGCAGCTGTCTTCCACGACCAGGATGATGTGCTGCGGGCGTTCAAGGCGGGCGAGCTGGAGCGCGACGTCGTCGTCGTTGTCCGGTTCCAGGGGCCGCGAGCGAACGGCATGCCCGAGCTGCACAAGCTGACGCCGGCGCTGGGCGTGTTGCAGGACCGGGGGTTCCGGGTCGCGCTGGTGACGGACGGGCGCATGTCGGGCGCATCGGGCAAGGTGCCCGCCGCGATCCATCTGTCCCCCGAAGCGCTGGGCGGCGGGCCGATCGGCAGGCTGCGCAACGGAGATATCGTGCGGGTCTGCGCGGAGAAGGGCGTGATCGAGGCGCTGGTCGAGGCGACGGAATGGGAGGCGCGGGAGATGCCAGCGGCGCCGCCTGCGCCCTATGATACGGGGCGCGAGCTGTTTGCGCTGTTCCGGCATCATAGCGATCTGGCGGAACAGGGCGCCTCGCCCTTACTGGGCGCGATGGAAGCCGAATTGTGAGACGATAAGGTGGATGCCAGACATGACCGACATCATCGCCGCAGACATTGGCGGGACCAATGCCCGGTTCGCGCGAGCCCGTCTTGACGCGCGCAACGTACCGACGCTGGGCAAGGTGCGCAAATATAAGGTCGCCGACTTTCCCAGCCTCCAGGCCTGCTGGGCCGCGTTCGTGAAGGATGAAGGCGGCAACGTTCCAAAGGCCGCATCGGTCGCCTTTGCCACCGCGATCGGGCGCGACGTCATCAAGTTGACCAACAGCAGCTGGATGATCCGGCCCGACACGCTGGACGAGGAACTGGGCCTGACGCAGATGCGGCTGGTCAATGATTTCGAGGCGGTCGCCCATGCTGTCGCGCGGTTGCCCGACGACAATCTTCCGTTGCTGTTCGGCGAGGACCGGCCCTTTCCCGCAGATGGCGGCGTGACCGTGATCGGGCCGGGAACTGGCCTTGGCGTGGCGATGATCGCGTTCGACGATGGCCTGCCCCATGTCATCGCGACGGAGGGCGGACATCTCGACTTTGCGCCGCTGGACCCGCTGGAGGAGAAGATCCTCGCCTATCTGCGCGACAAGTTTCTGCGTGTGTCGACCGAACGGATCGTGTCGGGGCCGGGGCTCAACAATATCTACAAGGCGATGGCGACGATCGGCCATGAGCGCGTGATGCTGATGGAAGATGCTGAACTGTGGCAAGCGGCGATCGACGGCACGGACGCCTTCGCGCGCTCGGCGCTGGAGCGTTTCTGCCTCGCCTACGGATCGGTCGCGGGGGACCTGGCGCTGGCGCACGGGCCGCATGGCGTGGTGCTAGCAGGCGGCCTGACGCAGCGGATGCGCGACATCCTGCCGCAGAGCGGCTTTCATCGACGCTTCACCGCCAAGGGACGGTTCGAAAGCCTGATGGCGACGGTGCCGGTCCGGCTCGCGGTGCATGACGAAATCGGGCTTTACGGGGCGGCGGCCGCCTTTCGGGAGAAGAGATGATGGATTTGAGCGTGGTCGAGATCATGGAGCTGGCGCCGGTGATCCCCGTGCTGGTGGTGGAGCGGGTGGAGGACGCCCTGCCGATCGCGCGCGCGCTGGTGAAGGGCGGCCTGCCCGCGCTGGAGGTCACGCTGCGCACGCCGGCCGCGCTGGAGGTGATCCGCGAGATGGCGCAGATCGAGGGCGCGGTGGTCGGCGCGGGCACGGTGCTGAACCCCCGTCAGCTGGAGGCGGCGATGGCGGCGGGGGCGCGCTTCATCGTCAGCCCTGGCCTCACCGAGCCGCTGGGCAAGGCGGCGATCGCGGCGAACGTCCCATTCCTGCCGGGCACGGCGACGGCGGCCGACATCATGCGCGGCATGGACATGGGGCTTTCCCGCTTCAAATTCTTCCCCGCCGAAACGTCGGGCGGGTTGCCTGCGCTGAAGGCGCTGGCCGCGCCGTTGCAGGATGCCCGCTTCTGCCCGACCGGCGGGATCACGGCGGAAACGGCGCCCAAATGGCTGGCCGAACCCTTCGTCACGTGCGTGGGCGGCAGCTGGGTCGTGCCCAAGGGGCCGGTCGACCCGGCCCGGATCGAGGCTCTGGCGCGCGAGGCGGCGGTGCTGGCCCGGTGAGCCTGGCCGCTGATGCCATTGCGCCCCGCGCTTTCGCGTCCTAGATGCGTCCCATGATCCTGCGCCGGCTGCTGCCTTCCCTCGCCCTGTTCCTCTCCGGCTGCGCGGGGACGCTGACGGGCTATCCCTCCCTCGCCAAGCGGCAGATCGAGAATGCGCCGGCGGGCGAAGCGGCGGCTGTGGCTGCCGCGCCGGTCGCGGCGGATCCTGCGCTGCAATCGCGGATCGACGCGCTGTCGGCACAGGCGCGGACCGGGGGCGCGGCTTTCGACAAGGCATGGCCTACCGCGGACCGGACGGCGCGGGCGGCCGCGGGCGCGGCGGTTTCGAGCGAAGGCTGGGTCGCGGCGCAGCAGGCGCTGAGCGCGCTGGAGAGCGCCCGCAACGACAGCGTGTCGGCGCTCGCAAGCCTGGACGTGCTCTATGTCGAGCGCAGCAATGCGGTGGCCGAGGGGAAGGCACAGGGCGGCGCGGAGCAGATCGACGCCGCGCGCGCCGAGGCGCTCGCCATCGTGGATTCGCAGAACGACCGGATCGATGCGCTCAAAGGGCGGCTGGCGGCGCCCTGAGAAACGTCAGGGGTTGCGCGCGGCGGCCTTGACCGCGCCTTTGTGCGCCTTGGCATTGTGGACATAGTGATCGACGCCTTCGCGCATGTCGATCAGCGCTTCATCGGAAAGATCGCGGGCATGTTTGGCAGGCCGCCCCGTCCAGAGCTGGCGGTGCGGAATGGTCTTGCCGGGCGATAGCAGCGCGCCGGCCGCGAGCATGGCGTCGCTTTCCACCGTGCAGCCGCTCATGATCATCGCACCCATGCCTACGAAGGCGCGATCCTTGAGGACGCAGCCGTGGATCATCGCCAGATGGCCGATCAGCACATCCTCGCCGATGATCGTCGGCCAGCCTTCGACCGGCCTGCCGTCGATGTGCACGCCGGGGCTGTCGCAATGGATGACGCTGCCGTCCTGGATGTTGGTGCGCGCCCCGATGCGGATGAAGTTGATGTCGGCGCGGATCACGCAATTGTACCAGATGCTGGCGTCGGGGCCGATCTCGACATCGCCGATGATGCGGCAGCCGGGCGCGATGAAGGCGCTCGGGTCGATCACCGGGCTCTTGCCGTTGAAGGGCAAGATGGTGACGCCGGGATGGTCGCTGTGAGGGTCATGGGGATGGTCGGGCATGGCGTCAGGCTCCCAGCAGCCGCGCGGCGTGGAGCGCGTGGTAGGTGAGGACGCCCGAACAGCCGGCGCGCTTGAACGCCAGCAGCGTTTCCAGCACCAGCGCGTCGCGGTCCCCCGCCCCCACGGCGGCGGCGGCTTCGATCATCGCATATTCGCCCGACACCTGATAGGCGAATACGGGCACGGCGAAGGCATCCTTCACTCGGGCGACGATGTCGAGATAGGGAAGGCCGGGCTTCACCATCACGCTGTCCGCCCCCTCGGCGAGATCGAGCGCGACTTCGCGCAACGCCTCTTCGCTGTTTGCCGGGTCCATCTGATAGCTTTTCTTGTCGCCCTTCAGCAGGCCGCGCGAGCCGACGGCGTCGCGGAACGGACCGTAAAAGGCGCTCGCATATTTGGCGGCATAGGCCATGATCTGCACATTGGCGTGGCCTTCCTGCTCCAGCGCCTCACGGATGGCGCCGACGCGCCCATCCATCATGTCGCTGGGCGCGATGATGTCGGCGCCCGCCGCAGCCTGGTTCAGCGACTGGCCGATCAGCACATCAACTGTTGCGTCGTTGACGACATAGCCCGCCTCGTCCAGCAGCCCGTCCTGACCGTGCACGGTATAAGGATCGAGCGCGACGTCGGTGAGGATGCCGATGTCCGGCACCGCATCCTTGATCGCGCGGATGGCGCGGCACATGAGATTGTCGGGATTGAGCGCCTCGGCGCCGTCGTCGCTGCGGCGGTCGCCCTGGGTATTGGGGAAAAGCGCGAGGCAGGGGATGCCGGCGTCGCGGGCGTCCTTCGCGCGGGCGACGATGCCGTCGACCGACCAGCGCGACACGGCGGGGAGCGAGGCGATGGGTTCTTCCACCCCCTGCCCTTCGGTGACGAAGAGGGGCCAGATGAAGTCGCTGGGGCTGAGGCGGTTTTCAGCATGCATCGCGCGGCTCCAGGCGGCGGCGCGGGTGCGGCGCAGACGGAGCGCCGGATAGGGGGCGTAGCTCATGGTCGGGGTGTAGGCGCGCAAGGGACGGGGATCAAGCGTCCGCGCGCGTCCCTATCTTCGCCTCCAAAAGCAGGTCCCTGCCCTTCCCCTTGCGACCGGAGCCCGGCGCGTTATCACATTGAGCAAAGGTGCCCATCGGCGGAAGGCAGAGATCCATGAAAAAGCGGACGCGATGGTGGCGATGGGTTGCGCTGGCGCCGCTGCTGGGAATCGGCATGCCGGCAGAGGCTGCTTCGCGCGGCTTCACCATCACCAGCTTCGATGCGATCCGAGTAGATGCGTCCGTGGAGGTGATCGTGACGACGGGCGCCGGAGCATCGGCGCGGGTCGAAGGGGACCAGGCGCTGATCGACCGGCTGAAAGTCGATGTGTCCGGGCGCCTGCTGGTCGTGACGATGGAACGAGCGCGGCCGGGCGAGAAGGCAGGCGGGCGCGCGGTGCTGCGGCTGTCGACAGGGACGCTTGGCCGGGTGGTGCTGACAGGCGGCGGATCGGTGTCGGTAAGCCGGATGAAGGGACAGCGCGGCGATATCGTGCTGGGCGGCAATGGCGATGTCAGCGTCGCGGCGGTAGATGTCGACCAGCTGAACCTGGGCGTGGCGGGCGCGGGACGGGCAACGCTGGCGGGGCGCGTGGGCGTAGCGACGGTGCGGGTCAACGGTCCGGGCGCGGTGGCGGCCGAAGGGCTGCGCGCGCGGCAGGCAGCCGTGGCCAATGACGGCCCGGGCAATGTCGCGCTGACGGCGGAAGTGACCGCGAAGGTCACGGCTTCGGGATCGGGCGACGTGACCATTGTGGGCAAGGCGGCATGCCAGGTGGAAAATCGCGGGACGGGACGGATTTCCTGCGGCGGGGAGGCCTATTAGCCTGACCCGGCAAGCGCGTCGGCTCGACCGGCCCGCCTACCCGAAGCTTATCGAAGTATTTACCGCGCGAGGGATAGGACGGTCCTGTCCTCCAACGCCCGGAAGTGCCGATGTTCGCTCGCCTGCTCCTCCTCTTTCTGTTCGCCGCCGCGCCGCAGCCTGCCGGCGCGCAGGTCGCCGTGGCCGACAGCGGCGACACCGGATGGATGATGGTTTGCGCGCTGCTGGTGTTGCTCGCGGCGCTGCCGGGACTGGCCCTGCGTCATGCGGGGATGGTCAATGTGCGCAGCGCGCTGGCCGTGGTCGTGCAAGGAATAACGGTCGCGGCGGGCGTGTCGCTGGCCTGGGGCATGGTCGGATACAGCCTGGCCTACGCGCCCGGGAACGAGTGGCTGGGCGGTGGCGAGGCTTTGCTGCTGCGGGGGATCGGCGCGTTGCGTGATGGGCTGACCGTGCCGGAGTCAGCCTTCGTGCTGTTCCAGATGAGCCTGGCGCTGCTGGCGGCGGGGCTGCTGCCGGCCGCGGTGGCCGAGCGGGCACGGATCGGCTGGATCGCCGGTTTCGCGCCGCTATGGCTGCTGATCGTCTATGCGCCGGTGGTGCATTGGGTCTGGGGCGGCGGATGGCTGGCCGAACTGGGCGTGATGGATTTTGCCGGGGGCCTCGTCATTCATGCGAGCGCAGGCTTTTCCGCGCTGGCCCTTGCCGTGATCCTGGGACGACGTCGCGGGACAGACTGCCCGGAACATGCGCCGGTACTGAGCCTGGCGGGTGGCGCGCTGATCTGGGTCGGATGGGCCGGGACGGTGGGCGGATGGGCGCTGGGGGCGACCGATGTCGCGGCGAGCGCGATCCTGAACGCGCATTTTGCCGCCTGCGCGGGCGCGATCGGCTGGATGCTGGTCGACCGGCTGGCGAGCGGCCGCGTGCGGTCGACGGGCGCGCTATCGGGGGCGATCGCGGGATTGGTGGCCGTTTCGGCTTCCGCAGGGCTGGTGGGCACGGGCGGCGCGATGCTGATCGGGCTGATCGGCGCGTTCGTCTGTCGCGGGGGCAAGATGGCGGTTGGCCGGTGGGTGGATGATCCGGCGGACATTTTCGTGATCCATGGGCTGGGCGGGCTAGCGGGCTTGCTGCTGCTACCGCTGTTCGTGCAGCCGGCGCTGGGCGGCGTCGGGTTCGAGCCGGGAACGGCGCCAGGCAGCGCGCTGCTCGCGCAGGCGATCGGGATACTGGTCGTCGCGCTGTGGGCTATGGTTGGATCGGCGATCGTCGCGCTGCTGTTGTCGGCCGCGACGACGATGCGCGGGAGCGCGCAGGACGAAGCCGAGGGGCTGGACGCGATCCAGCATGGACAGCAGGGCTGGGATTTCCGCTGATCGTGCGCGTCGCCGTCGGCATCTTCGCGCATCGGGAAGAGCGGCGGATCGGCGCCTGCCTCGCTTCCCTGCCGCTCGACCGGGCGGAGACGACCTATCATGTGCTGGTCAACGGGTCGACCGATGCGACGGCTGTGCGAGCGCGCGAGGCTACGCAGGGCCTCGCGAAT
>DATEDR010000417.1:0-11019 GCA_035281605.1 Sphingobium sp.
GTCCTCCAGGTCGGCCGCGTCGCTCTGGATCGCCGTTCCGCGCTCGCCGATCTCGTCCGCCAGTCTGTCGAGCATTTCCTTGCGGCGGCCGGTGGCGAAGACGTACGCGCCCTCTTGGACGAACCGGCGGACGATCCCCAGTCCGATGCCGTCGCTTCCCCCGGTGACGACGGCCACCTTATTCTTCAATCTCGACATCCGCCTTGCCCGTCCGAATGGTGATCACCGCCCGTGCATATTGGCCCACCGACCGCTCGATCGCGGCCTTTTATCGCTTGGGACAGGGTTGTCACCTGCTGGCCGGGAATCTTCTGACCATGGCGTCTGCTCTGGCGCGGCCACGGCTGCGGGCGACCATTTCGAACCTCATGTTTTTTGGAAAGTCGAGGGGTAGCGAGGAAGCAGCAGCAGCAATAGGCAGGCGGCGCAAAGGCCCCCACCCGAGATAAGAAACGCAATCTGATAACCGCCCCATTGGTCGAAGCTCAAGCCCACCAGAAAGGGACCAAGCGCGATGCCGACCATATACACGCTGTAAATGCATCCGAAGATTTGCGCATAGGCCTTGATGCCGAAATAACGGCCCGCCACGTAGCTGATCAGGTCGATCTCCGCGCCAGCCCCAATCACCTGGAGGAGCGTCACGACGACGGCGACGACGAGATTGTCGAACGCCGCCATCGCGAACGAGCCGATGACCGCAATGCCGAAGATCCAGACGGAAACATAGGGAGCGAAGAAGCGATCGAACAGGAAGCCGGCGAAGACCTTTCCGAAAATGCCGAGAATGCCGGTCGCTCCCACCAGTACGGCGAGTCCGTCGGCGGACAGGCCCAGATCCGAAACCAGCGCCGGCATGTGCACCATTACGCCCTGCAGGTTGCTCGACATGAGTAGGGCGATGCCAAGCATCAGCCAAAAGGCACGGGTCCGTGCCGCTTCCCCTAGCGTCAGCCCCGCGGAAGACTCGCTCGTCGCGCCTTTGTCGAGGCCATCGGCCGTATCGCCGGGGGCCATGCGCATTCCAAACACGGCGATCGGCAGGCCCACCAGCAAGGGAAAGACGGTCAAGCCATAATAAGCGCCATGCCAGCCGACGCGGTGGATCAACTCGACCGCGATGGGCGCGGACACCGCCATGCCCAATGTTACCCCGGCCGCCGCCACTCCGAGCGCCAATCCGCGATGCTGATTCATCGGCCCCGAGAACCAGCCGGACAATATGCGTACGTAGGCGATGATATTGGAGCCTGCGCCCAGCATCGCGACCAAGGCATATCCGACATAAAGCCCGGCGAGCCCCAGCCTGTCGATGAGAAGGGGCAAGCTCGCTGTTGCCGCCGCATAGCCGGTCAGCGAAGCGATCAGCATGATCTTGACCCCGAAGCGGTCGATCGCGCGCCCGATGAAAGGATTGACGATGGCCTGGGCGAAGGACGCCACCGACAGGGCCAGGACGACGGCGCCGCGCGACCAGCCATGGCTTTCGCTCAGCGGCTTTATGAACAGGCTGACATTTACGAGCATCACCGACGTCGAGCAGCACATGACGCCGATGACCGAGAGGCCAAGAATAAGCCAGGCGTTTTGGCGGAGCTTTGGCGGCGCTAGCGCGAGCATTGGTGTCGCCTGTTCGCTCCCCGCATCATTCCTCCTGCGCCCTTGGAACCAATCGATCGCATCCAATTGCCAGCTTCAATCTCGAGTCATGAAGATGCAAGTGGCGGTCCTTCGTGCCGCGTTGTCCGGAAGGGCGGCAATCGAATAATCCAAATATGTGGTTCAGCTCTAATCAAGTCCGCGCGCGCAAGCCCGGGGATTGTCGTCAATCAATCGGCAAGACCGCGCGTCCCGTCGCAAGACCCGTTGTCTCCGGCTCCGGCGAGGAAAGAGTTAGGGCGGCCACCGGTTTCCAGGTCGGGACGCGAAGGGTCCAAGTCGGGCCCGCGCTTTTGCTCGTTCCCTCCAGCCCACGACATTGAAGATAATTATAAGACCTCAAGCAACAGTTGTTTGACGCTTAACAGGTCGGTGCCGATATCTGCCGCAAAACGAACGACACCAATAGCGAGGGATCATGTCACGGCATCCGATGCTCCGATTGGGAACCGTGGTTTACGGACTCGGCCAATCCCAATCGAGCTGGCTCGATCCGAGCCTGAATCTCAAGTCCGAAATAAGCTTCGAATACCAGCGTCGCGTGGTTCAGCTGGCGGAACAGGCCAAGCTGGACTTCGTCTTCATTGGCGACAACCCATATTGCGGGCTCGACTCTTGGCCTGCGATGATGAGCCATTTCGAGCCGATCACGCTGCTATCGGCGCTGGCGGTGGTCACGTCCCACATCGGATTGATACCATCGATCAGCACATCGTTCGCCGAACCCTATAATGTGGCGCGTCAGCTCGCATCGCTCGATCACCTGAGCGGCGGCCGAGCCGGCTGGAACCTCGTCACGACAGCGCATCCGGGCGCCGCGAAGAACTTCAATCTGTCCGAGCATATCGCGCATGACGAACGCTATGTGCGGGCTGAAGAGCATCTTGAAATCGTTCGAGGGCTTTGGGACAGCTGGGAAGACGATGCCTTTGTCCGCGACCGGAGCGCAAGGCGCTATTTCGACGCGAGCAAGCTCCATCAGCTCAATCATGTCGGCAAATATTTCTCGGTTGCGGGCCCGCTCTGCATCGAGCGGCCCCCGCAAGGCCATCCGGTCATCGCGCAGGCCGGGGGATCCCCCACCGGAATAGCGTTCGCCGCGCGCAACGCTGAGGTCATCTTCACCGGCGCACGATCCTTCGAGATCACGCAGCAGCATTATCGAGCGGTCAAGGCGGCGGCGCGGGCTGCCGGCCGGTCCCCCGACGCGCTGATCATAACGCCCGGCGTGGCCCCGATCATCGGCTCCACCGATGAGGAAGCGGAGCGACGCTTCGAGGCCTTGAAGGAGCTTCCTTCGATCGAGGAGGCATTGGTGGATCTGCGCGACCGGTTCGCGGGTCACGATTTCTCGCAATATGATCTGGATGCGCCGTTCCCCGACCTCGGCGAGATCGGCGCCGAAGGGTGGCAGAGCCGCACCAATCAAATCAAGCAGAAGGCCGCGGCCAACAAGCTCACCCTCAGGCAGGTCGCCATGGACCAGATGATACCGAGGTCGGATTTCATCGGCTGTCCCGAACGGATCGCCGACCGGATGGAGAAATGGTTCCGCGACGAAGCGGCCGACGGCTTCATCCTCAATGTCGGCAACAACGACAGCCTTGCGGACTTTGCCGCCCACGTTCTCCCGATCCTGCAGCACCGCGGGCTGTTCCGCCGCGACTATGTCGGCCCCACCCTCAGAGAAAATCTGGGCATACCCAGACCAAAGAACAGCCATGCCGAAGCATGAAGAGACATCAGATAAAAAAGCGGGGAGAGTAAGATGAAATACCACCAAGTCCTGACAGGCATGATCCTGGCCGCGGCAACCGCGTCGCAAGCCTTTGCGCAGGAGACTGCGCCGGGCCCAGCGGCCAACCAGGGCGACGCGTCGTCCGCCCAAGGCATCGAAGACATAGTCGTCGTCGCGCAAAAGCGCAGCGAGCGCCTCCAGGACGTGCCCATCGCCATCACCGCCGTCACGTCGCAGACCCTGGAGAAGGCGAATATCGATGACGTCTACGACCTGGGGCAATCGGTCGCGGGCCTCGTCGCGAGCCAAAACAACACCGTCGGATCGCTGGTGGCGATGATACGCGGCGTCGGCTCGATCGTCGGGTCCGCCGGCTACGAGAACTCCGTGGCCCTCTATCTCGACGGCGTCTATGCCGCCTCGACAGACGGAGCCATGCTTCGTCTCAACAATATCGAGCGGATCGAGGTGCTGAAAGGTCCGCAGGGCACCTTGTTCGGTCGCAACGCGACCGGCGGCGTGATCAACATCATCACGCGCGATCCCGGCCAGGAATTCTCCGGCAACGCCAGCCTGGGTTATGATTCCTACCGTACGATCAAGGCCAACGCCTATGGGACAACCGGGCTGGGGCGAAACGTCGCCATCGACCTTGGCCTGAGCTTCATGAGCCAGGGAAAGGCATATGGTCACAACTTCGCCAACGACACCGACTATCAAAAGGCGAATTATGAATTTGCCGCGCGCTCGAAGCTTCTGATCACCCCGACCGAATCCACCAAGATTCGGATCATTGGGGATTACGAACGATCGAAGTCCACCCGGGGCTTTCCCGTTCCGGTTCCGGAATCGCCGCTGCACGGCGCGTTTGTGCAGCCGGTGCCTGGTCGGTTTGATGCGAATGCCGACGGAGCGGTGCCCCGCCGAAATCACGGCGGCGGCATCAGTGCCCAGATCGAACAGGAAATCGGGGATCTCAAGCTCGTCGATATTGCCGCCTACCGTACCCAGCGCACGTCGGCGGGGCTCGACGCCGATGCTTCTCCGCTGCCGATTCAGGTCATAAACGTGACGCAGTTCCAGCGGCAGTTCACCAATGAGCTTCGTCTGGAATCCCCGAGCGGGAGGGATCTTACATGGGTCGTGGGTGCCTATTATTTCAGATTCAACAGCTCCTATGATCCGATAACCGTAGGTCTCGGCCCGATCTTCGCTCCGCTGCCGACAAGCGTCGCGCAAGTCCGGTTCGATGCCGGCCAGCTGACCAAATCCTACGCAGGCTTCGGGCAGGCTTCGCTTCGGATTGGCGGAGGCACCACCTTTACGGCGGGCCTGCGCTACAGCAGTGACAAGCCGCGGCGCTACGGCACCCAAAGGATCACGCTGAACAATGGGACTTCGTTCCTTGGCGCGGCCGGCATTGCGAACCTGCCTGCTTCGGCGAGATTCAAAAAGCTCACCTGGCGGCTGTCGCTCGACCATAAATTCAACGAGCGCGTGATGGCCTATGCCTCATTCAATCGCGGCTTCAAAGGCGGCGGCTTCAATCCCAATAATGTCGATGACAAGATACCGTACAAGCCAGAGACCCTTGACGCATACGAAATAGGCGTCAAGTCGGACCCGGTTCCAGGCGTCCTGCGCGTCAATTTGGCAGCCTATTATTACGACTACAAGAATCCTCAGTTTGCCGTCATATCGAACGGCGTGAACTATACGCGCAACGCGCCCAAGGCGACGATCTATGGCATCGACGCCGACGCCAACATCGTGCCGGCCCAGAACCTTCGCATCGATTTGAGCCTGGCTTGGAACCATGCGAGGTTCGGCACTTTCCTCCAGGGTCCGATCTTCATCGGCTGCCCGGTTGGCGTAGCGCGGCCTTGCGCGGGCGACATAAGCGGGAATCATTTGCCGACGGTGGCGGATTGGACCGTCACAGGATCGGTCAACTACACCATTCCCCTGGCGAATGGAGGAAGCATCGAGCTCAACGGCAACGCGAGCTTCCAGTCCAAGACCTCCCATGACGCCGCCGCGACCTACGTGGTGCCGGCATTCGAGACGGTGAAGGCATCGATCACGTGGCATCTGCCGGACGATCAATTCTTCATCCGCGCCTATGTCGACAATCTCACCAACGACGTGACGTACCGGCGCCTCAACTTTTTCGTGCTGGGCGGCACGCTCGGCGTTCGTCCGGATCCGCGGACCTTCGGCCTCATGTTCGGCGCGAAATTTTGAGCCTTCTTTGTCGAAGCATGCGGCAGATCGGGTCGTAAATTGGGCGACGCGCCATGCGAGGGCACAGGGTGCGACGTTCTGCATCGAGCAGAAAGTCTCATGACGATTGCAACTGACACAAGCTTAACTCATAGTGTGTCGGTGAAAAAAACCTTGTCCAATGCCGGGCTGCGGTCATTCGTTGCGATCGTGGATGCAGGCTCCATGCTGAAAGCCGCCGAGCGGGAATGCGTCACGCAATCGGCGCTGAGCCTGCGGATCGCCCGCCTCGAGGACCTGCTGCAGCGCAAGCTGTTTTCCCGGTCGGGCGGCAGATTGGTGCTGACCCCAGCCGGGGAAACGATCCTGGAGTTTGCGCGCAGCATCCTCGATCTGAACGATCGGGCGCTTTCGGCGCTGTCGGCCGAGGCTTCGAGCGGCCCCGTCCGTATCGGATTGGTGCAGGACGTCGCCGATGACCTTTTGTCACAGGTGATCGCGCGGTTCGCGCAATTGTATCCGAACGCGCTGCTGCAGGTATCCGTCGGCGGGACGGGGCGATTGGTGCAGCAATTCGACGCCGACGAACTCGACATTGTCGTCGGTATCGGCGCCGCCGACGATCCGCGGGCGATAAGGCGGGGTGCAACGCGATGGCTTGGCAGCAGGGATTTGCTGGACCGCGAGACGATCCCGCTGGCCATGCTGGAGCCGCCATGCAGCTTTCGGGAAGCCGGCCTGGCCGCTTTGCGCGACATGAATCGGTCCTATCGGATCGTGCTCGAAGCGCCGAGCATGTCCGCGCTGCGTGCGGGCGTCGATGCCGGCCTCGCGATAACGTGCCGGACCGATCTTTTCCGATCCTGGGGAGCGGAAGTCCTGGATAGTCCGGACATGCCCGCACTGCCCGATGTCAGCTGCATCCTCGCCAAGAAGCCCGATTCTACCCGTGCGGTCCGCAACCTTTCGGAGATCGTCTGCGAGGCGCTGCTGCATTGAATCGGCAAGGAATGGATGTCTGCCATGACGCTGGGATCGCTTCGTGAGTTTGTTCGGCGCTTCACCGTTATGATCGAGCGCGATCCCGACGAACCGGCCGTTCTGGCCGAGGGCGGAGCGCTGCTGAAGACGTTGATCGACACCGAAAATTGGCTGCCGGACTATTGCGCGCAGCCGAGCGATCAGCATTATCAGCAATATCTGCTGCATTGCGATCCGCTGGAGCGGTTCAGCGTCGTGAGCTTCGTTTGGGGCGGCGGACAACAGACGCCCATCCACAACCACACTGTCTGGGGATTGGTCGGAGTCCTGCAGGGCGCTGAAATCTCCACGGGCTATACGGTCGACGATGCGGGTTCGCTGGTGGAAGGGCCGGCGAATCGTCTGGCTAGAGGCGATGTCGAGACTATTTCGCCTAGCGGCGGTGACATCCATCGCGTGATGAACGCCTATGCTGATCGGCCTTCGATCAGCATTCACGTCTATGGTGCGAATATCGGTCGAGTCGAACGATCGATTTTTCGGCCCGGCCAAAAAGTCGATTTCGTATCCGGCTACGCCAACATTGTTCTCCCGAACATTTGGAGTAGTTAACGACCTCCCGCCGTGCAGGAAGCCGCACCCAGGTCGGTAGGCGCCCTATCGCTCCGATGCGGTTCCAGCCGGTCTCGCTGACTCGCTGGATGATCGAGGGTCTTCAACCCGGTCGCGACCAGGCTCGATCGTCGGCAACCATTCTCATATTCCTATAAAGCTTTCCAATTTGGTCTTTTCTATCGGTGGCCGCAGTGGACAGAGGCAACACCGCGGGAAACTTCATGACCACGATCCTATATTATGCTTCGGGTTCCTGTTCCTTGGCCGCTCATTGGGCGTTGATAGAGGCCGAGGCGTCGTTTGATCTCGTCGCGGTGAACCTCGGTTCGGGCGAGCAACGGTCCCCCGAGTTCCTGAGCGTCAATCCCCATGGGCGCGTGCCCGTCCTATTGGATGACGGACAAATCATCACCGAATTGCCCGCGATTCTCTATCATATCGCGAGCAAAGCTCCGGGGGCGGGCTTGCTAAACCTGGATGATTCCCGATCGGCCGCACGCTCGATCGAGCTTCTGGCATGGTTTGCCAGCTCCGTTCATGTTTCCTTTTCGCAGATCTTTCGGCCCGAACGCTTCGCGGATTCCGACGAAGCGAAAGCGTGTCTCAAGCGGGACGGAAAGGCCAGGGTCCTCGGTCATTTCAAAGAGATCGAAGTGCTCATGGCCTCAGGCGGGCAATGGCTGATAGGGGATCGCTTCAGTGTGCTTGATCCTTACGCGTTCGTCTTTCTGAATTGGGCATCAAGGCTCGAAATCGATGCCACGGATTTTCCGGCTTGGCATGCTCATGCCCGGCGAATGATGTGTCGCCCTAGCGCCGCCAAGCTGCTCGCAGCCGAAGGCTGGACTCCCTCGATCCCCAATCTGCACGCGGCAGCCTGAAAACGCCCTCCGCAAGGTGATCTCGCAACTTGCTCCAAGCGCGAAGGCCGGTGTGGGCGCTTTTCTGAAAGCGGCGGACGAATCGAGGCGGGTCTATCCTGGCCTGCTCTTGGTCGGAACGGTCAGCATCGCCGCGTCCGGGCTCTCCTACCACTATGGCGCTCCCCTGACGTTGTTCGCCCTTCTGCTGGGCATGACGTTCCATTTTGTTCATGATGACCCCCGCTGCGCGTCGGGTATCGAATTCTCGTCCAAGATCCTGCTGCGGGTGGGGGTGGCGCTCATGGGCTTGCGGATAAGCCTCGCGCAAATCTTGGCGCTTGGCTGGCTGCCGATCGTCATTGTGCCTCTCGGCGTGGTGACGACAGTCGGCCTCGGCATCCTCCTCGCCCGCCGTTTCGGCCTGAGCCGCGCATTCGGCCTGCTGTCGGGGGGAGCTGTCGGGATATGCGGCGCGTCCGCGGCGCTCGCCTTGTCCGCCGCGATGCCGGCAAGGGTCCGCGAGCGGGAGACCGTATTGACGGTCGTGATCGTCACCAGCCTCTCCACCATGGCGATGATCATCTATCCGTTGATCGCCAGGGCGACGGGCCTTCAACCGACCCTCGCCGGGATCTTTTTCGGCGGCACGATCCATGATGTCGCCCAGGTGGTGGGGGCGGCCTCGGCGGTGTCCACCCGTTCCGGCGACATCGCCGTCTATGTCAAGCTGCTGCGCGTGGCGGCGCTCGTTCCGGTGGTCCTCGCCGTGACGCTCGCCGGCGGACGGCGCGGGCAGGAGACGACCGCGCCGGCGCCGATTCCGCTCTTCCTGGTGGGCTTCGTCGTCCTGATGATGCTGAATAGCGTGGGTGCCGTTTCGACGCGCGTCTCGGATGCCGCCAGTGACGTCTCCCGCTGGTGTCTCGCGATGGCCATCGCCGCCATCGGCATCAAGACCTCCTTTGCGGCGCTGGCGCGCAGCGGGTGGAAGCCGGTCATGCTGATGGTGATCGAAACGGTCTGGCTCGCGCTGCTGGTCCTTTTGGCCGTCTGCATGTTTCAATATGCCGCATGATCGGGGGCCGCGTCGCGGGATCGGCGCACTCACTCCTGGCGAAACCGATATCGGCCGCTCGGCGACATTAAATAACCTGATGTCCAAATGAAAATTGGTGATGAGAAGCCGATTGCGCTGCCTCCTATGATTGCGACGGGTCCATCCTCCGGGCGTGACAGGCGATGAGATGAACGGCGGCATGCACGGTCCTTTGAGCGGCATTCAGGTGATCGAATTCTGCACTGTGGCGGCGGGGCCTTTCTGCGGGATGCTCCTGGCCGATCTGGGCGCGGACGTCATCAAGGTGGAGCATCCTCGCGGCGATTCGATGCGGTCTTGGCCCCCGCTTACCGAGGGCTACAGCGAAAACTTCGCTTCGGTGAACCGCAACAAACGCTCGGTCACCCTTGATATGAAGCAGCCCGAGCAACAAAGGTTTGCGCGTGAGCTGGTGATGGGCGCCGACGCGGTCATCGAAAACAATCGGCCGGGCGTCATGCGAAGGCTTGGCCTCGACTACGCGGTGTTTCGGCCGCTGAAGCCGTCGCTCGTCTATTGTTCGATTTCGGCGTTCGGGCAGCAAGGTCCGCGTGCGGAGGAAGGCGGTTTCGATCTCACCCTGCAGGCCATGAGCGGCATCATGAGCGTCACGGGGGAGCCCGACGGTCCGCCGATCAAGTGCGGCGTTCCATTGACCGATTTCAGCGCCGGTCTTTATGGGGCGATGGCGGTCTGCGCGGCGCTCCGCCAGGTCGCGATCGGCGGGATGGGCGCGCATATCGATGTGCCGATGCTGGGCACATCCTTGGCCATTGCCGCGCTCCAGACAAGCGAGCTTTTCGGAAGCGGCAGGAATCCCGGCAAGCTGGGTTCCGCGCATCCGCGCAACGCGCCTTACCAGGCATTCGAAGCGTACGACGGCCATATCGCCGTGGCCGCGGGCAACGACGGCTTATGGGCGTCCTTCTGTCGCGCTCTGGGGCGGGAGGATCTGCTCGACGATGCACGGTTCGCATCGACCGGATCGCGGGCAACCAATCAGCGGGCGCTGAAAATCTCATTGGACCAAGACTTCGCGACAAAGACGGTGGGGCAATTGCTCGCGCTGCTCCGCGAGGCCGGCGTACCCTGCGCCCCCATCAACAGCTATTCGGAGGCACTCGCAGACGAACAGGTAACCGCCATGGCCTGGGTCAAGGAGATCGCGCTGCCCAACGGAAGCGGGACGCGGACTTTCGGCTCGCCTTTGCGTTTCGCCGGCGAGGCAATGCCCATCTACCGCAATCCTCCGGCGCTTGGCGAACATGACCACGAGATACTCGACCCGATTCGTCGCCGCCTTTCGGGATTGGAAGGATGAGCGATCTGCTGGTTTCAAAGGCCGATACGGTAACCACGCTCACATTGAATCGGCCGGAGAGACGGAACGCGCTTTGCGCCGCGCTGGTCGACCGATTGCAGAGCGAGGTCGATAAATGCCGCGAAGATGGAACGCGTCTGCTCGTGCTGCAGGGAGAGGGGCGAAACTTCAGCGCCGGCTTTGACCTGACCGCCTTCATGGAACTCGATGAGGCGACTCTCGTGCTTCGCTTCATTCGCATCGAACAATTGCTGCAATCGCTCTATCGGGCTCCTTTCGAGACATTGGCGTTCGCCCATGGGGCCAATTTCGGCGCGGGAGCGGATCTCTTTTGCGCCTGCGCGCGCCGCATCGCCGCTCCCGATGCAAGCTTCGGCATGCCCGGACTTCGTTTCGGCCTCTTCCTCGGCACTCGCCGGCTGGCGCAACGGATCGGCAGCGATGCTGCGCGGCGGCTGCTCGTGTCGACTCGCCGGTTCGGATCCGAAGAAGCGCTCATCCTCGACTTCATACAGGAAATTCG
>DATEDR010000418.1:0-4807 GCA_035281605.1 Sphingobium sp.
CTCGCCAGCGACGCCCTCAACCAGTTCCATGCCTTTTTCACCAATCGAAAGATCGACCGATGACGTCAGGTGCCTCTTCCGTCTCTTCCGCCCCGGCCAATCCAGGCAGCGGCCATGGCATATCGCTCGGCGAAGCGACCCGCGTCTGGGCGCGCATCGCGGCGCTGAGCTTCGGCGGGCCGGCGGGCCAGATCGCGGTGATGCATCGCATCCTGGTCGAGGAAAAGCGCTGGATCGGGGAAGAGCGGTTCCTCCATGCGCTCAACTATTGCATGCTGCTCCCGGGGCCCGAGGCGCAGCAGCTCGCCGTCTATATCGGCTGGCTGCTGCATCGGACGAAGGGCGGCCTGATCGCCGGCGCCCTGTTCGTGCTGCCGGGATTCCTCGCCATATTGGCGCTCAGCTACGTCTATGTGCTGCTCGGCCAAGTCCCGCTGATCGAGGGGCTGTTCTTCGGCCTGAAGGCGGCCGTCCTGGCGATCGTGGTGCAGGCGGTGGTCCGCGTCGGATCACGCGCGCTGAAGAACAACGTCATGCGCGGCATCGCCGCCGCCGCCTTCGTCGCCATTTTCTTCCTGCGCGCGCCCTTCCCTCTGATCGTGCTGGCGGCAGGGATCGGCGGCTATATCGGCGGGCGTAGCGGCCTCCCTCAATTCCGCGGCGGCGGCGGCCATGGCCCGTCGGGCGGGACGATCGTCCACGACCGCGACACCGCGCTGGGCGAGGCGCTGCCCGACCATGCCCGCCCCAATCTCGGCTGGTCGCTGCGCATATCTGCGGCTTTGCTGATTCTCTGGCTGGCGCCCGTGCTGGCGCTGCTGCTCGCGCTCGGCCCTGACAATGTGTTCACCCAGATCGCCGGCTTCTTCAGCCAGATGGCGATCGTGACGTTCGGCGGCGCCTATGCCGTGCTGGCCTATGTCGCGCAGGAGGCCGTGGGCAGCTTCGGCTGGCTCCGCCCGGGCGAGATGCTCGACGGCCTGGGCATGGCGGAAACGACGCCCGGGCCTCTGATCATGGTGACGCAGTTCGTGGGCTTCCTCGCCGCCTTCCGTGACGCCGGGACGCTCGACCCTCTGGTCGCCGCCACGCTCGGCGCGATCCTCACCACCTGGGTGACCTTTGTCCCCTGCTTCCTCTGGATTTTCGCCGGGGCGCCGTTCATCGAGCGGCTGCGCGGCAATCGGGCGCTGTCGGCGGCGCTGACCGCGATCACCGCGGCGGTCGTCGGCGTGATCCTGAACCTTGCCATCTGGTTCGCGATTCACACGCTGTTCGACCGGGTACAGGCGGTGGGCGGGGTCGACCTGCCGGTGCTTGCCAGCGTCGACATCCCCGCCCTCATCCTGTCAGTCGGCGCGATGATCGCCGTTTTCCGCTTCAAGGTCGGCGTCATCCCGGTTCTGCTCAGCAGCGCGGCGCTGGGCGCGGCCTGGGTGCTGCTCGCGTAACGATGTTGGGACGGACGGGGAGGCCCCGGCCCTTCCCACCGTCACGAACAACCCTCCTTCCGCCGCCAGCGCGCGCATCCACCCGAGCTGCGCGAGCATATCCTCCATCCACCAGCCGCCCTCCTCCGCCTGAGTCAGCGCCTGCTCTTCGCCGCTTCCTCCCAGCAGCGCGCTGGGTATCGCGCGGACATAATCGATGCCGTTCGCGGCGAACCAGCGTCGCACCTCCGCCAGCCCATGCCGATGTTCTTCGGGATGGCGATACTGGTCGCGCAGCCAGGCTTCACGCCGCTCCGGCTCGGCATGGCGTTCGTCGAGGACCGGATCGGCGGGAATCCAGCGCCAGCCCGACAGCCGCGCCGCCAGCCGCCGCAGCCTGTGCGGCAGGCGCGCATAGCGGTTGTAGAGGCCCAATATCACCAGCCCGCCGGGCCGCGCCAGCCGCGCCACGGGCGCAAAGGCCGCTTGCGGATCGGGCGTATGATGCAGCACGCCCGAACAATAGACGACGTCGAACGCGCCGGCGCGCAGGCCGGGATGATGCACGTCGGTCTCGACAAAATGGACCCGGTCGATGCCCAGCCGCCGGGCTGCCGCCGCCCCCAGTTCCAGCGAGGCGCGGCAGAGGTCCGCCGCGATGACGATCCGGTCGCCGCGGGCGAGATAGAGGCTCATCTGGCCGGTGCCGCATCCGACCTCCACGATGCGCGCGTCATAGGGGATGGCGGCGTCAAGTTGCGCCGCAAAGGCGCTGCGCTCGGCCCGGGCGCGCAGCCAATCGATGCTGTCGCGGGGCGGATAGCCGGGAAAGGGCGCCTGCGCATAGAAGGCGCGCACCCGTTCCGTGCGAACGTCGCCGGGCAAGCGCAGATCGGCTATGCCGTCGGCCTCGGCATAGCCCTCCCCGCAATCCCCGCACCGCAACGCCTCCCCCAGTCGCCCGCCGCAGCGGGGACAGGCGAGCAACGACAGCGCCTCTTCGTCCACGCTAAAAGATCGAATAGATGAACGGCGCCAGCGCCTGCACCCCGGACGCGAGCGTCAGGATGACGCCCACCGAACAGAGGAACACCACCAGCGGGATCATCCAGCGCCGCCCGCCGGGCGACCGCCACATGCCGCGCACCAGATCGGCGATCGTGCCGCCGGCATTGCCGACGATGATGAGCTGACGCTTCAGCCGTCCCTTGCGCCGGATCATGCGACCTTCTCCATCGGCTGATGCTGGCGCGACCGCTGGCGCCGCGCCAGCCCATCGTCGGCGACAAGCAGGTCCATGCCCGCCCGGCGAAAGGTCGAATAGCCCTCCGCCACGCTGGTCACGATCGGATCGCCGGCCAGGTTGAACGAGGTGTTGAGCAGGACGGGCAATCCCCGCCGCCGCCGCCCATAGGCGGTGAGCAGCGCGTGCAGCCGCGGGGCCATGGCGCGCTCCAGCACTTGCACGCGCGCGGTGCCGTCGACATGCGTGACGGCGCGCAGCCGGTCCCGCCATTCGGACCGGACGGGGAACACGCCCGACATGAAGCGCCCCAACCTGGCGCCGCCGGGCGGCAAGGCGAAGAAGCTGTCCGCCTGTTCGACAGGCACCACCGGGGCGAAGGGGCGGAAGGCCTCTCGGAACTTGATGTCGCGGTTGAGCCGGTCGCGCATCGCCGCGTCGCCGGGGTCGGCCAGGATGCTGCGATGGCCGAGCGCGCGGGGGCCAAACTCCGCAGCGCCCTCCATCCAGCCGACGATGGCGCCGCCCACGATCGCCTCAACTACGCTATCGATCAGTTCCGGCTCGTTCAGCTTTGCGAAGGGGAGTTCGTCCTCCGCCGCGATCCGCGCGAGATCGTCGGCGTCGACACAAGGCCCCCAGAAGGGATGGTCGGGACAATCGCTATGGGGTCGGCCGAAATGCACCCGGTCGGCCCACAGCGCCGCCCCCAGTGCGCAACCCGCGTCGCCGGGCGCGGAGGGAACGAACAGCCGCTCGAACCCCGCCTCCTGCAGGATGCGCGCATTGGCGACGCCATTCAGCGCGACGCCCCCACCCAGGCACAGGTCGGATAGCCCCGTTTCCTTGCGCAGCGACGTGGCGATGCCGACCATCACCTCTTCCAGCACCAGCTGAGCGCTGGCGGCGACGTCGGCATAATGCTGGCCCCGTTCGCTCGCCAGGTCGATCGGCTCGAACCGGTCGCGCGGCGGGCCGAACAGGTCGATAAAGGCGCGCGAATAGGCGGATTCGACCGCCCGATGATAGTCGAAATAGGCAAGGTCGAGCGCGAAGGCGCCATCCGCCGTCCGCTGCAAGATCCGCCGCACCTCCTGCGCGAAGCGCGGCGTGCCATAGGCGGCGAGGCCCATGACCTTATATTCGCCTTCATTGACCTTGAAGCCCAGAAAGGCGGTAAAGGCCGAATAGAAGAGGCCGAGCGAGTGGGGGAAGCGGACCTCGCGCAGCAGGTCTATCTTTGTCGGGCCGCCGACGCGCTTGCTGCCTTGGCCGACCGTGAAGGTCGCCCATTCGCCGACGCCATCCGCCGTCAATATGGCCGCTTCCTCGGTCGGCGCGGTCAGGAAAGCGGCGGCGGCATGCGAGACATGATGGTCGGTGAACAGGATGCGCCGCGCGTCGATGCCCAGCTGCGCCGCGATGACGCCGCGCACCCATAATTTCTCGCCCAGCATGTTGTTCATCGCGTGGGGAAAGGCGCGCCAGCTGTGCGGAAAGCTGCGCAGCAGGGTCATCAGCACCCGGTCGAACTTTAGCGCCGGGCGTTCGTAGAAGATGACGGCGTCCAGCTCCTCCGGCTCCAGCGCCGCGCTATCCAGGCACCATTCGATCGCCTTCATGGGAAATTCGGCGTCGTTTTTGCGCCGCGACAGCCGCTCCTCCTGCACCGCGGCGACGGGTAGCCCGTCAATCACCAGCGCAGCGGCGGCATCATGATAGAAGGCCGAAATGCCGAGGATCTTCATCAATATTGTCCTCCTTCCCGGTCGCGCGCGCGGTCCGCGCAGGCGTGCCAGCCCGTGGTTTCCCGGCGCCAGGCGCGCTTGGCGACCCAGGCGAAGGGGGCGAGCAGCAGGAAATAGAGCAGCGTCAGGATAAGGCGCGACATCATCGCCGCCAGGATCAGCGCGAAGCGGAGATAAGCCCGCCACAGCCGGCGAAGCCGCGCGGCCCACAGCGCGCGACCGGCGCGCTCCGGCTCCAGCCGCGTCAGTTCCGCATGCGAATAGCGCATATGCCCCTCCTCATCGCGGGCGATCTGGCCGATGATCGCGCGGGTCGCCGGGTCATGGGCCAGCGCCGCGCCATAGGCGGCAAAGGCGCGGGCGGCCGCACTTTCGGACAGATGGAT
>DATEDR010000419.1:0-2926 GCA_035281605.1 Sphingobium sp.
CACCAGAACGTTGATGGCAACGGCCATGTTCGCATACATGCCGAAACGGCCATAGCTCGCGAACATGAAGACCGCGACCGCCGCGACGGCGATCAGCGAGGCGAGCAGGCCCGCCTTGATCGAGTCCGCGCCCAGCTGCGGGCCGACGGTGCGCTCCTCGACCACGGTGAGGGCGACGGGCAGCTTGCCCGAGCGCAGCGCGATCGCCAGCTGGTTCGCGCTCTCGACGGTGAAATTGCCGCTGATCTGCGCGCTGCCGCCCAGGATCGGCTCGTTGATGTTCGGCGCCGACAGCACCTTGCCATCGAGGATGATGGCGAAGGGGCGGTTGACGTTCTGCGACGTCACCTGGCCGAACTTGCGCCCGCCCGAGCCGTTGAAGCGGATGTTGACGATGGCCTGGTTATTCTGGTCGAAGCCCTGGGTCGCGTCGGTCAGATCCTCGCCCGATACCATGACCTGGCGCTTGACCGCGATCATCGGCACGCCCGACGGATTATCGGGATAGGGCAGCACTTCGCTGCCGACCGGCGCGCGGCCCTGCGCCACTTCGGCTGGGTTGGCGGTGGCGTCGACCAGCTTGAATTCCAGCTTGGCCGTCTGGCCCAGCAGGTCCTTCAAGGCCTTGGGATTCTGCAGCCCCGGCACCTGCACGACGATGCGGTTGCCGCCCTGCTGCTGAATGGTGGGCTCGCGCGTGCCCATTTCGTCGATGCGCTTGCGGATGACTTCGGTCGCGACTTCCATCGCGCTCTTGACCGCATTGTCGATGCCGGCCTCGGTCGGCGTCACGACGACGGTGGAACTGTTGACCACCTCGACATTGAAGTCACGCTGGCCGGTGAGCCCCGCTCCTTCCGTCAGCGGCCGGATGCGCTCGACAGCGGCATCGACCTGGGACGGGTCGCGGACCATGAAGCTCAGCTTGCCGTCGCGGCTGGAAATATCGCCGACCGCGATGCGCGGCGTACCCCGGCGCAACTCGGTACGGACCTGCTCCTCCATATTGGTGAGCCGCTGCTTGGCGACGTCCTGGGTCGACGCTTCGAGCAGCAGATGGCTGCCGCCCGACAGGTCGAGGCCCAGGTTGACGCGCGTCTGCATGAAGCCGGGCAGCCTCGAGACGGCCGCGTCGGGCAGGAAGCTCGGGACGGCGCAGACGATGCCGATGACCAGCGGCAGCAGGATTGCGGCAATGGCCCAGCGCGAAAAGTTCAGCATCGATGAGGGCTCAGTCGTTCGCGGGCTTGGCGGTCGCGGGATCGACGACGTCGGTCAGGGTCGATTTGACCGCCTTCACCTTCATCCCGGGCGCCAGTTCGACATCGACGTAAAATTCATCGACGCGCGCGACCTTGCCGACGAGGCCGCCGCCGGTCACCACCTGATCGCCCTTCTTCACCGCGTCGATCTTCGCCTTGTGCGTCTTCATCCGCTTTTGCTGCGGACGGATCAGCAGGAAGTAGAAGACGACGAAGATGAGGACGAGCGGCGCCATCTGCACCAGCATGGAGGCACCGGACGACTGCTCGCCCGCAGTCTGGGCAAAGGCTGGGGTAATGAACATGGGTGGGACTTTCGCCTTATTCTTCTGTCCAGCCGTGACGGCAGGAAGCGACCACGGATCAAGGGCGCGCGGCTAACACAGATGGGGACGGCGAGGCAACATGATTAGGGATTGCGGCAGGGGCGCAAAAAGCCGTCTTCGAATGTCTTGCATGTTGGCCGACATGCTTCTATTGGGCGCGCTCCGGTCGGGACGTAGCGCAGCCTGGTAGCGCATCACACTGGGGGTGTGGGGGTCGGAGGTTCGAATCCTCTCGTCCCGACCAAGGAAATCCGCCGTTTCTTGCCAAGCGCAGGAAGCGGCGTTTTCATTTCTGCACGCACTCGAATATCCGGCCGCGCCAATTCCGCGCGCCGCGATTTTTTTGCTGTCCTACAACGAACCAAATGGGATAAATGATCCGCCTTCATCAACAGGGAAGGCGGCTTCATGGATATTTCGACACTGATCGACGAAGTGATCGCGCGCGAGGGCGGGTACAGCAATCACCCGGCGGATCGCGGCGGGCCCACCAATTTCGGCATCACCCAGGCCGTAGCGCGCGCCAATGGCTATGCCGGCGACATGCGGAAACTGCCGCAGGCGACGGCGGAGGCGATCTACCGGCGGCTCTATTGGGACCGGCCGGGCTATGCCTTCATTGCCGAACTTGCGCCCAATATCGCGGCGGAACTGTTCGACAGCGCGGTCAATATGGGCCCCCCGACCGCGACCAGCTTTCTGCAGCGCGCGCTCAACGCGCTCAATCGCAACCAGAAGGACTATCCGGACCTGAAGGTGGACCGGACGGTCGGCGCCAAGACGCTCGCCGCGCTGCACTCTTTCCTCGCGCAGCGGGGCAAGGCGGGCGAGAAGGTGCTGCTGAAGGCGATCGAGGCGCTGCAGGGGGAGCGTTATCTGGCGCTCGCGGAAAGCAGGCCGGCCAATGAAGCATTTTTGTACGGCTGGCTCGCCAACCGGGTCGGCCCGGCATGAGCGCCCCGCCCGACCGCTGGACGCTGCGCGCCCGCCCGGCCTTTCTCTACGTCATGTATGCGCTGTTGCTCTGGTCGGTGCCGCTGGGGCTGATCGGCGGGCTGCGGCCGGAGATGGCAAGCGCTATCATCCGGGCGATGCGGGCCTATTTCCACGCGCTGCCCGAGCCGCTCTATGCGCTGTTCGGCACGGGCTATCTGGGCTACACGGCGGCGCGGACCTGGGGGAAGGTGAAGGGCGTCGAGCGGTAGGGCGCGCGGCGCGCTTTTTCGTCGGAAGGCGGACCTTTGGGCAACCCTGAAAATGAGAGGGGCCGCTGGGCAGATACACCCCAGCGGCCCATCATTGACATGGTCAGCGGCCGGAAGCGCCGCCCAAGGGTAA
>DATEDR010000420.1:0-12528 GCA_035281605.1 Sphingobium sp.
CCGCCGCACGATCAACCGTCTCTACAAAACCATCATCGGTCGCCATCGCGATCCTCTCTTCCTTCCTCGTCCCATCTGTCCGGCCGAACCGCCCGTGGCCACGAAACTCTTCCATGTAAGGTTTACAGCGGAATGTCCAGCGCAGAACAGCGGTCCGACCGATCCGGGTGCTTCCCGGGAATCGATCGTCGATCCTCTGTTTATTCTCTTTTTTCGATCAGAAGGATGGGCAATTGCGCGCTTGAGCGGATCGTCGCAAGTTCAACATGCCGGCCTTCAGGCAAAGGACAGGACATGATGAGCAAGACAGCCATATTTGATTGGGCAGACCCCCTGCTGTTGGAGGACCAGTTGACCGACGAGGAGCGTCTCGTTCGCGACACTGCTCGGGCCTATGCGCAGCAGCGGCTGCAGCCGCGTGTGATCCAGGCCTTTGACGAAGAGTTCACGGACCCGGCGATCTTCCGGGAAATGGGCGAGGCCGGCCTGCTCGGCGCGACCCTCCCCGTGGAATATGGCGGCGCGGCGGCATCCTATGTCGCCTATGGCCTGATCGCCCGCGAAGTCGAGCGCGTCGATTCCGGCTATCGTTCGATGATGTCGGTCCAGTCCAGTCTCGTAATGTATCCGATCCACGCTTACGGTTCGGAAGAACAAAGGAAGCGCTATCTGCCGGGTCTGGCGGCAGGCACGTCCATCGGCTGCTTCGGGCTGACCGAACCCGATGCCGGCTCGGATCCGGGCGGCATGCGCACCCGCGCAGTCAAGACGCCGACCGGCTACCGGCTGAACGGCAACAAGACCTGGATCTCCAATGCCCCGATCGCGGACGTCTTCGTGGTGTGGGCGAAATCCGAAGCGCATGGGGGCGCCATACGCGGCTTCGTGCTCGACCGCGACACGCCGGGCCTGTCCGCGCCCAGGATCGAAGGCAAGCTCAGCCTTCGCGCGTCGATCACCGGCATGATCAACCTCGACGACGTGGAGGTGGACGACGATGCGCTATTGCCGAATGTGGAGGGCCTGAAGGGGCCGTTCGGCTGCCTCAACCGTGCGCGCTACGGCATCAGCTGGGGCGCGCTGGGGGCTGCCGAGTTCTGCTTCCATGCCGCGCGACAATATGGCCTCGACCGCAGGCAGTTCGGCCGTCCGCTCGCCGCGACGCAGCTTTACCAGAAGAAGCTGGCCGACATGATGACCGACATCGCGCTTGGCCTCCAGGCGTCGTTGCGGGTCGGCCGGCTGATGGACGAAGGGCGCTTCGCGCCCGACATGGTCTCGATCGTCAAGCGCAACAATGTCGGCAAGGCGCTGGACATCGCGCGGGCGGCCCGTGACATGCATGGCGGCAACGGCATTTCCGGGGAATATCAGGTGATGCGCCACATGGTGAACCTGGAGACGGTGAACACCTATGAGGGCGCGCATGACGTGCATGCCCTGATCCTGGGGCGCGCCATCACCGGCATCGCGGCCTTCTGATGAACGCTCCGCCCCGTGCAGGGCTGAAGGTGATCGAACCGGCGCGGATGCCGGCCGGTCCCCGGTCGTGCATCGCGGCATGCGGCTGGCCATAATCGACGAGGACGGATCGGGCGTTCCGGGCGCGCGCCGAAATGATCAGGCAAGCGCCTTTAGCGACCGCACAAATCGCTGCAGGGATTGGCTGCTTTCGGTCCTGCCCAGTGCCGATCGATCTGCAATCAGACCTATTCGCCGCCGCGTTTCAAATCCCGCTAGCTTGGGCATGACCATTCCGGGCTGCCGGAAACATTGCGGCATCACGGTTATGGCCAGGCCGGCCTTCACCAGCGCGACGGCGCGATCGTCATTGACGGTGCGCGCGGCGAAAAAGGGGCGCACGCCCCTTTGCGTGAAGAAACGGCTCACCTCGGCAAGCGCCTCGCAATTTCGTCGCACGATCATGCGTGCATTCGCCACCTCTTCGGCCTCGACCAGTTTCCTGTGCGCCAGCGGGTGGGTTTCGGGCAGGGCGAGCGCATAGCCTTCTTCGAACAAGATGTCGTCGTCAGGCGCGTCGCTTCCGACCAGGCCGACGATAACATCGATCCGCCCCCTCTCCAGCCGGGGCGCCAGATCCCGCATCTTGCCCTCAACCAGTTCGATCTGCTCCCCTTCCACGCCGCACGCTTCGCGCGTAGCCTTTTCGATCCAGAAGGAGGGCAAGGAAGACACGATGCCGATCCGGACGAGCTTGATCGTCTCATCCTCGGTCATCGCCTGCTGCATTTTCGCAAACTCCGCTTCGATGCGGCGCGCGTGGATGGCGAAGGTCACGCCGAAGCTGGTCAATTCGACCCTTCGGTTGGTGCGGTTGAAGAGTATGCGGTCGAGAAGCGCCTCAAGCTTTGCGATGCCCACGGACAGGGTCGGCTGCGACACGCCGCATTGTTGGGCCGCGCGAGAGAAATTCCCTTGATCGACCACTGCCAGAAAATAATGGATGAGATAGCGTTCTATCATAGACAGCATCTATTATGTGTTTTAGCGCGGGTCAATTTTTCATGAGGTCCGCGAGGTGATAAATACGGTCCGGACAAGCCATCCCAGGAGAGATCATGGCGCCTGACTTTGACTTTGCGCTTGGCGAGAATGCGGACATGATCCGCGAAACCACAAGCCGCTTCGCCGCCGATCGGATTGCCCCGATCGCTGCGAGGATCGACGCGGAGGACTGGTTTCCCCGCGATGAACTCTGGACGGCGATGGGCGCGTTGGGCCTTCACGGCATCACCGTGGAAGAGGAATGGGGCGGCCTGGGCCTGGGCTATCTCGAACATGTGGTGGCCTGCGAGGAGATCAGCCGGGCGTCCGCCTCCATCGGCCTCAGCTATGGCGCGCATTCGAACCTGTGCGTCAATCAGATCCGCCGCTGGGCGAATGACGAGCAGAAGGCGAAATATCTGCCCAGGCTGATATCCGGCGAACATGTCGGAAGCCTGGCCATGTCGGAGGCGGGCGCCGGATCGGACGTCGTATCGATGAAGCTCAGGGCCCGCGAGACCGACACGGGCTATGTGCTCGACGGCACCAAATTCTGGATCACCAACGCCGCCTATGCCGATACGCTCGTCGTATATGCCAGGACCGGCGAAGGCAGCAAGGGCATCACGGCCTTCCTCATCGAAAAGGACATGCCCGGTTTTTCCATCGGCCAGAAGATCGACAAGGTCGGAATGCGCGGTTCTCCCACGGCCGAACTTGTTTTCGACGGATGTGAGGTGCCTCGCGAGAATGTGATGGGTCCGCTGAACGGCGGCGTGCAGGTTCTCATGAGCGGGCTCGATTATGAGCGCACCGTGCTTGCCGGCATCCAGTTGGGCATCATGCAGGCCTGTCTGGATGTCGTCATCCCCTATGTGCGCGATCGCAAGCAGTTCGGACAGCCGATCGGGACCTTCCAGCTGATGCAAGCCAAGGTCGCCGACATGTATGTCGCGCTCAATTCCGCGCGCGCCTATGTATATGCGGTGGCCAGGAGCTGCGACGCCGGCAGGACAACCCGCTTCGACGCCGCCGGCGCCATTCTCCTGGCGAGCGAAAATGCCGTGCGCGTGGCGCTGGAAGCCGTTCAGGCGCTCGGCGGAGCGGGGTACACCAGGGACTGGCCCGTCGAACGCTTCATGCGGGACGCGAAGCTGCTCGACATCGGCGCGGGCACGAATGAAATCCGCCGCATGCTGATCGGCCGCGAACTGATCGGGAACGGCCAATGAGCGCGCCCTATATCGATAGCGCCCTCTCTCCGGAGAGCGAGACGTTCAGGACCAACGTCGCGCACAACCGCGAACTTGCCGAGCAATTGCGGGCCGATGTTGCAGCGGCCGCACTGGGCGGCGGGACAGCCGCGCGGGAACGGCATGTGAGCCGCGGCAAGCTGCTGCCGCGCGACCGCGTCGAAAATCTGCTCGATGCGGGCAGCCCCTTCCTGGAAATCGGCCAGCTTGCCGCCAACGGCCTTTATGGTGGCGACGTCGCCGGCGCGGGCATCGTGGCCGGGATCGGCCGGGTCGCCGGGCGCCAGGTGATGATCGCGGCGAACGATGCCACCGTGAAGGGCGGCACCTATTTCCCGATGACGGTGAAGAAGCATCTTCGCGCCCAGGAGATCGCGCTCGAAAACAACCTGCCCTGCATCTATCTGGTCGACAGCGGGGGCGCGAACCTGCCCCACCAGGCGGAAGTGTTCCCCGATCGGGAGCATTTCGGCCGCATCTTCTACAATCAGGCGAACCTGTCCGCGCGCGGCATTCCGCAGATCGCCTGCGTGATGGGCAGCTGCACGGCTGGGGGGGCCTATGTGCCTGCCATGTCGGACGAGACCGTCATCGTGCGCAACCAGGGCACGATCTTCCTTGCCGGCCCGCCCCTGGTCCAGGCCGCAACCGGCGAGGTCATCAGCGCGGAAGATCTGGGCGGTGGCGACTTGCACGGTCGCCGATCGGGCGTGGTCGATCATGTCGCCGAGAATGACGAGCATGCGCTCAGCATCGTGCGCGACATCGTCGCCACCCTGACCCCGTCGCCCGCGCCGCAGGTCAACCTGCAGGCGCCGGTCCCGCCGCGCTACGATCCTGCCGAGCTTTACGGCATCATCCCGCAGGACGTGCGTGCGCCCTATGACGTGCGCGAGGTGATCGCCCGCATCGTCGACGGCAGCGAATTCCACGAATTCAAGGCGCTCTACGGCACCACGCTCGTCTGCGGCTTTGCCCATATCTGGGGCATGCCGGTCGCGATCCTGGCGAACAACGGCGTGCTGTTCAGCGAAAGCGCGCTCAAGGGCGCGCATTTCATCGAACTCGCCTGCCAGCGCCGCATTCCGCTTCTCTTCCTTCAGAACATTTCCGGCTTCATGGTGGGCGGCAAATATGAGGCGGAAGGCATCGCGAAGAACGGGGCCAAGCTGGTGACGGCGGTAGCCACCGCCAGCGTCCCCAAGATAACCGTCCTCATCGGCGGCAGCTTCGGCGCCGGCAATTACGGTATGTGCGGCAGGGCTTACCAGCCGCGTTTCCTGTTCACCTGGCCCAATAGCCGGATTTCCGTCATGGGCGGCGAACAGGCGGCGTCGGTACTTGCCACCGTCCATCGCGACGCGAAGAAATGGTCCCCTGAGGAGGCCGAGGCGTTCAAGGCCCCGATCCGGCAGAAGTACGAGAAGGAAGGCAATCCCTGGTACGCCACGGCGCGGCTGTGGGACGACGGCGTCATCGATCCGGCGCAGACCCGCGACGTGCTCGGCCTCGCCTTCGCCGCCACCCTCAACGCCCCCATCCCCGAACGCCCGTCGTTCGGCGTGTTCCGGATGTGACGCCATGATCAAGTCCCTTCTCATCGCCAATCGCGGCGAAATCGCCTGCCGCGTCATCAGGACCGCGCGTCGCCTGGGTATCCGTACCGTCGCGGTCTATTCGGATGCGGATGCGCAGGCGCTGCATGTTCGCCTGGCCGATGAAGCCGTCCATATCGGCGCGGCTCCGGTACGCGAAAGCTATCTGCTGGGCGAACGCATCATCGCCGCGGCACGCGAAAGCGGCGCGGAAGCGATCCATCCGGGCTACGGCTTCCTGTCCGAAAATGCCGATTTCGCGCAGGCCGTCATGGATGCCGGCATCATCTGGGTGGGTCCCGACCCGGCGAGCATCACCGCCATGGGCCTCAAGGACGCAGCCAAGGCGCTGATGGCCGATGCCGGCGTCCCGGTGACGCCAGGCTATCTCGGCGAAAATCAGGAACCCGCTTTCCTGGCGGAACAAGCCGCGTCCATCGGCTATCCGGTCCTTATCAAGGCGGTCGCGGGCGGCGGCGGCAAGGGCATGCGGCTGGTCGAGACGCCTTCCGAATTCGCCGACGCGCTGGAGTCGTGCCAGCGTGAAGCGGCATCCTCCTTCGGCAATGCCCATGTGCTGATCGAGAAGTTCATCCAGCGCCCGCGCCATATCGAAGTTCAGATCTTCGGCGACAGGCACGGCAATATCGTGCACCTCTTCGAGCGCGACTGTTCGCTCCAGCGCCGCCACCAGAAGGTGATCGAAGAAGCGCCCGCGCCGGGCATGGACGCCCAGACCCGGGAGGCGCTCTGCGCGGCGGCGGTTCGCGCCGCCAAGGCGGTCAACTATGTCGGCGCAGGCACGATCGAATTCATCGCCGACGCGTCGGAAGGGCTGCGGGCGGACCGCATCTGGTTCATGGAGATGAACACCCGCCTTCAGGTCGAACATCCCGTGACCGAGGCGATCACTGGCCAGGACCTGGTCGAATGGCAGTTGCGCGTCGCATCCGGCGAACCGCTGCCGCGCGCGCAGGGGGAGTTGACCATCTCCGGCTGGTCGATGGAGGCACGGCTTTATGCCGAGGATCCGGCCAAGGGATTCCTGCCGTCGATCGGGCGGCTCGACGCCTTCGACCTGGGCGACAGCGTGCGCGTGGATACCGGCGTGGTGCAGGGCGCGACCATCTCGCCCTTCTACGACCCCATGATCGCCAAGCTGATATCCCACGGCGCGACGCGGGACGAAGCGCGCCAGTCGCTCGCCGGCGCCCTTGACCGGTCGATAGTCTGGCCGCTGCGGACCAATGCGGGTTTCCTGGTCAAGGCGCTTGCCCATCCCGATTTCGTCGGAGGCACGGTCGACACCGGCCTCATCGCGCGCGAAGGCGAGGCTTTGTTGCCCGCCGCGCTGCCGAGCGACGCGGCACTCAGCGCGGCAAGCGCCCGCGTCGGCGGCGCGGGGGCGCTGGCAGGCTTCCGGCTGAACGGCGGGGCCCGAAAGACCGGCAGGGTCCTGGTCGAAGGCCAGGCGATCGACATACTGGTGGGCGACGGCGAAGAGGCAATGGCGGGCAGCCCGTTGGCGCGGCTGCTGGTCACCGAACATGGCCGCACCTGGGAGGTGAGGCCTTTTCGCGCGGCAGCGGGCGGCGCGGCGGCGGCGAGCGACGGGGCGATCCTGGCCCCGATGCCCGGCCGCATCATCGCCGTAAGCGTTGCGCAGGGCGATATGGTCGCAAAGGGGCAGAAGCTCGTGACCCTGGAAGCCATGAAAATGGAACATAGCCTGACGGCGCCTTTCGACGGGGTGGTCGAGGAACTGCCGTTCGAACAAGGGGCGCAGGTCAAGGAAGGGACGCTGCTGGTGCGGATCGCTGCGGAGGATGCGGAATGAGCGGCAGATATTTCGACGAATGGCAGGTCGGCGACCGGATCGAACATCCCATCCGTCGCACCGTGACGGAAACGGACAACCTCCTTTTCTCCACCATGACGCACAACCCGCAGCCTCTGCACATCGACCTGGAGGCGGCCAGGGCCAGCGAGTTCGGCCAGATCCTCGTCAACGGCACCTTCACCTTCGCGCTGATGATCGGCCTGTCGGTGGGCGAAACGACGCTGGGCACGCTTGTCGCCAATCTGGGCTACGACAAATTGATCATGCCCAAGCCCGTCTTTCTGGGCGACACGATGCGGGCCACCAGCGAGGTCGTAGAGCTGAAGGAGAGCAGATCGCGACCCACGGCGGGGATCGTCACCTACCGGCACGAACTCATCAACCAGCGCGACGAAATTGTGTGTCAGTGCCTGCGGACGGCGCTTCTTCAACGGCGGCCGGCATGAGGCTCCGCTCCCTGCTCTTCGTTCCGGGGGACAGGCCGGAACGCTTCGCCAAGGCTGCCGATTGCGGTGCCGACGCCATCATCCTCGATCTGGAAGATTCCGTATCCCTCGCGCACAAGGACGCGGCGCGGGAGGCAGTTAGCCGATATCTGTCCGGCCCCTCGCCGGCGAAGCGCTTCGTGCGGATCAATCCCGTCGACAGCGGACAGATCGACGCGGATTTCACCGCGGCGGGCGGCGCGGACGGGATCGTCCTTCCAAAATCGGCGGGCGCTTGCAGCGTCCAGCAAATCCGGGCGCGCCTCACCCCGGGTATGACGGTTCTGCCGATCGCCACGGAGACGCCGCAGGCGATCTTCGGCCTGGGCACCTATAGCGAAGTTGCAGATATGCTGTGCGGCCTCACCTGGGGCGCGGAAGATCTGCCCGCCGCGATCGGCGCGGTGAGCAGCAGGCATGCGGACGGATCCTTTACAACACCCTATGAGATGGCTCGGACCCTGACCCTGTTCGGCGCCCATGCGGCGGGGGTGGCGGCGATCGAGACCGTCTATCCCGGGATCAAGGACGAACAGGGCCTGGCTGCCTATGCCGCACGTGGGGCCTATGACGGATTCACCGGGATGATGGCGCTTCATCCGGCGCAGGTCCCGATCATCAATGCAGCCTTTACGCCGAGCGAAGAGCAGATCGCGCAAGCCAGGGAAATCGTCGCCGTATTCGATGCCGCCCCCGGCGCAGGCGTGCTCATGCTGAACGGGAAGATGGTCGATGCGCCACATCTCGCACAAGCGCGGAAGATACTGGCGCGTGCGGAGATCTCGGCGTCAGGATAACGGATCCGGGCGTTGCTCGCCCGGCTTAGCTTCGTTGCTTGACGAGGGCTCAAATCGGCGCATTGTTTCGAGGGAGTTTCGCCCATGGATCGCGCTGGCATCGTTCACGAGAATTTTCTTCGCCGGTGCGGCGATGCGGATTTCCCGGCCGGCGCTCCGCCCTGCGAGCCGCTCGACAAGACGATGGCGCTTTCCATCTTCCGCTCAGCCTGCCTGTCGCGCGCGCTGGATCGGGAAAGTCGGTCGATGCAGGCGGCCGGCCAGGGCTATTACACGATCGGCTCTTCCGGGCATGAAGGGATGGCCGCCGTCGCCGCGGCGCTGCACCCCACCGACATGGCGTTCCTGCATTATCGCGACGCGGCATTCCAGATCCAGCGGGCCGAGCAGGTTCCCGGCCAGACAATCGCCCGGGATATGCTGCTGTCGTTCGCCTGCTCGTCGGACGACCCGATTTCAGGAGGACGGCACAAGGTTCTGGGTTCCAAGGCGCTCAACATTCCGCCACAGACTTCGACCATTGCCAGCCATCTGCCTAAGGCGGTCGGCGCCGCCTATTCGATAGGCCTTGCCCGCCGCCTGAAGCCGCCCTTCCAGGCCCTGGACAATGACGCGCTCATTCTCTGTTCTTTCGGCGATGCCTCCGTCAACCACTCCACCGCGCAGGGCGCGTTCAACATGGCGCAATGGACGGCCTACCAATCCGTCCCGCTGCCCATATTGTTCCTGTGCGAGGATAATGGCATCGGCATATCCACCCGCACGCCTGCGGGATGGATATGGGCATCCTTCGCGCAACGGCCGTCGCTCCGATATTTCGCGGCTGACGGGCGGGACATTTACGAAACATATCGCGTGGCCGCTGAGGCTGCGGAATATGTCCGGGCGACGCGCAAACCTGCATTCCTGCACCTGCGAATGGTCCGGCTTTATGGGCATGCGGGGGCGGATGTCCCAACCGCCTACATGTCGACGCAGGAGATCGAGACCGAAGAAGCGGGCGAACCGCTGCTCCACATGGCCCGCCAACTGATCGAGGCGGGCGCGCTAGACGCCCGTGAAGCGCGCAAGATCTACGAGGAAACCAGCGCGCGGGTCGCGCGCATCGCTGCGGAAGTGATCAGGCGACCCCGCCTTGGAAATGCCGCGGAGGTGATGGCCAGCTTGATCCCTCCCGCGCGGAAATGCCCGGAAGTGAGGGAGGTCGATCCAGCGGTTCGTGCCGACGCGTTCGGAAGCGAACTTGCCCATATGGGCAAGCCCCAGACAATGGGAAAGCTCATCAACTGGGGGCTCACGGATCTCATGCTGCGACATGGGGAGATCGTGATGCTGGGCGAGGATATCGGTCAGAAGGGCGGCAATTACGGGATCACGCAGAGATTGTCGGCCCGCTTCGGGCGGCATCGGGTGATAGACACGCTGCTCGATGAACAGTCGATCCTAGGGGTCGCGATCGGCCTGGCGCACAACGGCTTCGTGCCGCTTCCGGAAATCCAGTTCCTCGCCTATCTTCACAATGCCGAAGATCAGCTGCGCGGAGAGGCCGCCACCCTGTCCTTCTTTTCCAACGGACAATATACCAATCCGATGGTGGTGCGGATTTCGGGCCTCGGCTACCAGAAAGGCTTTGGCGGTCATTTCCACAATGACAATTCCATCGCGGTGCTGCGCGATATTCCGGGTCTGATCCTCGCCTGCCCATCCAACGGACGCGACGCAGTGCTCATGCTGCGGGAATGCGTGCGCCTGGCACGGGAAGAACAGCGCATCATCGTCTTTCTCGAACCGATCGCGCTATACGCGACGCGCGATTTGCATGAGCCCGGGGACGGACGATGGATGACGCATTATCCGACGGCCTCCGATCGTGTCGCCTTCGGCGACGTGGGCGTGATCGGCGATGGAACGGATCTCGCCATCCTGACCTTCGCAAACGGCGCCTATTTGTCGCGGCAGGCGCAGGAGCGCCTTGGAGAGATGGGCATCAACGCGCGCATCGTGGACATCCGGTGGCTGTCGCCCCTGCCGGAACAGGCGATCGTCGATGCCGTTGCAGGATGCGGAGCGGTATTGATCGTAGACGAAACCCGGCGCAGTGGCGGCCTTGCCGAAGCGCTGATGGCCATGATCGACGAACGCACCCAAATCCCACACGCGCGTCTCACGGCCGAAGACAGTTTCATCGCCACCGGCCCCGCCTATGCGGCGACCATGCCGTCCAGGGACATGATCATCGCCGCCGCCCGCAGACTGTTGGAGACGGCCGGATGTTGACGACCGCTTCACCCCGCCGCCATCCTCACCGGCGTGGGCAATGGCACCATCCCGATGGTCCGGGCGATCCAGCATCGCGCGCAAGCCGCACGCTATCCGTCATAGCCCCGATCCACGGCGTCCATTGAAAAGCGCGCCTGTTCATGCCTGTTTTCTTCTCTGCGGCGTCACGATTGCAGCAGTCGGCCATTCCCAAAAAGTCGGTCGGATCAGCTTGGCAGAAAATGCAGGTCGCAAAGCCTCTGCTTGCTGACGGCGCGCATCACGACCTCGGGCGCTGCCTCTGACATCGTCCGCGGCATGGGCGGCGAGGGCAGCCCGCAGGAAAGGCTAGTTCAAGAGTCTGTCATAAAGGCTAAGGATGATCTCGAAGGCGATCAGGGCGATGATGGCGAGTTCCAGCCGCACTGATCTTTTGTCCTGTACCAGGTCGAGCAAGACGTCGGCGGCCTTGCCGATCAGCTCCAGCTTGCGGTCGATCATCGCCGCGCGCTCACCCAGCTCATATTCGGCTGCCATGCGGGCATAAAATCGATCGAGATCGGGATGATCCCACAATATGTCGGGCTTTTCGTCTATCCAGTCGCCCGTGAAAACGCCGAAGCTGGCAGGGATGCGTGGATTTTGGAGAAATCCAAGTAATCGAAATCGCAAGGTTCTGGGGGAATGCGGCGAAAAGCTTGTGATTTCGCGCCACACCAAGTCCGACGGTCTGTTCGAACGCAATCACCTCGCTGGCGTCACCGGCGATGCCATCAACGCCATCCTGGTTGCCGCCGGGCACAATCTGCGGCTGCTCGTCGCATGGCTGACCGCGCTTTTGCACGCCCTGTTCAGGGCTTGCTCCCCGCAATCCAGCCAACCATCGCCACCGCCTGAGCTTCCGATGCCGGGAGACTGCCACCGCCAGAGCTGAACGCAACCGCACCACGGGATCCGGAAACCAACATCGCGTTGTTCACGGACGACTAGCGACGCTATGGCGCTTCCAAGTGCCTTCCACCGCTGGCGCACGCGACGAGAAGTGGCGAGAACAGAAAGTCGTCGCCCATCAGCGGCGCGTAACGCTGCAACTGATCGACGATATGGGGCAAGCCCGTTTCATTGGCCCAGTGGACCAGACCCCCGCTGGCGCGCGGCCAACCATAGCCGTAGAGCCATACGACATCGATGTCCGACGCGCGCTGCGCAATGCCTTCTTCCAGGACCTTCGCAGCTTCATTGACCATCACATAGACCGTCCGAGCCACTATCTCCTCTTCTCCGATCTCGCGCGCGACAATTCCCTTGCCGGCGCGGTAATCATCGATGACCTTCCGGGCGGTTGCCGAACTGCATGGCTTGCGTCTGTCATCATAGTCATAGAAGCCGGCACCCGATTTCTGCCCGAAGCGACCGATCGCGCAGAAGCCGTCGCGCAAACCTTCGATGCGCGCGGGATCGCGATGCCAGCCGATGTCCAGCCCGGCGAGATCCGCCATCTGGAACGGCCCCATTGGCATGCCGAGATCAAGATGGACCTTGTCGACCTGCTCGGGCGTCGCTCCTTCCAGCACCAGCGCGTCGGCCTGGTCCTGTCGCGCGAACAGGATGCGATTGCCTATGAAGCCGTCACAGACGCCCGCGACTACGGCCACCTTTCCGATGCGGCGCGCCAGTTGCATCGCAGTTGCTAGTATGTCGGGCGCAGTCTGCCGGCCGCGCACTACCTCAAGCAGCTTCATGACGTGCGCAGGCGAGAAAAAGTGCAGCCCCAGCACATCGGCCGGGCGACTG
>DATEDR010000421.1:0-5991 GCA_035281605.1 Sphingobium sp.
ATGGCGAACAATATCGCGATGGTCGCCGACCATGTCGTCAAGGCCGCCGCGCGCGGGGCGAAAATCATCCTGCCGCCCGAACTGTTCGAAGGCCCCTATTTCTGCAAGGTAGAAGAAGAGGCATTGTTCGCAAGCGCGCTGCCGCTGGACCAGCATCCCGCCGTTCAGGACATGCGCAAGATCGCGAAGGCCGAGGGCGTCTACATCCCCGCCAGCTTCTTCGAGCGCGATGGCCAGCATTATTATAATTCGCTGGCGATGATCGACGATCAGGGCGAGATCATGGGCGTCTATCGCAAAAGCCACATTCCTGACGGGCCGGGTTATGAGGAAAAATATTATTTCCGCCCCGGAAACTCGGGCTTCAAGGTCTGGAATACCCGCTACGGCACCATAGGCGTCGGCATCTGTTGGGACCAATGGTATCCGGAAACGGCGCGCGTCATGGCGTTGATGGGGGCTGAACTGCTCTTTTATCCCACCGCCATCGGGTCCGAGCCCTATGATGCCGATCTGGACACGAGCCGCATGTGGCGGCGCGCTATGATCGGCCATGCCGTCAGCAACTGCATGCCCGTGATCGCCGCCAATCGCATCGGCGAGGAGGATGGTCAGAAATTCTACGGTCACAGCTTCATAACCGACGAATGGGGCGATTTCCTCGCAGAGGCGGACGGCCGGGACAACGGCGCGCTGATTGCCACGCTGGATTTGCAGAAAGCGCGCAAGCACCGCGCGGGCATGGGCTTTTTCCGCGATCGTCGGCCCGACCTCTACGCCCGGATTGCGCAGGACATCTGATCGAACAACGGAGAAGGATAGCAGGCCGATGACAGTCGTACGCCTTTACATCATGCCTGCCGCCGACGGCATGAGCGCCACGCTGGGCACTGCATTGCGCGCGCTCGCGGATGCGGTGCGTGCGCTGCCCGGCTGCGAGGGCGTAGAGATGCTGCGCGATCGGAGCGACGAACGGCGTTTTATTTTCCTGGAGAAATGGGCCGATGTCGACGCCCACAAGGCAGGGGGTGCGATGCTGGACAAGAGCGTGTTCGCGCCGGTGATGGCCGCGCTGGCTGGCCCGCCCGACAGCGCCTATTTCGACTATCTCATCCGCTGAGCGCGACTGCCCGGGCAAAGACGGCTTCCAGCATATCGGCGGTCAGGCGGCCGGTATTCTGGTTGTACCGAGAGCAATGATAGCTATCGATCACGATCTTGCCGCTTGGCATGCGATGTTCGGCCAAGTGCGCAAAAGGCGCCTTGGGAAGCTTCCCGCCGAGCGCCTTCACCGTCGATTGATGCGCGATCTGGCCCAGCGCGATGAAGATGCGGGCGCGGGCAAGAGCCGTGACGGCGGGTTTCAGGAAATCGCGGCAGTTGCGGATTTCCTCGGGCAGCGGTTTGTTTTGCGGCGGAAGGCACCGCACGGCATTGACGATGACGACGTCCCGAAGCCTGAGGCCGTCATCCGGCCGCCCGTCATAATCGCCTTCCGCAAGGCCGAGCCGCGCCAGCGTGGCAAAGAGCATCTCGCCCGCTGAATCACCGGTGAAGGGCCGCCCGGTCCGGTTTGCGCCATGTTGGCCCGGCGCCAGCCCGACCACCACGATCCGCGCCTCCGGATCGCCAAAGGCGGGCACAGGCGCATTCCACCAATCGGGGTGATCGACGCGACATTGCGCGCGAAGAGCAACAAGGCGCGGACAGCGCGGGCAATCCTTCGGCGGTTCAAGGTGCGACAGGGGGCTTTGCAGCATCATCCCGACCCGATAGGCGCTGATACATGGTCAAGACAAGCTCCACCCATCTCTATGCCCTGGCGCTCGGTTCGAACCGCTCCTCTTCAGGCAAGCTCACGCCTGCACGGCTGTTGAAAGAGGCCGCCGCGTGGGTTGGGGAATTGGGCGACGTCCGGGCCATCGGCCCTATCCTGACCAGTGACCCGATCGGGCCCTCCCTGCGATTATATGCCAACAGCGCGCTGATCGTCGCCAGTCCGCTGGCGCCAGAGGAGATGCTGGCTCAGTTGCAGCTGATCGAGCGGCAACTTGGCCGAAGGCGCTATCGCCGCTGGGGAGCGCGGCGGATGGATATTGACATCATATTTTGGTCGGGCGGTGAATGGAACAGCCGGTCACTCCACATACCCCATCCCGCTTTCCGCACCCGGTCGTTCGTCCTTTCGCCGCTCAACGCCATCGCTCCGGGCTGGCGCGACCCTGTCACAGGCCTCCGCGTCCGGCACCTGCTCGCCCGTTTGCGAAAAGCGGTGCCTTTGCTGCCTCCTAGAGGTTGACCAGTCGCATCGCCGCCTCTAGTGCGTGCGGACCTCGCAACGAGCGGGCCCTTAGCTCAGTCGGTAGAGCAACTGACTTTTAATCAGTAGGTCGCTGGTTCGAATCCAGCAGGGCTCACCATTTTTCCTGATGTAGCCGGGGACGGCGATGCCCCTGCAGTTCCTCGGGCAGGCGTCTGATGGCTAGATCGGCAGGATCGCCCGCCCGGCCACCACCACATCCTTGCCGCCAATCTTAAAGCGACATGCTTCGCCCGCGCCGTTTACGCAGATGGCGAAGCCGGTCGCGCGATAGCGCATCACCAGCCGGCGTCGGTCTGCATCCTCCCACTGCGCGACGCTGAGCGGCCGTCCATCCTCATCCAGCCATTCGACATCGTCGTCAGTCAGCAGCGCCGTGCCCCACAGTTCCGCTCGGCTCGCCCGCAGCGCCGTTAGGGCGAAGGCATGCGTCTCCACCTCCCGGTCCCGGCCGACCCAGTCGAGCCAGCTGATGGCGTTATCCTGTGCATAGGCATTGTTGTTGCCCTGTTGCGACCGGCCGAACTCGTCCCCCGCCGTCACCATGATCGTTCCGCGCGAACAAAAAAGCGTCGACAGCAGGGCCATGACGTCATGCCGACGGGCTTCTTGGATTGCGGGCTGTCCGCTTGGCCCTTCCTCACCGTTGTTCCAGCTGAAATTTTCGGAATGTCCATCGCGATTCTGCTCGCCATTGTCGTCGTTGTGGCGCTGTTCGTAGGCCGTGAGGTCGGCAAGCGTGAATCCGTCATGGGCCGCCAGGAAGTTGACCGTGCGGGTTGCGGCGCGCTCACCCAACACGTCCGAAGATCCCGCCATTCGGGTTGCGAAGGCGCCCAGCATGCGGGGATCGCCCCGCCAAAAGCGCCGCATGTCATCGCGGTAGCGGTCGTTCCACTCCAGCCAATCTCCTCCGAACCTGCCCAGCTGATAACCCCCCGGCCCGATATCCCACGGTTCCGCTATCATCACCCGGTCGCGCAGTAGCTCATCCTGTCGCATTTCCTGCAGCAGGGGCGCGTCCGGGTCGAAGCCATCGCGCAAACGCCCGAGCGCGGGCCCGAGATCGAACCGAAATCCGTCCACGCCCGCCTGGGTCACAAAATGGCGCAGCGATGCCAGGATCATCTGCCGCATGGCCGGATGATTGCAGTCGATACTGTTCCCCGTCCCCGTATCGTTGATCAGCCGGCCGTCGGCCTCGTGCCGGAACGCCGCCCGTGCGTCGAGCCCACGCAGGGACAGGGTCGGCCCCAGCAAATCGCTTTCCCCGTCATGGTTGAAAACCATGTCGAGGATGACCCCGATGCCGGCATCCCGCAACGCCTCTACAGTCGCCCGCAACTCCGCCATTCCTCCCGGCGCCAAGCGCGGGTCGAGCGCGAACCAGTTCACCGGATTATAGCCCCAGGCGTTGGAAAGCCCCAACGGCCCGAGAGGCCGCTCATCGATCCAGGCGTTGATCGGCATCAACTCCACAGCGCTCACATGCAGTCGCCGCAGATGATCGATGACCGCAGGATGCCCCAGCGCGGCGATGGTCCCGCGCAGCGCCTCCGGCACATCGGGATGGCGCAGCGAGAAGCCCCGCACCTGCAGTTCGTAAATCAAACCGCCCGAGCGGAAAAGCGGACGTCGTGGCGGCACCGGAGGCAAAGGCCTCACCACCACGCCCTTGGGCATCAACGCCGCCGTGTCGCCTCCCTCGCCGCGCCGCGCCGCCAGCGCCGGATCATAAACAAAGGCCCGGTCGACTTCGGCGGCATAGGGATCGAGCAGCAGCTTGTCGGGATCGAACCACAGCCCCTGCTCGGGGTCATAGGGTCCATCGGCCCTCAGTCCGTAGCGCGCGCCCTCTCCGACGCCGGCAGCATCGATCGCCCAACATTCGCCATCCCGCATCATGGGCAGGCGCGTTTCGCGATTGCCATCGAACAGGCAAAGCCACAATTGCGTCGCATCCGGCGCTCGGACCCGAAAGCGCGCGCCGTCCACGCAAAACCTGGGCCCATGGGGCGCCGTCATGGCGCCGTCTGGACCAAGGACCGAAACAGCTCTGCATAGCGCGCCGCGCTGTGCGTCCAGGAAAAGTCGGCCCGCATCCCGGCCCTCTGCATTGCCTGCCACTGCATCCTGTTGCCATGCAGTCGTACCGTCCGGGCGATCGCTCCATGCAATGCCAGCGGGTCGGATGGCGCGAAGACCACGCCCGTCGCGGCGCCTGCGCCCACCGCCGCCTCATTGGCGTCGATCACCGTGTCGGCCAGCCCGCCGACCCGCGCCACGACCGGTACGCAGCCATAGCGCAGCGCATAGAGTTGCGTCAGGCCGCAAGGCTCGAAACGCGAAGGGATCAATATGGCGTCCGCCCCGGCCTGCATCAGGTGCGACAAGGGTTCATCATAGCCGATATGCGCGCCGACCCGCCCACGATGGCGGTCTGCCGCCGCTAGAAAGGCGCCCTCCAGTGGATGGTCTCCCGACCCCAGCATCGCCAGCTTGCCGCCCAGCCCAACCAGATGGTCGATCGCGCCAACCACCATGTCCATCCCCTTTTGCCAGGTGAGGCGGCTGACGATGATGAAGATCGGCGCCTCGTCATGGTCGAGCCCGAAACGCTTTTCCAGCGCCCGCCGATTGGAGGCGCGCCCTCCCAGCGCCCTTGCCGTATAGCGCCGCGCGATGAGCGGGTCGCCCGCTGGGTCCCAGACGTCGGTCTCGATGCCGTTCAAAATGCCATGCAGCCGATCGGCCCGGCCATTGATCAGCCCGTCCAGCCCCATGCCATGCCGAGGCGAGCGAATTTCATCGGCATAGGTGGGACTGACGGTCGTGATCGCATCGGCCGACACCAGCCCCGCCTTCAGGAAGCCGGTCCCCCCATAATATTCGACGCCGTCCACGCCCCAGGCTTCGGGCGGCAGTCCCAGTTGCGCGAAGATGTCCGCTGCGAAGCGGCCTTGGAAGGCGAGATTGTGGATCGTCATCGCCTTGGGCACTGCATGGGCGGGGCCAAAGCGCATATAGGCCGCCGTCATCGCCGCCTGCCAGTCGTGGGCGTGAACGAGGTCGGGCTTCCATCCCTTCACCCCCTCCGCCGCGATGTCCGCTCCGACGCGCGACAGGGCCGCAAAGCGCCGCCAGTTATCGCTCCAGTCATGGCCGTTCTGGTCGCCATAGGGGCCGCCTTCCCGCGCGAAAAATTCCGGCGCGTCCAGTATGAGCAGGTCCAGTTCGCCCAGCCTGGCCGCCAGCACGGATGCGCGTGCGCCGAATAACGCCTCATAACGCCGTACCGGCTTGGCCTTCCCCAGCCGGGCCAGAACCGAAGGATAGCCGGGCAGCAGCGTCCGGACGACGATCCCATGGTCAGCGAGCGCGGCCGGCAGCGCGCCTGCCACATCGGCCAGCCCACCGGTCTTTATCAGCGGGTAGATTTCGGACGCGACCGAAAGCACTTGCATCGGGACAGTCTTGCTCAAGTTCGTCAATCCGCCAGTCGATCAATCATATATTGGGTAATCAGGCACACGCCGTTGTCCGTCCGGCGAAAACGGCGCGCGTCATCCTCAGGGTCTACGCCTACGATCAGCCCGGACGGGATCACCACGCCGGAATCCAGCACGCATCGATGCAATTGCGCCCCCCGCCCGATCACACAATCGGGCATG
>DATEDR010000422.1:0-2772 GCA_035281605.1 Sphingobium sp.
CCCACGACTTCAACAACATCCTGACCATCATCCAGGGCTTCGCGCTGACGCTGCTCGAGGACGATTGCGATCCGGCGGCGCGGCTCACCGCGACGCAGCACATCGTGGAAGCCGCCGAGCGGGCGGCGGGGCTGACGCGGCAGCTGCTCGCCTTCTCCCGCCAGCAGACGCTGCGGCCGCAGATCCTGCAACTGCCCGACATTGTCGCGGACGTATCCAACCTGCTGAAGCGCCTGCTCGGCGAAAGCGTCAGGCTGGAGGTCAGCCATGGCCGCAATCTGGGGGCGGTGCGCGCGGATCCCGGGCAGCTGGAGCAGGTCATCGTCAACCTGGCCGTCAATGCCCGCGACGCGATGCCCGAAGGCGGCACGCTCAACATCCAGACTTATGCCGTGCCCGCCGCAAAGGTGCGCGAGATGCGGCAGGAAATCCTCCCGCCCGCCGACTATACCGCGCTCCGCGTGTCCGACACGGGCCTGGGCATCCCACCAGACATTCTCTCGAAAATCTTCGAGCCTTTCTTCACCACCAAGGAACTGGGCAAGGGCACGGGCCTGGGGCTTTCCACCGTCTATGGCATCGTCAAGCAATCGGGCGGCTATATCTTCGCCGAATCCGAACTGGGCCGGGGGGCGAGTTTCGTTATCTACCTCCCCCTCTACCAGGGCGCCGACGCCGAACTGGCCGCGCAGGCAAAGCCCCCGGTCAGGCGCAGCGAAACCTGGGGCAGCGGCACCATTTTGCTGGTCGAGGATGAGGATATGGTGCGCGCCGTCGCCGAAAGGGCATTGTCCCGGCAGGGCTACAAGGTGCTGACCGCCAATGATGGCGAACAGGGGCTGGAAGTGCTGGCGAGCGGCGAGAAGATCGACCTGCTGATTTCCGATGTCGTCATGCCGAACATGGACGGTCCGTCCATGGTGGCGCGGGCGCGGGATAGCTATCCCGACCTGCCGGTCCTGTTCATGTCGGGCTATGCCGAGGAACAGTTGCGCAAATCGATCGACATCGCCAACGTCGCCTTCCTCCCCAAGCCCTTTTCCGTCAGCCAGTTGGCGGAAGCGGCGCGCGACGCCCTGGCAATGGCGCCAGCGCCCGAATGAACTTCTTGGCCGATCAATTGTTTATGCTGGTTAGCGCGCGATCGATAAGATAGCGATGCGTAACGATGTCAGCGGGGATCCAGAGCATGTCCGAGAGCAAGACCATCCTGGTTGTCGAGGATGAAGCCATGATCGGCATGATGTTGGAGGATTATCTCGACACGCTGGGTTATCGCCTCCACGCCATCGCCGTGTCGGTGGACGAGGCCTGCGATCAGGCGCGCAAGGGCGGATTCGACGCGGCGCTGCTGGATTGCAACCTGCATGGCGAGAAGAGTTGGCCAGTGGCCGACATTCTGGCCGAAAGCGGCATTCCGTTCGTATTCGCCACGGGCGGCATGGCCGATGACCTGCCGTCGGGTCATGCAAGCCGGCCGACGCTCGCCAAGCCCTACACGATCGGAGCGGTGGAACGCGCCCTGAACAAGGTGCTGGCGACGCAATAGGAAATTTCCGTTCCCCTCTTGTTCCATAAGAACAAACAGGATACATGATGCTTGCGCGCCATTGGTCGGCGCGTTCCGCTTGACAGGGGATAGGCCGATGACAGCAATGCTCTCACTCATCGATTCCAAGAAGACAGGGACAATGGACAGACAGAAAGCATTGGAAGCGGCCCTTTCCCAGATCGACCGCGCCTTCGGCAAGGGCTCGGCCATGAAGCTGGGCAGCCGCGAGAAGATCGAGATCGAGGCGGTCTCTACCGGATCGCTGGGGCTCGACATCGCGCTGGGCATAGGCGGCCTGCCCAAGGGGCGCATCATCGAGATTTATGGTCCGGAAAGCTCGGGCAAGACGACGCTGGCGCTCCATGCCATCGCCGAAGCGCAGAAGACGGGCGGGATCGCCGCCTTTGTCGACGCGGAACATGCGCTCGATCCGGGCTACGCCAAGAAGCTCGGCGTCGACATTGACGAACTGATCGTGTCGCAGCCGGATACTGGCGAGCAGGCGCTGGAGATTGTCGACACGCTGGTGCGATCGAACGCCATCGACGTGCTGGTGATCGACTCGGTCGCGGCGCTGGTGCCGCGGGCCGAAATCGAAGGCGAGATGGGCGACAGCCATGTCGGCCTGCAGGCGCGTCTGATGAGCCAGGCCTTGCGCAAGCTGACCGGCTCGATCTCGCGGTCCAAATGCCTGGTGATCTTCATCAACCAGGTCCGCATGAAAATCGGCGTCATGTACGGCAATCCGGAAACGACGACCGGCGGCAACGCGCTCAAATTCTACGCCTCGGTCCGCCTGGACATTCGCCGTACCGGCCAGATCAAGGATCGCGACGACATCGTCGGCAATGCGACCCGGGTGAAGGTGGTCAAGAACAAGGTCGCCCCGCCGTTCAAACAGGTCGAATTCGACATCATGTATGGCGAGGGCATTTCGAAGATCGGCGAGATACTCGACCTGGGCGTCAAGGCTGGCATCGTCGAGAAATCGGGCGCCTGGTTCTCCTATGACTCGGTCCGCATCGGCCAGGGCCGCGAAAATGCCAAGACTTTCCTCAAGGAACATCCCGAAATGGCGGACCGCCTCGAAAAGGCGATCCGCGGCAAGACCGAAGAGGTTGCCGAGGCGATGATGACCGGACCCGAAGCGGAGGATGATGGCGAATAAACGCTGACGCGCCTGCGGTCGGATCAACCGCGGGCTGGTCGCGCGATTCTGC
>DATEDR010000423.1:0-8663 GCA_035281605.1 Sphingobium sp.
ATCCCCCTTCGCCAGCGGACAGCTCTCCAATATGCGTTCGAGCCACTGACCCAGTCGCTCTGGCTTTCCTTCCGGGAGCATTGAAGCTCGCGCCGGAGGGAGCGCGCCAAGCACTGACAGCGCGACACTCCCTTGAAGGAGGTTCGCTCCCGGCGTTCCAGCCTAATTCTGCGTGCGGCGCCGTGCGTGACGCTCACCTGTCGCAATATTCCCACTGGCCTCCGTTGCACGCAGCCACTGCGCGCCGCCAAGCCCTCATCTTTTGCTCATATTCGGCGCGGGCATCGGCATAGTTGTCATCATATCCGCGTTGAGTTTCGCGATAGGCGTGCAAGCGTCTGGCATCGCGCTGACGCACATAGGCGAGTTGCTGCCGGTTCATGCGCTTTATGATGGCGCGATCACGCGCGCGGGCTGCCGCGCTGCGCATCGTCGGATCATGTGGATCGTCAGCAAGCGCGGACATCGGCAGGAGCGCCGCGCCTAACGCCAGCGCGCAACCAAGCAGACCAAATTTCATGAATGTCACCCCTCAAGCTCGCGCGGATTGTTCGCGCAATTACACTGGGGGAGGCAAATGATTTGCGACGAATTGCTTATTGTTGATCTTACGGAATGATCAAGGCAGGCGGCAGCCGTGATTGATGGGACGTGGAGTTCGCTCCGAAAGCGGGAAGCAGCCGTGGCAACCCCGCCTGACGGAAGCGGCACAGGCGCGGTCCGCGCCCTATCTCCCTCGTTCGCGCAGCCAAAGCAGCAGGGCGATAAGGGCGCCCAGCGCTGCGCCCGCCAGCAATCCGGCACTTGGCTGGCCCATCATGCCGCCGATTATCGTGCCAGCCAGGATCAGAAACGCGATAATAGCGCCTGAGCCGGTAGGATTTTTATTGCCATTCGTCATCGTCCGCCTCCCTTGGCATGCACGGCGCGGCAATGCCAGCAGCTTTGCCCGATGCCTCATTTCGGGATGCCCCCGTCCTGCTGCGGGACGTATGTGTCAGTTCGGGACTTGGCTAATGGACCATTCACCCTCAAACCCGGCACATCGCCGTCATACCTCGAAACTGGCACGAAGGTTGAACCTATCTTGGAGGGTGGGGAATTTCGGGGGGCGTCGCATGCAGTTGCCATATCTTTCGGGCCGAAAGAGCTATGAGGATGCTGCAGAGCTCATGACGATCTTTGGCGACAATGCGGGATATGAAGCGGCCGCTCGCGCGGACCGAAGCCGTGACCTGGGCAACCACATCCACTTTTGCCACTGGCGCCAGATCGAGCGGTTGATCGTCCTGCTGGCCTATGAACGGCCGGTCGGCACGATCCACTGACCGGCATCAGCTTTCAGAGGCGCAGGCCAGCGGTTTCCGGTAGCCCGGCGAGGATATTGAGATTCTGCACCGCAGCGCCGGCCGCGCCCTTGCCCAGATTGTCGAGCGCCGCGACCAGCCGGACCTGACCCGTATCCTCATTGCCGAAAACGAACAGCGCCAGCCTGTCTGACGCTCCGACATGTTCCAGCCGCACCTCGGTCATCGCCGCACTGTGCCCGAGCGCGGCGACGGTGACGATTGGTGAGTCGGCATAGGCATTGGCAAGCGCCGCATGAATATCGGCGACTTTGGGACGCCGGGGCATAGCCGCCAATTGCAACGGTACCTCGACGATCATGCCCCGATAGGCGTTGGCCACGGCCGGCGCGAAAAGGGGAGGGTGCTGCAGGCCCGAATAGCGCAGCATCTCCGGAACATGCTTGTGGCCGAGGGCAAGGCCATAGGGACGGAAAGCGCTCGGAGCGCCTTGGGGCGCTTCGAACTCCGCGATCATGGACTTGCCGCCGCCGGAATAGCCCGACGCGCCCGACACGGTCACCGGCCAGTCGTCGGGCAGAAGCCCCGCCAGCACCAGCGGGCGCACGAGCGCCAGAAAGCCAGTGGGCCAGCAACCGGGATTGGCGACGAAGCGCGCTTGCGCAAGCTTCTCCCGATGACCCGGCTCCAGTTCGGCAAAGCCGTAGGTCCAGCCCTCCGCCACCCGATGGGCAGTGGAAGCATCGATGACGCGGGTCGTGCCGTTCTCGATCAGCGCCACCGCTTCGCGCGCCGCATCATCAGGCAGGCAGAGGATGACGATGTCCGCCGCGTTGAGAGCGTCCTTGCGCGCACCAGCGTCTTTCCTGCGGTCCGCGTCCAGCGTGATGAGCGACAGTTCAGGCCGTCCGGCCAGCCTCTCGCCGATCTCAAGCCCAGTCGTTCCCACGCCGCCGTCGATGAAAATCCGATGAGTCATGCGTCGATCCTCCGCCGCGCGATGATGGGGTCGGCATGATCGCCGGTGAGCCGCCCTACTACATCATCGAGCGGTTCGACCACGACGGCCATCCAATGGGCATTGGCGTGGAGCAGCTTGTCGCCGTCGACCATGATCCCGACATGGCCCGGAAAGAAGACGAAGTCGCCCCGGCGCAACGGCGAGTCGGCAGCAAGGGCGCTGCCGATGCCTTCCCGTTGCAGGTCCGTGTCGCGCGGCGCCTTGATGCCGCATTGGCCGAGAGCCGCTTGCACCAGCCCCGAACAGTCGACGCCGCGATGGCCACGACCGCCCCAGACATAGGGCTGCCCCAGATAGCGCATGGCGACGGCCACCCAATCGCTTTCGACCACGTCGGCGGCCACGGCATGGCGATGATGGACGAAACCGTCGCTGCAGGCGATGAAACCGTCCTGCGGCTCGCCGGCGAACCGGGCTCCACCGGGCCAATAGTCGATGACAGGAGATTTGATGTCAGGCGCGCTGAAAAGGGGAGCTGTGTCGGCGAAGACGCGATGATTTATTTCTTCGCGCGTGTCCAACGCCTCGCGGCGGACATAGCCGACATATCCGTCATGACCGCAAAAGCCCCAGGCCCAGTCAGTGGTCACGTCCAGTGCATGGAAGCTCTCACCGCGCAGCAGTTCGCTGGTAGCAGTGGCGCTGGCCGATGAGGCAGACAGAACGGGGACGCCCGCCGCGACGCAGGTCAGTTCCACCGCGCGTGCATAATGGGCCGAAAAAAGAATGCCGGCTAGGGATATATCGGCCAGGTCTCCACGCGCTGCATGGACGCGGCCATCCAGGGTGACGGACCGGCCATCCAGTTTGAAACGAATGCGTTCAGGCGGTGCGTCCCGCTGAGGAGAGGTCATGGCGTTCATCGCGGGGGGTTCCTGCGATGAAATGGTGAAAGGCGTCAAGAAATTCCGCCCCCTTGGGGGTGCGAGTGATGAAAATATTGCGCCGGTCCGCCGCATCGCGTTCCCGCCGCAGATAGCCGAGCGCCGAAAGCTTGTTTAGCGCCCGGGTTATGACCGGCTTCGACACGTTCAGCGCCTCGGCGAGTCCCCGGACCGTATGGGGACCCGCGCTGATGTAGACGGTCATCATCAGCGCCATCTGTCGGTTGGTCAGATCGGGCTTGCCGGATCGCACATAGTCGACCAGCGTGCGCATCCACTGGCCGAGTGGTTTCAGGCCCGGGCGATCGAGCTCAGTGGCCTTTTCCTGTGCAGAGGCAGCGTCCATGCCCCCCTAACGCACAATAGCCAATCCGGTTGCGTAACGGCTTCACACTGCACGATCATTTCTGCGGCGGGTCGGAGTAGCGCCGCTGCAGCAGATGGAAGACGGCCCGCAGACCCAAAGCCTCGCCGCCCTTGGGCCTGCCCGGTCGGGCGGACGGGCGCCAGGCGAAGGTGTCAAGGTGGATCCACTTCGCGCCCTCCGGGATGAAGCGCTTGAGGAAGAGCGCCGCCGTGATAGCGCCGGCAAAACCGCCTTCGCCGGCATTGTTGATGTCGGCGATGTCGGATTTCAGCATCTCGGCATAGCCGTCCCATAACGGGAGGCGCCAGCTGGGGTCGTCAACTGCGGTCCCAGCCGCGTCCATCTCAGCGGCCAGGTCGTCGTCATTGGTGAAGAGCGCGGGAAGGTCGGGACCAACAGCGACGCGCGCCGCGCCCGTCAGCGTCGCATAGTCGATGATCAGATCGGGCTTGTCTTCTCCCGCAAGCGTCAGCGCATCGCCCAGCACCAGCCTGCCTTCGGCGTCGGTGTTGCCGATTTCGACCGTCAGCCCCTGCCGACTGCGTAATATGTCTCCGGGTCGAAAGGCATTGCCCCCGACGGCGTTTTCGGCGGCCGGGATCAGCATATGGAGCCGTACCGGCAGCCGCGCCCCCATGATCAACCGCCCCAGCGCCAATGCATGCGCCGCGCCGCCCATATCCTTCTTCATGAGGCGCATCGCGGAGGAGGGCTTGATGTCGAGCCCGCCGCTGTCGAAGCAGATGCCCTTGCCGATGATGGCGAGTCGCGGATGGGCGGGGTCGCCCCAGCGCATTTCGATAAGGCGCGGGGAAAAGCCCTTGTCTGCCGCGCGCCCGACAGCGTGGATCATCGGGAAACCCTGTTCCAGCGCATCCCCGCGCGTCACCGTCAGGCCCGCCCCGAACTGTTCCGCTATCGCTCTGGCGGCGTCCTCCAGTTGAGGCGGCCCCATGTCCGCGGCGGGCGTGTTGACCAGGTCCCGCACCAGACCGACCGCCTCCGCGATCCTGACAGCGGATTCGATCTGCGCGACGTCGCTGGTCAACAGCACGCGAAGGCCGGGCAGGCCGGTCGCCTCTTCCTTCCGATAACGGTCAAATCGATATTGTGCGGTGAGCCAACCCAGCACTGCAGGCCCGGGGCTTCCTTCAGCCAGGCGATAGCTGCCCTCGGGAAGGGATTCCGCTAGTTTGGCAAGGCACCAAGTCCCTAGCTTCGCCCGGTTCGCGACACCGGCCACGACCGACCAGTCGGCTCCTTCGCCAGGGACGATGGCAAGCTCGTGCGCCTTGCCCGCGAATTTTTGCGCCGCGATCACCGTGCGCACACGCTCCGGCTGACCGCTCAGCCAGGCTTCGAAACTGGTCGCGTCCACGATCTGGATCGCTCGCGCGATTTGATTGTTGTCGGCTTTGAGCAACTCGGAAAAATCGGTCATGCGTGAGATTCTGGACAAAGGCGGCAACAATGGAAAGCGCATTTTTCGTCGCCGGGTCGGCTCGGCCCGCCCTGACGCTATTTGCGTCGGCAGGCCGCCAGGCATAGAGTGTACACAGCGAACATAAGGAGAGACGAGATGATGCACGGCGATGACAGTCATTCTCAGGCGCTTCGGGCCCGCGCCTATGCATTGGCGGAAACGGGACAGTTCGAAGGGGCGCATGCGGTCGAACAGGCATTGATCGCGGAAGGATGGCCCAATGCGGCCGCCGCGCTCCAGAGCAGCTACACGCGCAAGGCGATTAGCGAACGCTGTCTGGCGGCCAAGCCGCATTGATGCGCCCATCATGGCAGCGGCATGCAGGGTTGCTCGCTGGAGCGGCCCTGTTCCTGTGCGCCTGCTCGCCGAGCGATGACAAGGAAGTCGCGGCGGGCGGCGAGGTGGAGCAGGCGGCCGCCACGAGATTTGCCAATCGCATGGTCGGCGAAGAGGAACGGAAGTCCCCGCCGGCGCAGCCGTTCCAGCAAGCTGAACAGACCGAACTGCTCGAATTCGCCTATGCTTGGCCGGCGCAAGCCTCGGCCGTTCCGGAGATCGCGCGCAAGCTTGGCCAGGAACTGACCGTCGACAAGGCGGATGCGCTGAAAATGGCTGGCGAGGACAGGAAGGCGGCGCAGCAGTCGGGCTTTCCCTTTCATGCCCACAGCCTTGAAAAGCGCTGGACGGTGTCGGCGGATACGCCGCGCTTTCTGGCGCTGCAATCCTCGACATATAGCTATACGGGCGGAGCACATGGCATGACGGCTTATGACGCTCTGTTGTGGGACAAGGCGCGGGGCCGCGAAACGAGCGTCCAGGCGCTCATGACATCACCAGCCGCTTTCGGCCAAGCCGTCCATGATCGCTTCTGCGCGGGCTTGGACAAGGCGCGGGCGAAGAAGCGCGGAGGCCCGGTCATGCGGGGGGATGACCCCTTCTCAAAATGCATCGACCCGATGAAAGAGGTGCTGGTGCTGACGTCCGGGGACGGAAAGCTGATCGACGGCGTCACCGTCGTCATCGCGCCGTACAGCGCCGGCCCCTATTCGGAAGGCAGTTACGAGGTGCCGCTTTCCGTCGATGCCGCCATGCGGAAGGCGATCAAGACGGAATATCAGGATGCTTTTGTCGGCGGCTGAGCCATTCTTACTCCTCCCCGCACCGTGTGCGAGGAGGATTTGCCGTCATTCGCTGGCCGGCACGCCGTAAAGGTCATGCTCGTCCGCATCTTCGATCAGGACGTCGAAGATATCACCTGGCTTGCGGCCCTCCCCGACGTCGCGAAGGAAGACGTTCCCGTCAATCTCCGGGGCATCCGCCTGGCTCCGCGCCGTCGCGCCGATGGAACCCTCGTCATCGGCGTCACCCACCTCGTCCAGGATGACGGGCATGACCCGGCCCACCTTGGCGGCTAGCTTGGCCGCGCTGATGGCAGCCGTCTTTTCCATGATCCGCTGGTAGCGCTCTTCCTTCAACGGCTCGGGCACGGCGCCCGGCAGTTCGTTGGCGGCCGCGCCCTCCACCGGTTCGAAGCGAAAGGCCCCAACGCGGTCCAACTGCGCTTCGTCGAGCCAGTCGAGAAGATATTGGAAATCTTGTTCCGTCTCGCCCGGGAAGCCGACGACGAAGGAGGATCGGATCGTGATGTCGGGGCAAATGTCCCGCCATTTGCGGATACGATCGAGTACCTTCGCTTCATTGGCGGGGCGCTTCATCGCTTTCAGCACATTTGGTGAGGCATGCTGAAACGGAATGTCGAGATAGGGCGTCAGCAGCCCGTCGGCCATTAGCGGGATGACCTGATCCACATGCGGATAGGGATAGACATAATGGAGCCGCACCCAAGGCGGCGTCCCGTCCGCCGTTCGCAGCTGCCCCAGTTCGCGGGCCAGATCGGTCATGTGCGCGCGAACGTCGCGCCCCTTCCAGCTGCGTACTTCATGCCAGGTGTCGACGCCATAGGCCGACGTGTCCTGGCTGATGATCAGCAGTTCCTTCGTCCCGGCATGCACGAGCTTTTCGGCCTCGCGCAGGACGGCATCGATGCGCCGCGACACCAGATCGCCGCGGATCGAGGGGATGATGCAGAAGGAGCAGCGGTGGTTGCAGCCTTCGCTGATCTTCAGATAGCTGTAGTGGCGCGGCGTCAGCTTCAGCCCGCCTTCGGGCACCAGGTCGACAAAGGCGTTGGGCACCGGCGGCGATGCTTCGTGCACCGCATTCACCACAGCCTCATATTGATGCGCGCCCGTGACCGCCAGCACCTGCGGGAATTTCTGGCGGATCAGTTCAGCTTCATTGCCCATGCATCCGGTGACGATGACGCGGCCATTCTCCGCGATCGCCTCGCCAATCGCCTCCAGCGATTCTTCCTTCGCCGAATCGAGAAAGCCGCAGGTATTCACCAGCACGACGTCCGCGCCGGCATAGTCCGCCGACATCTGATAGCCGTCGGACCGCAATTTGGTCAGGATGCGTTCGCTATCGACCAGTGCCTTGGGACAGCCCAGCGACACCATGCCGACCTTGGGCGGTTCGGGAATTTTGGTTGCCATGATCGGGGCGCACATAGAGATTTTCGCGCCAAATGTCACGCGGGGCTTGTCAGGCCCGGATTTCAGCCCGGTTCGCTCCCGTCGCTCGTCGCATCCCCTTGAACGATCTCGATGATGAGGTCGCCCGCCTGGAGCTCTCTCGCGCCTTCCTCACCGGCGCCGATCGGCCGCTCGTCTCGATAAATGCGAACGCCCAGGCCAGTGGTAATCGCTGAGAGGGGCGCGCCCACTTCCTCTGCCCGCACGAATCGCTCATGCAGCTTCACCCGGCCGCCCGAAGCAGCGAGGTCCGCCATATAATCAGCGATGTGCCGGCCGCTGGTGCTGCCGGCGAGCAGCAGGCCCGCGAAGCTGACGGGATTGATGACGGTCGTCGCGCCCGCCTGCCGCGCGGGCAGTTCATTATCCTCATTGCGCACCACGATGCTGATCGGCAGCCGGGGGGCCAGGTGCCGGGCCGTCAGGGTAATTAGGATCGACGTGTCGTCGCGTCCTGCCGATACGATCAGGGCGCGGGCGCGGTTGATCGCGACGTCCTTCAGCGTCCGGTCCCGCGTGGAATCGCCGCACAGGACGTTGCACCCCAGATCCTCCGCCTGGACGAGCGCCTTTTCAACTGGATCGACCACCACGATTTCACGCGGGTCGATGCCGCGCGCCAGCAGTTCGCGCACCGACTCGCCACCGCTCGTGCCAAACCCGGTGACGACGATATGATCGTGCAAATCGGCCTGTATGCGAGCCATGCCCCACCTGTAGAATATGTTGCGGAAGAAGAGATTATAGGCCGTCCCGAGGAAGATCAGCCAGACGAACAGCCGGATCGGCGTCACCAGCAGCGCTTCGAACAGGCGCGCCTCCGGACTGACCGGAACGATATCGCCATAGCCGACCGTCGTCACCGTCACGGTCGTGAAATAGAGGACGTCGACAAAGCTGATCTGGTTGTCGAGATTGTCCTTCAGGCCATCGCGCCCCACCCAGTGCAGCAGCAGCACCAAGGCGATCAGCCCGAACACCAGGCCGACGCGCCATACCAGGTCGAC
>DATEDR010000424.1:0-2747 GCA_035281605.1 Sphingobium sp.
ACGACGCTGGAGCATCGTTCGCGAGGAGATGGGCAAGCGAGGCCTTGACGCCATCATCGTGCACGGCGCCAACAACCGCACCGGCGTGAACGGCTATTTCACCTGGTTCACCGGCATTTCGGCCCCGGGCGCGAACCCGCAGTCCATCATCTTTCCGCGCGAAGGCGAAATGACGATCATCCGTCATGGCGCGTTCGGGGAAGTTCGCCAGCTCGATCCGAACGATGTCCTGACGCCCGGCATCGGCCGGGTACGCGGCACGCCCACCTTTCCCGCGGTCCATTACACGATGCACTATGATGCCGACATCATGGTGGAGGAACTGGAACGCGGCGGCTACCGGTCCGTGGCGTGGGTGTCTCCGCAGTCCATGTATTACGGCTTCGCGTCGGCGCTCAGCCAGCGGCTGGGCGGCAAGATCGCCGACATCACCGACTTCGTCGATGAGGTCAAGGCGGTGAAGAGCCCATTCGAAATCGGGATGCTGCGCGCGGCGGCGCGAATGCAGGACGAAATATTGGATGCGCTTGGCGGCATCATCCAGCCGGGCATGCGGGATTTCGAGGTGATGGCGGAGGCGCAGCGGCTGGGCGAGCGCAAGGGGAGCCAGACCGGCGTGTTCCTTGGCGCGTCGATCGCGCCCGACGATCTGGGCGTTCCGGTGCGCTATCGGCCCGAGCAGGGTCGGACGATCCGGGAAGGCGACCTGTTCTTCATGCTGGTGGAAAATACCGGCCCCGGGGGCATGTACACCCATGTGTCCCGCTACTTCGCGCTCGGCACGCCGCCACAGGCGCTGGTCGACGCGCTGTCGTCGGTGGCGGAAGCGCAGAACGCAACGCTGGACATGCTCGTCCCTGGCGCGTCTTCGGCTGATGTATTCGCCGAATATAATGCCGGATTGACGAAGCGCGGCTTCCATGAAGAAGCAAGACTGCACGCCCATGGTCAGGGCTATGACCTGGTGGAACGGCCGCTGATCCGTTCGGACGAACCGATGCGCCTTGCCGCCGGCATGAACATCGGCGTTCATGCGGGTCTGTTCTCCGGCAAGACCTTCGCGACCACCTGCGACAATTATCTGTTGACGCAAAGCGGGCCGGAACGGTTGCACCAATATCCGCAGACGCCGGTCGTCCAGATTTAAGGCTGACGGAAGCGTCCCGAAGGAGGGGCGTTTCCAGATGGATATTGGGCGGGCGGCAGGCTGGGCTTGCCGTCCGCTGTTTATAGGGAAGGTGGTCACGGCATGTCGGCTTCGGACAGTAACCCTAATGAACCGCTGCGGATCTGCGTTTACGGGCTCGGCGCGATCGGGGGGCACGCCGCGGTCAAGCTGGCGCGCGCCGGAGCGGATGTCTGCGCCATCGCGCGCGGGGAGACGCTGAACGCGATCGCCGCGCGCGGACTCACGCTTCGGGCGGAAGCGCATGCGGACATGACCGTGCCGCTCAAGGTCGCATCGGATGCCGAGGCGTTCGGCGTTCAGGACGTGGTCGTGATCGCGGTCAAGCTGCCGGCGCTGCCGGAAGTGCTGCGCAAGGCCAGGCCGCTGATCGGTCCGGATACGGCTGTCATCTTCATGATGAACGGGATGCCCTGGTGGTTCATGGAGGGGTTGCCGCTCGGCTTCGACAAGGAGCCGGTGTACCGGATGCTGGATGGGACGGGCGAGCTGCGCGGCCTGCTTCCGATCGAGCAATGGGTGCATTGTTCCATCTCGTCGGGCAACAGGGTGCTGGAACCCGGCCTGGTGCTCAATGAATCGCCCGGTCATAACCGCATGAAGCTGGGTTATTGGGATGGCCGCCGCACGGCCGTTCTCGATCGGTTCGCCGCACTTGCGGCGCAGGGCGGCTACGAGGCGGAGGCCGTTTCCGACATTCGTCGTCCGATCTGGGGCAAGCTGCTTATCAACGCGGGGATCAGCGCAACCTCCGCGATCGTCGAACGCAATGTGCATGAGACCGTGTCCGATCCCGATACCCGCAGCATCGTGGTTGAGGTCATGCGCGAAATCCTGGCCATTGGCGAGGCGATCGGCATTCGCGTCGAGGCCGATCCGGTAGCGATGACCGACCCGGCGAACGTCCCGCCGCATGTCACATCGTTCCTGCAGGACCTGCAAGCGGGACGGCGGCTGGAAATTTCCAACGGCATTCTGGGCGTGCGGGAAATCGCCAGGGCCAGGGGCGTGGCCGCGCCGCATCTGGAAACGGTGGCCGCCCTGCTGGCATCGCGTTCCGAAGTCGAGGCGCGGGCGCGGGAGGGCTGATCCCGTAGTCTGAGGACCTGGACCCGTTCCGGCTCTGATCGAACCGGGACGGGTCAATTATCCTTTATTTTCCGTAATTTTCGAGGCCCGGTTGGCGTCAGGCGCGGAAGAGATGCTCGCGCGAAATTTCGTCGATGGTGCGTACGCCCATCAGGCGCATCGTCATTTCCATTTCGGCCTTGATCCGTTCAAGCGTGGCCTGCACCCCGCGCCAGCCGCCCAACGAAAGGCCCCACAGGATCGGCCTGCCGATGGCGACGGCGTCGGCCCCCATCGCCAGCGCCTTGAACACATCCTGCCCACGCCTAAAGCCGCTGTCCGCGACGATCTTCATGCGCCCCGCAACAGCGTCGGCCACCTTGGGAAGAACGGTGATCGTCGCGGGCGTGTCGTCCAGAGCGCGGCCGCCATGATTGGATACCCACAGGCCGGCGATGCCGCGCTTGTAGGACTCCTCGACCAGATCGGTGTC
>DATEDR010000425.1:0-8417 GCA_035281605.1 Sphingobium sp.
AATGGACGCGGCCCGCATCGCCGCGACCATCGGCCTCCCTACCGCAGCGCCCCGGGCCCGCGTCAGCGTGGAGGGCCGGCCCGCGCTCGTCTATCCGGAAATCACTGGCCGTTCGCTGGCCGTCACGATCCGCAAGCAGCCCCTGTCCGCCGCGCGGCTATTGGGCGAGATGGCGACGCTGCATCACGCCGTCCATCGTCATGCCATTACCGGACTGCGCACGGTCAGGTCGGTCCTGCTGACCGACATCGACTATGGCCCTGCCCCCGCGCCGCTGAAACGGGCGGCTGCGTCCTATCTACAGGACCTGCCTGACGCGGATCGACTGCTCCACGGCGATTTTCACATCGACAATATCGTGGTGCGCGACCAGGCGCTGATCATATTGGACTGGGCCAAGGCCGCGATGGGCGATCCGGCGGCCGATGTGGTCAGGAGCGAAATGCTCATGCGCTTCGGCGAGGGGCCGGCTGATCCGATCACCACCCTATGGCGGGATTGGGCCGCGCAACGCCTGATCAAAGCCTATAGGCATCAAGGCGCGCTCAGCGCCGAGCGCCTGTCCGCGTGGCGGCCCATCGTCGCCCTTGCCTGGTTGCGGGCCAGGCCAGCGGTCCGCAACCGCGCCTTTCACGCCTATCTCAACCGGGCCTTGTCCGCGGCCGGCCTTCCCGCCTTCACGCCATGACGGCGCGCCGCTTCAGACGACGCGCTGCAACTGGCCGACCCTGACGGCATTGCTCGGCGAGGCACGAACGGATTCGGCGCACAGCCGCTCGACCGCATTATCCACCAGCATGGTCAGCCCCTGCTCGCTCAGCAGGCCGCCGCGGATCAGGCAGCGGTCGATCAGGACGCGGCGGAATGCGGCATAGAGCGCCTGGTCGGGCGCGCCGGGCTCCAGCCAGAATTCATCCAGCGTCCCCCTGTAGACCACCCCCGGCACCTTGTAGACCGCATGTCCCAATACCATGACGGGCTTGCCGGCATTGAGCGCCAGCGTGCCGACGGTGCTGTTGACCGTGACCACGCCCAGCGACCTGCCCACCACCTCGGCAATGTCCCAATCCGCGACGTAGAAGACCCGCTCGCTGACGCCATAGCGCGCGGCCAGCCGTCGGGTCAGCCGCCCCCATGCGACCAGACCCGAATCCAGCGGATGCCGCTTGACGAGCAGGAATGTGCCCTCGGGCGCATGGCGCGCGAAGCTCTTGATGACGAAGCGCAGCGCCGCGCGCATGTTGCCGAAGGGGGAATGGACGCGGATCTGATAGTCGGAATCCAGCTGCAACGGCAGGGTATAATAGGGCCTGCCCTTCACCTTCTCCCACTCGACGCGCGATGATTGCGCATCCTTCTTGCGCAGGATCAGCTTCTTGAACCAGCCCGCCGATTCCAGCAGGAAGCTTTGCGGGCGGTGGGTCCGGTAAAAGGGGAAGGCTGGCCGCAGGAGCGCCGATGCCAGCCCGTTGCGCGCGGTGTTGACCGCCCGCTGCCGGAAGGTCGAAGGGATTTGCGGTTCCCGCCCGCCCTCGGCCGGCAAGCTCCGCGCCTGCTCCAGATACCAATCGGGGTCCAGCGGCAGGGTCGAATTGCCGTTCACCCCGTCCTTCTGCAAGGTCATGAAATCAGGCCGGATATAGCCTTCTTCCAGCACATGCACCCGCACGCCGCGCAGCCCCGCCATGCCATGGGCCGAACTGTGATAGGGCCGGCAATCGCCGTACAGGATGAGGTCGGTCACGCCATGATTGGCGATGAAATCATCGAAGAAGAGCGGCCAGTTGCGGAACGTCCCGCGATAATCGGTCGCCTCCCCCGGCCAGTCGACCTTGTCGCCGCCGTTGATGTTGATCCGCAGCGCGACATGCCCCCGCGCGCGCAGGGCGTCGGCCAGCATCGCGAAGAAGGGACCATGGGGTCCTTGCAGGAACAGGAAGATCTTGGCCCCGGCGTCAGCCATGGAGATACTCGGCGGACAAAGTCATAAATCTCTGAATTTTTCCCTGTAATGTCCGCAGTCGCATCAGCCAAGAGGTGGGTGATGTCGCCCCGCTTGCCATGCGCGCCACCATGGTTTCCGGTCCACAGGGCAAGCGCGTTACCGGGTCGAGGTAGCGAGGATAGAGAATGAGGGCGCCGGCGACAAGCTGATCCATGGTCAGCTGCCGTCCGCGCCGTCCATTGGGTTCCGCCAGGTCGCGCGTCAGGCCCCATCCGGCATAGAAGGGCATGCCGTGCACCGTGACCGGCCGGTCGCGCATCAGTGCTTCGAAACCGGTGAGCGAGGACAGCACATGCACTTCATCCACCGCCTGGACCAGCGCCATCAGCGGCGCGCCGGTGTCGATGGCATCGGCATGCTCCAACACGGCGGCGTCGCTCAGATGCCCTCGGCGAAGCCCCGCCTGCACATCGGGATGGGGGCGATAGACGATGTGCGCCTGCGGCTCGACCCGCCGCGCCCGGACCAGCAGGTCGAGATTGCCGGCGACGCCAGCCCCGCCCCACTGCACCGACAGGTCATCCTCCACCTGTCCCACCACCAGCACCGTCCTGCGCCCGGCGGGCAGATCGATCATACGGCCGGCGTCCAGGCCATATTTGGTCACCCCCGACCGCTGGATCGCCGCGCGCAGCCGCCGCGCCCGATCGATGATCTCTGCCGTAAACTTATGATTATTAAGTATTTTTTCCAGGCCACTTGCGGACCGCGCATCATAATAGATGCCCGACCGATCGACAACGACCGATCCCGGCGGGGTCAGCGCCGCCCCCAACCCCTTCGATCGCAGGAAGCCATCCTCGACCCTGACGATGGAAACGCCACATCTTTCCGCTTCACCATCCAGCGCCGCAGGAACCCGCGACGGCCAGACCGCCAGCATGGCCTGGCTCCGCGCCGCTCTTTGCAATCCCTGCGCCGGCGCCAGGAAGGGCGGCGACCGCAGTCCATCCCACAAAAACCGCCGCATCGCCTCGCGCTTCCAGAAGGCCATGCCGCTCGCCGCGGCGATGCCGCGATTGCCGTGCAGATGCTGGCGCCAGTCGGCAAGCTGCGCCACGGCATGCTCCGCATCGACCTGCTCGCCCGTGAAGCAATCGCGATAACAGGCAGCGGCAATCGCCTTGCGCGCAGCCTCGCGCAATATCCGCGGAGCGATCGGCCCTCCGTCAGGACCATGAACCGGCACGTTCAACAAACCGGCGACGATTGCCAGTTCGTCGTCCGGGAGGGCATGGACGGAACGCGCGCCTGCCACCAGCGCCCAGGGATCGATCGGCCCGCGACGGAGCGCCCCTGCGACCTCCACCCTGCCCGTGCCGGGCAGAATGGCTATGGCGTCGGGCGCCAAGCCCTCAAGCAATTCCGGTGCGATCGGCATGCCCGCCCGCGCGACCAGCCGAACGCCTGCCAGCGTCCGACCCCAAAATGCGCCGCCAACCTGCGCTTCGGCCACCTGGTCCAGTAGCGCGTCGGACACGGAGCCCGCGCCATTTTCCACGCCCGCGCTCCGACTGACCGCCGCCACGGACGGCGCGATGCCGGGAAAGGGAGGCGATCGCAGGAAAGGCGGCGGCGTCATCGCATGCCGCTCCGCTGCTTTGCTACCGCGCAGGTGAAAATTATGGCCACGTCCAGATCCATGATCGCCCCAAAGGACGACGTCAAGCGACGGCGGATGCCGTCACTTCGTCCAGAAGCTCCGAAATTATATCGAAATAATCGCGCCATGTCGGCGGCCGCCATGCGGCGATCCGCGACAGTTGGGCAGCCCGTTCCGCAGAGTCCGGCCGCGAATAGGCGGTGATCGCGCGCAGCCAGCCCAGCCCGTCCAGCGGATCGAGATAATCCGGAGCATCGCCCCCGACTTCGCGATGGGCAACAATGTCGCTGCAGATGACCGGCACGCCTGCCGACAGCGCCTCGATGACGGGAATGCCGAAGCCTTCCTCGAACGATGGCATCACCATCGCGCGCGCGCCGGCGACCAGCGCATGCATTTCATTGTCCGACACGCCGCCCGCCTCGACCACATGACCGCGCAGGATTTCCGCGCGCTCCAGCATGTCGACGACATTCTCATTTTCCCAGCCGCGCCGCCCGATCAGCACCAGCACGGGCGCATCGTCCCCATGCTGCTCCACCAGGCGCCGCCACACATTGAGCAGCAGCAGGTGGTTCTTTCGCGGCTCGATGGTGGAGATATAGACGAAATAGGGCCGGGTCGGCACGGGATAGCCGTCCTCCATGACCAGGTCGGGCGGGTCCGCTCCGAAATGGGCGACGCAGACCTGCCGTCGGTCCAGCCCCCGCGTCAGTCGCGGCGCAAGCGCGTCGATCGTCGCCTGGCTGTTGCCGATGATGCCGTCGGCATGCAGATCGACGGTGCGAACGCGCCGCATATGATCTTCCGCGCCCTGGGGCCTGGCGAATTCGGGGTGGGTCAGTGGAATGACGTCGTGAACCAGCACCACGAACTTCGCGCCTTCCGCCCGCAGGATCGCCCCGACCTGGTCGGCATCGTCCAGATGGTGCGGCGACACCTGGAGGTAGACGCGCGGCCCGGTCGCTCGCGGCACCGGCCGCGGCCGCAAAGCGATCAGATGGCGGATCACCGCTGCCTGGCCGGTCCGGTCGTCGGGCGCCTCCGCATTGCGCCAGCGCGCTGCGGTGAAGGCCAGGAATTGCCTGACGGCCGCCTCGTTCAGCCGGCCGTAATAGCCGCCAGCCGGATGCACCGCGGCAAAGGCGAGCCGATCAGGGATGCGCTCCAGCAACTCGCGCGCATAGACGAATTCCACGCGATCGATGCCGGTCGGCGCGGCATGAAAACTGCGCGAGAGCAGGCGCGAAATGTCGAGGATGACCTCCGCCTTGCCCTGCCCGCCATCGAACCGGCCGCTGGCGCGCTTGGACCTGAGGGCAAGCCGCGCCCCGGGTGCCTTGAACGGCTTGAGCGCCATGCTACCGAGCCAGCGTCCGCAGAATATCGGTCACGGGATGAAACCCCGTGTCAGAGATGCGCACGAATCTGGTCCGCCAGCGCCGCCAATTCCGCGGCATCGGCGAAATCCCCCGCCGCATGCGCGGAAAAGCCGAGCGGGCCACCCTTCCAGCGCGGCACGATGTGAAAGTGCAGATGATAGACGGTTTGACCCGCCGGAGCGCCGTTGAACTGCGCCACGTGGATGCCGTCGGGATCCAGCGCCTTGCGGAGCGCGGTGGCGACCTTCTTCACGGTCGCCATGACCTGCGCCAGCGCCTCATCCTCGACATCCAATATGTTGCGCGCCTTGGACCATTTGGAGATGACGAGGCTATGCCCTCTGGACTGCGGCTGAATGTCCAGGAAGGCGAGCGTATGCTCATCCTCGTACAGCTTGGTCGAAGGCAGCTTCCCCTGCAGGATGAGGGAGAAAGGATTGCCCTCGTCATAGGCGCCGTCAAGGCTCATCGCAGCGGTCCTCAGCTCAGATATCGGGCAGCCGTCTTGGCCGCCACTTCCTCCCCCGTGACGCCGGGCGCGAGTTCGACCAAGCGGAACGGGCTGTCATGATCGGGCCGCTGGAACACGCATAGGTCGGTGACGATCATGTCGACGACGTTGCGGCCGGTCAGCGGCAGGGTGCAGGCGGGAATGAACTTGGGAGCGCCGTCCTTGCTGGTATGTTCCATCACAACGATGATCTTCTTGACGCCCGCGACCAGGTCCATCGCGCCGCCCATGCCCTTGATCATCTTGCCCGGGATCATCCAGTTGGCGATGTCACCATTTTCCGCCACCTCCATCGCGCCCAGCACGGTCAGGTCGATATGCCCGCCGCGGATCATCGCGAAGCTGTCCGCGCTGGAGAAATAGACCGTCTGCGGCAGCTCGCTGATCGTCTGCTTGCCTGCGTTGATGAGGTCGGCATCCTCCTCGCCCTCAAAGGGGAAAGGCCCGATGCCGAGCATGCCATTTTCCGATTGCAGCGTCACTTCCACACCAGCCGGGATATGATTCGCCACCAGCGTCGGAATGCCGATGCCCAGGTTCACGTAGAAGCCGTCTTTCAGCTCCTTGGCCGCCCGTGCGGCCATCTCATCACGGCTCCAGGGCATTATGCGGCCTCCCTCTGGCGAACGGTGCGGAATTCGATCTTCTTGTCATAGGGTGCGCCGACGATCATGCGCTTCACATAGATGCCGGGCAGATGGATGGCGTCGGGATCGAGGCTGCCGACGGGCACCACCTCCTCGACTTCGGCGACGCAGATCTTGGCAGCGGTCGCCATGGGCTGGTTGAAGTTGCGCGCCGTCTTGCGGAAAATGAGGTTGCCGCTCTCGTCCGCCTTCCAGCCCTTGATGATCGCGACATCGGCAAAGATGCCGCGTTCCAGGATGTAATCCTGTCCGTCGAAATTCTTGACCTCCTTGCCCTCGGCAACAGCGGTGCCGACGCCGGTCTTGGTGTAGAAGCCCGGAATGCCCGCCCCGCCCGCGCGGCAGCGTTCGGCCAGCGTCCCCTGCGGGCAGAACTCGACTTCCAGCTCGCCGGAGAGGAACTGCCGCTCGAACTCCTTGTTCTCGCCGACATAGGAGGAGATCATCTTCTTCACTTGGCGCGTGCGCAGCAGCTTGCCGAGGCCCTCGCCATCGATGCCGGCATTGTTGGAGGCAATGGTCAAGTCCTTGACCCCGGAGTCGCGGATCGCGTCGATCAGCCGCTCAGGAATGCCGCACAGGCCGAAGCCGCCCGCGCACAGATGCATCCCGTCGAAAAGAAGCCCCTCCAGCGCAGCCGCCGCATCGGGGTAAAGCTTCTTCACCATCGCTAGTCCTCCTCCTCAACCTGATAAAGCGCATAGGAGGAAGGCACCGAACGGTCAATTTGCTGCGAGAGCGAAATTCGGTGCCAATGAACAATCGTTCGTGCCGAGCCTGGCGACCCAGGCGCGCTGCCCCTTGGCCGCGCGCCTTTCGAGAAGCTCGGGCCGAACCGACATCATGGTCGGATCAGATCAGCCCCGCCAACGGACTCGACGGATCGGCATAGAGGCGCTTTCCCATCCGCCCGGCGCGGTAGGCCATGCGGCCAGCCTCCACGCCCGCCTTCATCGCGGCGGCCATCAGCACCGGATCCTTCGCTTCGGCGATGGCGGTGTTCATCAGGACGCCAGTGCAGCCCAGCTCCATCGCCTCGGCCGCTTCCGACGCGGTGCCGACGCCGGCATCGACCAGCACCGGCAGCTGCGTGCCCTCGACGATCAACCGGATGGTTACGCGATTCTGGATGCCCAGCCCCGATCCGATCGGCGCGCCCAGCGGCATGATCGCAACGGCGCCCGCATCCTCCAGCCGCTTGGCCGCGATCGGATCGTCGACGCAATAGACCATCGGCTTGAACCCTTCCTTGGCAAGCACTTCGGTCGCCCGCAGCGTCTCGACCATGTCGGGATAGAGCGTTCGCGCCTCGCCCAGCACTTCCAGCTTGACCAGGTCCCAGCCACCCGCCTCGCGCGCCAGGCGCAGCGTGCGGATCGCCTCGTCCCCGGTATAGCAGCCCGCGGTATTGGGCAGATAGGTGATCTTCCTGGGATCGATATAATCGGTCAACATCGGCGCCTTGGGGTCCGACACGTTGACGCGCCGCACCGCCACGGTGACGATCTCGGCTCCCGATGCCAGGACTGCCGCTGCATTCTGCTCGAAATTCTTGTACTTGCCGGTGCCGACGATCAGGCGCGATCGGAACGTCTTGCCCGCCACGGTCCAGTTATCGTCATCGACGGGGGACGCATCGCCACCACCGACGAAATGGACGATTTCCAGCTCATCGCCATCCTCGACCTTCACCTGCGCCAGGGTCGATCGGGGAACGACCTCCAGATTGCGCTCGACCGCGACCTTTTCGGGCACAAAGCCCAGCTCGCTCGCCAGATCCGCCAGCGTCATGCCTTCACGAATGCGGCGATGTTCGCCGTTGATGCGGATTGAAATGGTGCCGTCGACGCTCAATGCTCTGTACCTGTCCTTCGTATAACGTGTCTCGACTTCGCCGGACACGAGCGGCTAAGAGAAGCACCTCGGGGCGCCAGCCGCTGGCTGCATATAGGGCGGGCATCGGGCGCCCCGCAACAACTCAAGGGGGCATATATGGCCGATACGCGCAAAATCTTCGTATTGAACGGCCCCAACCTCAACATGCTGGGCACGCGCGAGCCGGAAATCTACGGCTATGACACGCTGGACGACATCGCCGAGCGGATGGCCGATGCCGCCGACCGGGCGCATGTGGAGATCGACTTCCGCCAGTCCAACCATGAAGGCCACTTGGTCGACTGGATTCAGGAAGCGGCGGCCGAAGGCGCCCACGCGATCCTCATCAACCCCGGCGCCCTCACCCACATGTCGATCGCCCTCTACGACGCGA
>DATEDR010000426.1:0-4960 GCA_035281605.1 Sphingobium sp.
CTTTCGTTCCCCACCGCGCGGATGGCGGTGGCGAAGGTCCGCGCCCCGCCGGATGTGAAGCGTGCGACCAGCATGTCGGTTTCGCTGTCGTCGCCACCGCTGAAAGCCCCGCTGACCGTGCCGGTAACGATGATGCCGCCATCCGGCGCGATGCTCACCGCCGCGCCTTCGCCGGTGCCGGCGGCGCCCAGGCCGTTTTGCCACACGACCCTGCCTTCACTGTCGACCTTGGTCAGGAAAAGATCGTCGGCTCCATCCGACAGCGAGGTTCCAAGGTCGCCCGCTGTCGTGCCGACGACATAGCTGAAGCCTTCGGCATCGGTGACGATCGCCTTTGCGGAGGTCGGGGAAAGGACGACGGCATCCGCATCATTGTCGCTGCCGTCGCTTTTGTCGGCCGCAGTCTCCTGCTGGGCCAGCGCCGTCGCCTTGCCGTCGAGGGCGTTGATCGTACTCAAACGGCTGGGGTCGAGCGATGCGGCGGGATCGCCGATGCGGAAAATCTGGGCGGAGGTCGGGCCGTCGGACGCCGTGCGGCCGCTGGCGATCATCAATGCGTCGGAGGAATTGACCTGATCGATCGAGGCCTGCTCCGTGCCTGCCGTGTTGAAGATCAGCCCCCAATTGTCGCCGGTCTTTTCGACCGTGAAGCGGGATTGCCACAGGGACTGGGGATTGCCGCCGGCGTCCAGAACCGGATTGCCGTTGCCGTCGAGCAAGGGGGTGGCGCCGATCGCGGCGTTGAGGGCATTGGCGACGGAATCCAGCGTCGGTGGCTGGGTCGTAAGCGACAGATCGGCCGTCACCGTCTCCATCGTCGCGCCCCGGCTGAGGGAGACGCTGAAAATCTCGTTGCCGGCCAACCCCGCCAGCGGAGCGGCGCGCACCGTGCCCACGCCTTCGCCACGGAATTTGCCGGAAGCGTCGATCGGCTGGATCCCCAAGCTCTCCGACTGGCGGGAGGGATGGCTGAAATTGAGGGTCAGCAGATCCGTCTTCGCTCCAGCCATATAGGTCTGGAGATCGTCGAGTCCTTTGGAAAACAGCTTCTGCAGCGTTGCTCGCTCCGATTCCGGGGTGGTCGGCCTGGCCGCTCTTTCCGCCACTATGCGCAGCCGGTCGAGTGCCTTGTAGGTGGTGAAGGCGGTCTGGATATCGGGCAGCTTCTCCAGCGAATTATCCGTGTTCCGATCGATGATCGAGGACAGCCGGCGGATCGCGGCGATTTGCGCCGACATGGGCGCGCTGAGCGATTTTTCGCGCCAGGGCGGGGTCGTCGCCGGCATGGTGAAGGCCTTTTTCGCCTTGATCACGGCCGCCGTTTCCGTCTTGACCTGGGGAGCGAAGGAGACGGTGCCCGTTCCTCCCAGCAGGGATAGGCCCGTTAGCCCATTGGATAAATTTATCGTCAACTGCTTCTCCCTCGCTGCATGCCGCAGGGCTTCTCCTATAAGATAGAGGAGTGCGTGCCCGGTCCGGTTTCCGGCGGGGCAATATTTTGGGGAATATGCGCGATGAACATGATGCCGCAGCCGGGTGAGCCACCCGAGCTGAAGAAGTATAATGGCCTCCAGCGGGCTGCGGCGCTGATGCTTGCGTTGGGGCAGGACCATGGCGGACCGATCTGGGAGCAGCTGTCGCTTGAAGAGATTAAGGAGCTGTCGTCAGCCATCGCCCAGCTGGGACGGGTGCCCGCCGTGGTCGTCGAATATCTGCTGATCCAGTTTTCCGGGGAGGTGTCGAGCATGGCGTCGCTCCACGGCTCCTACGAAACGACGGAACGGCTGTTGGAAGGCGTCCTGTCCTCCGATCGGGTCAAGGAGATCATGGACGATATCCGGGGGCCGTCCGGCCGGACGATGTGGGACAAGCTCTCCAACGTCAGCGAGGCCGTGCTCGCGGGATATCTGAAGAATGAATATCCACAGACCGTGGCCGTGATCCTCCACAAGTTGCGGTCGGACCATGCGGCGCGCGTGCTGGCCGAACTGCCGCGCGATCTGGGCACCGATGTGGTCCTGCGCATGCTGAAGATGGACACGGTGCAGAAGGATGTGATCGTCCAGGTCGAGCAGACGCTGAAAAGCGAGTTCATGTCCAATCTTTCCCGCGCGCAGCGGCGCGATCCGCACGAGACCATGGCCGAGCTGTTCAACGCGCTGGACCGGTCGACCGAGGAAGCCATGCTGAACGCCCTTGATGAACGCGCACCGGACGCGGCCGAGCGTATCCGGGCCCTGATGTTCACGTTCGAAGATCTGGCGAACCTGTTGCCGAGCGCGATCCAGATCATCGTCAAGAACAGCAACAAGCGGGAGCTGGCCCTGGCGCTGAAGGGTGCGCCGGAGGAAATGAAGCAGATATTCTTCGGCGCCATGACCGAACGCGCCGCGAAGTTGATGCGGGACGATATGGCGGTCATGGGGCCGGTGCGTGCCCGTGAATGCGAGGAAGCCCAGGCTTCGCTGGTCCGTCTGGCCAAATCCCTGGGCGACAGCGGCAGCATCATGCTCGTCGATCCGAAGAGCGACGATGCGATGATCTATTGATCGACAGGAAATGACGGCATGATGGAGGCGACTATTTCCGTACAGCCCTTCGGCTTCGATCGCGTGTTTCGGCGGGCCACGGATCCGGAAGATCCGCCCAGGACGAACACCGACGAGCTGCAATCGCAAATTGCTGCCTTGCAGGATCGTGTCAGGCAGCTGCGCCAGGAAAATGAGGAAACCCTCGCCGCCGCACGCGCGCACGCTTTCGCCGAGGGTCTGGCGCAGGCCAGGGAAGAACGGGAGGAGGCGATCCTGGCCGCCGCTGACGCGCTGCATATGGGAGTGGAGGATCTGGACAGGGATCTATCCAGCATGATGAAGGAGGCCGCCGGGCTTGCGCTGCTGGCGGCCGAAATCCTGGCCGGCCACGCGCTGGCCCGGGAACCCGGGAGGGCGATCGACGAGGCGCTGGGACGTGCCCTGACACAGGTGGCGCGTGGAACCCCGCTGCATGTCAGGGTCCATCCCGACAGCCTGGAGGATGTCGAGCGCCTGGTGGCCAGGCGGCGCGCCGGGGAACGGCGCGCCCTGTCGATCACGCTTGTCGAGGACCGGGACATCGCCCCCCATGATGCGCACATCAGCTGGGGCGAGGGAGGGCTGATGGTCGATGCGGCAGCGCGCCGGGCTGCCGTGATCCGCGAACTGGGTCTCACCGGCGAGGAAGAGGAAGCGTAAACTTTTCCGCCGTCCGGCAAGAGTTGCCTAGCGGATCATCCTATAAGGACAGGGGGTGGCCAGGGGGGCCTCACCCATGTCTTAAGAGGCTGCTTTGAACGCTTTCCGGAAATTCATCGATCAGGTCGGCACTCGCCGGGGATTGCTGATGGGCGGGGTCGCCATTGCCCTGTTGCTGGGCATCGGCTGGTTGAGTCTGCGCGGTTCATCGAGCGAGATGGGCTTTCTTTATACGGACCTAGAGCCATCGGCCGCTCAGGCGATCAGCGAAAAGCTGAAGGCGCAGGGCGTCCCTTTCCAGCTTTCGGCCGACGGTACGTCCGTCATGGCCCCGGCCGGCAGGCTGGCCGAACTGCGCATGGCGATGGCGGGGGAGCAGCTGGGCGGAAAGATCGGCTATGAGGTGCTGGACAGCGAGCAGCCCTTCGGCATTTCGGCGTCGCGGGAAAAGATCAACGAGACCCGCGCCCTGGAGGGCGAACTGACCCGGTCGATCGAAAGCCTGGATCGCGTCGACAAGGCGCGGGTGCATATCGTCATGCCGGAACGCGCCATGTTCGAAACCGAACGGCGCAAGGCGAGCGCGTCGGTGACCGTGAAGACCAATGGCCGGCTGCCGGGAGAATCGGTGCAGGCCATCCGCTATCTCGTTTCATCCGCGGTGCCGGAACTGGTGCCCGAAAATGTGTCCGTCGTCGACCAGTCGGGCGCGTTGCTGGCGCGCGCGGGGGAAAGCGGCGGCGCGGGATCGGCGGACATTGACGATCGTCAGGCGACCGTAGAGCAGAAGCTGCGCTCCGAGATCGAGGCGATGCTCGCGCCGATCGTGGGCACGGGCAAGGTGCGGGCGGAAGTCGCAGCCGTGCTGGAACGGGACCAGGTGCGCGAGGAAGCGGAAACATTCGACCCGGACACCCAGGTCGTCGCTCATCAGGTCACGGTGGAATCGAACGACCAGAATGACGAAAGCAGCGCGGGAGCCCAGGGCGCGACGGTGAGTGCCCAGTTGCCGGACAAGGAGGCCGGGATCAACGGTTCCGGAGGCGAAAATCGCCGCTCCGCCCGCAACGAGACATCGGAGGATATCACCTACCAGAACAGTCGCTCGCAGAAGGTCAGCGTGCGCTCGCCCGGCCGCGTTGCCCGGCTGACCGTCGCGGTCATGGTGGATGGCGGCCCGAAGGGACTGCCGCAGCCGCAGGTTCAGCGCATACAGCGTCTGGTCGAGAATGCGGTCGGCTTCGACGCCGAACGAGGCGACAGCGTGGTGGTCGAGAATATGAGCTTCGCCGCGCCCGGCGATCTGAATGGCCCGACGGAAGGCCTGCCCTTCGGCCTGACGGTCGGCGCGCTGCTCGACCTCCTCAAATATGTGCTGATCGGCGGTGTGGTGCTGTTCGCGATCCGGATGCTGCGTCCCAGGATCGCTCCGGTCGAGGAGAATGCGGCGCCCGCTGAACAGCTGCTGACGCCGCAGAAGGAAGAGATGGCGGCGTTGACCCAGCGCGCCGCGGACGGTGACGAGGAGGCGCTTCGTCAGCTGGAGGAGATGCGCGCTCAGGATGTGCCGCTGCTGGACGAGGAAATCGCCCTGGCCCAGATCGACGGGCGCATCAAATTGTCCGCCCTCAAGCGCATCGGCGACGCCATTGCGGCCGGGCCGGCGGAGTCCGCGTCTGTGATCCGCCAGTGGATGAATATGTGAAAGGTCTTACAATGAGTGAAGAGCT
>DATEDR010000427.1:0-5793 GCA_035281605.1 Sphingobium sp.
CGCCGAGATGGCAATGACTGCCTTCGCCCATCCGCGCCATGCCAGCGCAGGGTCGACTGCCAGCCCCGGCGCGCCATAGGGCTCGATGTCCAGTTCGAGCATCGGCCTCATCCCGCTTCGCAGATGGCGATCGCACCATCGGCGCAAGCGCATCAGTTTCAACAAAGCATTCGACAGGCCTTCGGGCGTGGCCATGGCCGGATCGCCGTCCAGCAACCGAAAGGTAATCTGGCGTTCCGCAAGCGCCTGGGCAAGCCGGGCGAGCGCTGCATCCGGCACAGCCGGCGCCTGGATCGCCAATTCCGTCCATTCCGCCGCAGCCGCCCGCTCCGCGAACCCGGACGGGTCGCCGTGCCAGTCCTGTTCGCGCCAGACCCAGGTGCCACGACGAAGCGCCGGCTTCCTGCCACCGATCGCGGGCTCGAGGCGTAAAGCATTCACGGCGAAAGATGCGCTTTCGGGCGGGCAAGTGAAAACCATCGTGTCCGCGCGGTCAGGGGCATAAGCGACGCTCAGCGGACCGCCGCTCCACATCGTGGTCGGATGAGAGGAAGCATCCCCGCCCCGCGCCACCGGAACGATGCCAATCCCTCGATCCGCCTGCCCATCCACTACCCACAGGCCACGATAGCCGGCTGGCATACGCCGGTCAGGCCAGCTGATCATGATCCCGGCGGGCGCCTGCCCGGCGCGGCACGTGATGGACAGTCCCTCGTCCGCCTTCCGTGCCCTCACCCGCTCCTCGATGCCGAAGGCGCGGACGCTCGCAGAAGCAAGAAGATTTTCACCAAGCGGAAGCAGCGGCTGGACATCCGGTCCGGACGCTGTCGGGATCGAGACGAAGGCCGGCCTGAATCTGCCATCCTCCATCACGCCTTGCACCACCAGCCTGTCCGCGTCGCGCGCGTTGCTCACTGCAGGCCCTTTCCAGATCATATCGCCCTGCGCGCTCACCGGGGCTGCCGCCGTCATCGCCGCAATGGCGAATAGCGCGACACTACTCGCCCGTTTCACTCGCGCGCAAACCCCGAACGGCCTGCTGCCGCCCAGCGGGTATCCTTCCGGAAAAAGCGCCACATGCCATATATGCGAAACGCCAGATTGGCCTGGCGATACCCCAGATTTTCAATGACGGCCGCAATGCCGATCATGAACAGATCGCGTGCGCTGGGGGTTCGCCGAAGCTGAACTTCCTCCAAGGCAAGCGTCCCCAGGCTGATCGCCGTGCCGTAGAGGACCGTCAGCGAGAAGAAGGCAAGGACGATGGTGCCGGATTCCACCCCCAGGAAATAGAGCAGCGGGATCAGCAGATAGCCGAACAGTTCGCACGGCGGACCCAGCACGTCCTCGATCACGATCATGGGCATGCCCACCATGCCGATCCGGCCATAACGGGGATTGAACAGCATTCGCCGATGGGAAACGATCGTCTCCAGCGCTCCCTGTTCCCACCGCGCGCGCTGGTTGCGCAGGCCGCGCCAGCTTTCGGGCGCATCGGTCCAGCATACGACCTCGGGCACGAAAGCGACGCGATAAGATCGCCCCGCCTCCCGCATGCGCCGGTGGATGCGCGTCACGACCTCCAGGTCCTCGCCCACGGTGTCGTGGCGATAGCCGCCTATTTCGACCAGCGGCGCGCGGCGGAACATGCCGAACGCGCCCGAAATCAGCATCAGCATGTCCAGCCGCGCATTCGCAATCCGCGCGGTCAGGAACGCCCGGAGATATTCGAGTATCTGGTAGCGCGGCAACCAACGTCGCGGGAGCCGGATCTGGCGCACATGACCGCCCTGCACGATCGATCCATCGGCGATGCGGATCGCCCCGCCGACCGCCAACAGCGATCCGTCGTCGGCCATGAACGGTTCCGCCGCCCGCAACAGCCCATCGGGTTCGATGATGGAATCGGCATCGATCACGCACACCAGCGGCGCGGCGGCGAAACCGAGCCCGGCATTGACGGCATCCGCCTTCCGTCCATTCTCCTTGTCTATGAGGATCAGGTTGGGATAGCGCGCCGAGCCATAGATGCCCAGGATACGCGTCTTCTGCAGCACCGCCAGCTGTTCCCGCTCGATCGGCTGCAAGCTGAACGCCTCGATCAGCACCGAAAGGGTGCCGTCGCTCGATCCGTCATTGACCAGGATCACTTCATGATCGGGATATTCCAGCGCCAGCAGCGCGCGGACGCTGTCGACAATCGACAACTCCTCGTTGAAGCAGGGCGCGATCACCGACACCGGCAGCGCCAGGTCGGCGTAGCGCGACCAGAGGTCATAGGATCGCCGCGCCGGCTTGATGCGCGTGGCGAATACGCGCGCCGCAAGCAGCAGCTGGATGGTGGACACCAGGTTGCGGACAGTGACGACCAGGAAGCAGAGGATGCTGATCGCGATCAGCGTCCCGATGCCGACGGTCTGGACGACAGGCAGGATGCGCTCGACGGACATCAACGAATTCCCATGACCTGTTCGGCCTGCTGCGCGCGCAGCCGAACCCAAGGCGACGGGTCGTGTCGCAAGGCATGGATGGCGGGCAGGCCGCTGGTCAGCTGCATCAGCTGGCAGGCTCGGATGGCCCGGGCCCGCACCGGCGGCTCCGGATCGTCGAGCAGCGGCAATATCCATTTGGCGCTGCCGGGGTGGCCTAGCCGCGATGCCGAATCCAGCGCCGCCAACCGTACGGGGGCATGAGGATCGGCAGAGGCCGTCTCCAGCAGGGGGAGCGCGGAAAAATCCTCCGTCCACCCGAGCGCGTCGATGACGAGTGCGCGCACGGCCGGCGGCAGGTCCGCCGATCGGGCGAGCACGAACATCTCCTTGGGATGGCTGGATGCGAGCAGCCGAAAGAGCGTCCGGTGGAGCGGCGTCACCCGCGCGCTGCGCAGCGACAGGTGGTCGACCAGTTGCTCCGGCTCCGGCAGAGAATCAAGCCGCGCAAGCAGAGAAGCGGCCTCCAGCCGCGTGTCCAGGCTCGGGTCTTCGCGCAGGACGGCGTTCAGCACCTCGATCGCCTGACCCCCGCCGACCCCGCCCAACAGCCGCAGCGCATCGATCTGCTGACGGGGACGCGCGCGACGGGCGCGGCGCAGCGCGTCCTTTAACAACCCCTGCTCCTCCGCCAGCGTCACCAGCCGGTAGCGATCCTCGCCGCGCAGCAGTTGGATGAGGTGGCTGATGGCGGCCAGCCTTTCCGCCGGGCGCGCTTTCAGGAAGGCGGGACCGGCGGCGACGCTGTCGCCCGCGCCCATGATCTCACGGGTCAGGGTGCGGATCAATTCGGCCGTGGTGACGCTCGCCCGCTCCTTGCGGTCCCGGCGCATGACCAGAAAGAGCAGCAGCGCCGCCATGGCTAGCGCGCCATAGACCGACACGAGAATGGCGATTTGCGCCACATGATCGGCGATGGCGTCTGCCGGCACGCTCAGAACCTGAACTGCAGGCCAAGCGACGCGCCCTTGCGGGTGTAGGTCGCTCGCCTGCGATCATAGTCGAGCCCCGCCCGGAGGGTGATCCGTCCGGAGACTGGGACGGCGGCGCCCGCAAACAAGGAATGGACCTGGCGCGTGATGCCCGCCTCCGTGTCGGGATAGGTCGCCGCGCCGGCGTACAGCGTTGCCCCGTTCGCGAAGGATCGGTCAACCCTGCCCGACACGCCGGCTCGATGGGTTCCCTGCTCATCCCACAGATTGATCATGCGGATGGTCGCGTCCAGGCCCAGGCTGCGCGCGGATAGCCTCACGCCCGGCTGAAGGACCGTCACCGACGCGTCACTATATTCCGCATGGCGCAGATCGGCGAGCAGCGTCACGAAGGAGGCTACATCCGCTTCCACGCCGCCGGTGACGCCCCATTTCTCCCGGAAGTCGGCGTCAGGCGTGCGCGCAAAGGCGACGAAGGCGCGCGCATGCAACCCCAGCCGCTGGTCGATGCGCCCTTCGATCCGGGTGTCCACAGCCATGCGACGATCCTCGCGCTCGGCGGCCAAGGCGACCGTCGTGCCGGGCGTGATCCTGCCATAGATGCCAAGCGTCGTGTTCGACCAGGTGCGGCTAGGCCGGTTGGCAAAGGTCACATGGGAGAAGCTCTGCGCCGCCGCCAGGCCGTAGCTGCCCTCCCCCGCGCCTCCGCCGGCGCGCGTTCGCAGCTGCCGCCGGATCGCAGCCGCCTCCGCATTGCCGGGCGAGCGATGCTCGATAGCGGACACTTCCCCTTCCGCCGCCGCCTTGTCGCCCGACCAGAGATAGGCCCGGGCCAGCGCAGCCCGGATGTCCTGGTCGTCGGGCGCGACCGCCAGCGCGCGCCGCAGCGTGGCGATCGCCTCCGGATAGCGGCGGTCGAACGCATAGGCACTGCCCAGCAGCCGCAGGACTTCGGCATCGCCGGGAAAATCCTGGCTCGCCTTTTCCAACAGTGGGATAGCCGCCCGGCTGTCCTGCCGCATCAGTGCCGCCCGCGCCTGCTCGATCTCCCGATCCCGGTTCGCTGACTGCGTGGAAGGCGCCGCCGCGAAAGCGAAGGCGCAGATCAGGACAGGGCTCACCGAACCTGCCCGACCGATTTCAGGATCGCATTCACCCGGACCACCAGTTCGTCGGGGATGAATGGCTTGGTCAGATAGTCTCGCGCGCCCGAGGTCAATGCAGTGAGCACGTCGGCCTGCGCCTTGCGCGAGGTCAGCATGACCACGGGCATGTCGGGCCGCTCGGCCGAAAGCGCGCGCAGGACGTCGGCACCCGACATGACGGGCATCATCGCATCCAGCACCAGCAGGTCATAATCGCCATCCCGCGCTTCGGCCAGGGCGGATGCCCCATCCTGGCGGATGGTCACGGCGTGACCCGCCGCCTCCAGCTTGAAGCGGACCAATTCTCCCAACAGATCGTCATCATCGGCAACCAGGATTTGCGCCACGCGGCTTTCCTCTTTCGGTTTCAAGCCGGATATATAATCCGCCTGGACATCTGGTGCGAAAATTTTCTAACCTTAACAATGATTAAACCACCAATTCGGTTCAATTTATCGCGCAAGGGGAACGGCCCGGCTTCTTGCCGAGTGCCAGGGCGAGAGGCACAGCGAAACCGCCTTCAGGCACGCGCCATGATCCGCCATTCGGAATTCGCCGCCTCTCAGACGGGCAGCGCCGTGGTGAATTTCGTCATCGAAAGCGCGAAATGAGACGCCGCGCCTGCCACTGACGGATGCCCCAGCATCGTCATCATCAGGAAGCGGTTATAATCCTCCACGTCCGCCACGACGATGCGGAGCAAATAGTCCCATTCCCCTGACATCGAAAAACATTCGACGATCTCAGGCCGCGTGTCGACGAATTGCTCGAACGCCTTGCGCGCTTCCAGCGCGTGGCTGCGCATGCGGATGTTGCACAGGACATTGACTCCGCGCCCGATCTTCTGGGCATCGACCAGGCGCACCGTGGCCGCCAGGATGCCCGCGGCTTCCAACGCCTTGATCCGGCGCCAGCAGGACGCGCTGGAAGCCCCAACCCGCTCGGCCAGTTCGGCATGGCTGAGCGTGGCGTCCTGCTGCAGCGCCGCGATGATCTTACGATCAACGGCGTCGATCTGCCGTTCCTGTTTCATGAATCGATCATAAGCGAAATATTCTCTTCACAGAACTGTCTTTTTCGTCGGGAATTGAAACCGCATTGCGGACGCGTCGTGCGATGATGCGCGCCATGGCAGGAGCTGAGATCATGTGTGCCGCATCCGCACCGGACGATTGGACCATCCCGCAGGATTGGGGCGCCTACACGCCGCGCGAACATGCCATGTGG
>DATEDR010000428.1:0-10761 GCA_035281605.1 Sphingobium sp.
TTCATTTCCTCGCTCGCCGCCGCAAAATGGGTCGAGGAGCTTATAGACAGCGACCTTCGCTCTGAGCTGCTCGCACAAATCATGGCGGGCGCCGCGCATTGCGCGATCCCGGCGACATTCGACGATCAGGATGGCCTCACCATCGACGATTCGGGCGTTAGCGGTCGCCTGCTTATGCTCGGGCGCCCGGACAGTTCGTTCCTTATTGTGCCCGCCACCACGGGCGACAGCCGCTCCGACTGGGCCCTGCTTGCCAGCGACGGCTGCATCGCCTCTCGCGTTGAGATGTGGGACCGGACGCGCGACCTGTTCCATGTGACGGTCGATTGCGCGCAGCCCCTGTTCCGCTTTGGCGGCGATGCCGCCATGGCGTGCGCATTGCTCTCGCGCCAGGTCTATCTCGCCCTCGCCTCGGACAGCATCGGCCTCGCTGCAGGCGTTCTTTCCCGCACCGTCGAATATCTCAACACCCGGATTCAGTTCGGCAAGCCGCTCGGGACGTTGCAGGCACTCAAGCATCGTGTCGCGCAGCATGCCGCGAATCTCTCGGTCTACAGTGCTCTTCTCGAGCAAGCGCTCGAGGCGGCGCCGCGCGATGCCGATCTATGGGCAACGATTGCGAAAGCCGACATTACAGCAGGCTGCGCAGCGATCGCAGCGGACTGCATCCAGCTGCATGGTGGGGTCGGTCACACCTGGGAATTCGACATCCATATCTTCGTTAAGCGCGCGAAACTCAACGAGATGCTTGGCGGTGACAACCGTCGTCTGCGAGATCAGGCGGCGAATTCCTTCGTGAAAGCCGCGCGCGAGAATCGCACGACGCTGGAGTTTCAGGCATGATCATCGAACACAAGAATGACCTCGGAAAATTCCGTGAGGCGGTGCGCGAATGGACCCGGCGCATGGCGCCGCCCGAAAAGGCTCATCTCTGGAAGGATACGGACGGCCTCGACCAGGTCGAGATTCAGAAATGGTGGATGGCCGAGCGTGGCAAGGTGGGTCTTGCTACAGGGCATTGGCCCTCGGAATACGGCGGCTCGGATCTCAGCCTCGCGCATCAGATCATCATTGCGGACGAATTCGCACGGGCGGACGCACCGATGAGCGACATGTTTGTCATCTCGCTCAACCATATTCCGGGAACGCTTATTCCATTCGGGACCGAGGAGCAGAAGAAGCGCCATCTACCTGCGGTGAGCCGCGGCGTCATCTGGTGCCAGGGCTTCTCCGAGCCGGGCGCGGGCTCGGACCTGGCCTCGCTGAGGACGAGCGCCGTGCGCGACGGCGACCATTATATCGTGAACGGACAGAAAATCTGGTCGTCGCATGCCTCTTATGCCGAGCATTGCATGCTCCTCACGCGAACCAGCAGCGGCGCGCGCAAGCAGGATGGCATCACCTATCTGCTCATGGACATGAACAGTCCTGGCGTCGAGGTCCGCCCAATCAAGCGCTCTACCGGAGCGCCACGCTTCGCGGAGATTTTTCTCACCGACGTGCGGATTCCGGTGGCCAATCGGCTCGGCGAGGAGGATCAGGGATGGAGCGTTGCGCAGGCCACCCTCTCTTCCGAGCGCGGGGTCGTGCGCTTCGAGATTTTCGAGCGCCTGCGCCACCGTATCGAAAATTATTTCGGCGATGCGGTCCGTACCGATGCCGCTTGGCTCGGCGATGACGAACTGCGCCGCGAATTCACGAGTTGCATCGCAGCCTTGCAAGCCGCGCGTCGCCAGACTTTGGCCTTGCTGCGGGACCGGCCAATTCCCGAAACACCGCGCAACGTCGCGCCGGCTATTGTCAAATTGACGAGTTCGGAACTGGCCCAGCGGATCTTCGAACTGCAGACCCGCATCGCAGGCCTGGGCGGTCAAGTCGCGCCCCTCGTCCATGACGAAGATCATGGTATGTACGGTTGGCTGGATTCTTACGGCCGCACGATCTCGGCAGGCACCAATGAAATCATGCGCAACCTCATCGCCGAACGCGGCATGGGCATGCCGAGGTGAGGACGGCCGGGAAGGTCCGCACGGTCGGTCTGCACCTTCGGCCGTGACGCAGCGCGCGTCGCCGCTGCGGGAGGAGATCGCTGATCATGTCCTGATCCTCACGATCGACCGGCCCGAGGCCGCAAACGCCGTCAATGCAGCCGTTCATACGGCGCTCGGCGATGCGATAGCCCGCGCCGATGCGGATCCGGACGTTCGCGTCGTCATCCTGACCGGGGCCGGCACACGGAGTTTTTGTGCCGGAGCCGATCTCAAGGCGATGGCGAGCGGTGTATCGATCTGGCCCGACGATCCGGTGCAACGTGGCCGAGGCTTCGCCGGGTTCACGAACCATCCGATCTCGAAACCGGTCATCGCAGCGGTGAACGGCAACGCTTATGGCGGCGGGTGCGAGATGGTCCTCGCATGCGATCTCGTCGTCGCCGTCGCTCATGCCACTTTCTGCCTGCCCGAAGTCCGCCTTGGCATGTTTCCGGCTGGGGGCGGAGCGCTGCGAATGCCGCGAAGGCTACCTCATAACATCGCCATGGAAATGCTGCTCACGGGCGAGCCGATCGATGCGCAAGAGGCGCATCGCCGGGGAATGGTCAACCATGTGGTCGAGAACGGCGATCTGATGGCCGCTGCATGGCGCCTTGCCTCGCGGATCGCCTGCAACGCCCCGCTTGCGGTTCAGGCCGCCAAGCGGGGCGTTGGGATTGCGCGATGGCGGGCTGGAAGCCGATTACGACCGGTGGGAACATAATATGACGGAGCGGGAAGCCGTGCGTGCAAGCGAGGATGCCCGCGAAGGGCCCCGCGCCTTTGCCGAGCGCCGCCTTCCCGTCTGGCGACACCGCTGAGCCTCACATGTCTGCGGGAGGTCAGGCCATAACCGCTTCGCGCTCCTTGGCCGTAGCCTCGATCACATCCGCCATGTCATAGACGAAATCCGGGAGCATCCGGGGCTTGCGCATGCAGAGGGAGATTTGGCGGATCGCCCAATTATCCGAGATGGGGATGATTTCGATCGGGATGATCGGCGCATAACGCGATGCCATGGATTCCGGAATGGCCGCGATCCCGAGCCCGTCCGAAACGAGCCGGCACACATCCTCGAAATTATTGACGTGGATGCGGTAGCTCAGCGTCTTGTTCACCGCGCTGGCAAATCGGGTGAAGTGCGGATGCTTCGTGTTCGCATCGCCGAGACCGATCAGCTCGTAATCGAATATCTCCTCGAAGTTCGCTGCGGCCTGCCGGGACAGGGGATGCCCCTTGGGGGTGACCAGTACAAAACGCTCGACGATGAGCGGCACCGCCTCCAGATTCTTGTCCTGGACCGGCCACACGACCAGCGCGAGATCGACCGAGCCATCGGCGACGGCCTGCAGGCCCTCGGGGCTGGTATATTGCTTCAGTTCGACTTCGACACCGTCGTGCGTCGCGAGGAAGTTCCGGATTGCGGTCGGGACAAGATCGACCATCGAACTGACATTGGCCGCAAGGCGCAGCTTGCCCCGCACGCCCTTCGAAAACTGGCTGAGATCGGCGTTCAGCTGAACGAGCTGCTGTATCGCCAATCGTGCATGATGCAGGAAGGTCTGACCCGGCGGCGTCAGCGAAACGCCGCGACTTGTCCGGGTAAAAAGCTGCGTGCCGAGGTTGATTTCGAGATTCTTGATCCGCGTGCTGGCCGCAGGCAGCGAGAGATTGGAACGCTCGGCGCCGCGCGAGAGGCTGTCGCATTCGGCGATGTTGATGAACAGCCGAAGATCAACGAGATCAAAGCGAAAGGCCTGCGTCATGCTCCACTCCTGGTCCGCCCTGTTTCGCCCGACGATCGTCCCGCTCGCGCGGAATGCGGATGTCGTCAAAGTCAAATATAACAGTACACTCTTTTGTGGTCCGGGCCAAGCCCAAGCTCATATCGTGCATTTCCGTTCCCGATCTGCGCTTCAGGGTTTCGAGCGGACTAAGGCGGAGTTTCAGGGTGGCGAATTGCGCTCCGGTCCAATCGGCCCGACCAAGAAATTTGACGTCACCGAGATATCGGACGGAGAGGAGCTAGCGACGATGACGATCCAGTGGGACACTATCGGCTCATACACGAGCATCATCTACGAGCGCCGTGGAGCGATCGCCAGAATTTTGCACAACCGCCCCGCGCAGCGAAATGCCGAGAATACGAAGCTTCTCGACGAGATGGACGAAGCCGTCCGGCATGCCGAAGCTGATACCGATATCCGGGTAATCATCATCGGGGCCACCGGCGACCATTTTTCGGCCGGCCACGATCTCAAGGAGGCGATGACCGAGCGCCGTCACTATAGTGTCGAACAGCGCTGGGACTATGAGGAAGTCAAATATTACGGCTATGCGATGCGCCTCTGGGACTGCGCCAAGCCGACCATCGCACAAGTCCAGGGAGCCTGCGTCGGCGGCGCCTTCATGGTCGCGAACATGTGCGATCTCGTCGTGGCGTCGGAAGACGCCTATTTCACCGACCCGGTCCTCCAGTCGCTCGCCTCGGCCGCGGTCGAGGTCCTCGTCCACCCATGGGTCATGGGGCTTCGCCGCGCCAAGGAGTTTCTGTTGACCGGCGAGAAAATGGACGCTGCCGAGGCCTACCGGATCGGCATGGTCAATCGCGTGGTGCCACGGGGGGATCTCGAGGCCAAGACGCTTGAACTGGCCCAGAAAATAGCCGGGGCACCGCCCTTCGGTGCCCGGCTCACCAAGCGATCGCTCAACCGCACCGCCGATATACAGGGCTTTCGCAACTCGCTTTCAGCCCACTTCGACACGCACCAGATCACGCATGTCACGGCAGAAACCTGGAAGATACGCGACGACGGGGGTGCGTCACGGGCCATCTCGGCAGGCAAGGCAAGCGCCTGACGAGAGGCGGGAGGGCTGTGAGGGAAGGTGCGCGCCTAGCCCTCGCCGCCCTCCCGCCTGGCGCCGAGCAACGCCGGATCCTGCGCATAATAGGGCCGTGAGAAATGCATATATTCCGCCATGAGCCGACGGGCCTCCCCCGCCCTTCCGGCGCGCAGGGCTTCCGCGACACCCTTGTGGGTACGCAGCAACATGGCCGCGATGTGCGATCGGTCGCCCCTCAACCGGGTCTGATTGATGAATCGCCCGAGCGAGGCAACGATGAGCGCAATAACCCGATTTCCGGAAAGCTCGCCGAGGCGCGCATAATAACGGTTGGTAGCGGCGCGAAGATCGCTCGCCGCCGTCGCTGCGGCCTGCTGCTGCGTGATCGCAATCAGCGTATCGAACGCGGCATCGTCGGCCCTCTGGCCAGCCAGCTGGATCGATTGCTCGATCAGATGCGCCCAGAGATCGGCGACATTCTCGAGCGTGAAATCGGCGTAACGAAGATATCCGACCACCAGATCGACGGTGTAGCCGGGATCCGGGCGACCGATCATCCAGCCGCCACCGAAGCCCGGCTTGGACCGCACGATGTTATGGGCCTCAAGCACACGAAGCGCTTGCCGAAGGACCCAGCGGCTCGTTCCGTACCGGTCGAGCAGAACCGCTTCTTCGCCAAGCTTCTCGTCGACGGGCCATCCGCGCTCGGAGATATCGGCCCGGATGAAGCGAGCGACGGCTTCCGCCAGCTTCTCCTTGCGCCCCCCGCCCAGCACGCCGCCTTCCTCACCCTCGTTGCGTCCGATGGCGAAGAGCGCGCGTGGAGGGATGGCGAGAAGCGCGACGCCCTGCGCGAGCGCGGCATCGCCGATTTCAATTGCGCTCACCAGTTTCGCGAGCCCGTCGAGCAGATCGCGGGCGAGCACGTCCGTTGCGGCTTCCGCCTCCTGCCGCCCAAGGACGTGCGCCATTGCGTCGATGAACAGTGCGACAGCCGGATTGGCGGCCCCATGCGCGACAGCAATTCTCAGCCGGGTCGAGCTGGCAATCGCCTCCGAGGCGAAAGAGGCAGCGCGGGCTTCCGCCAAGAGCGCACCGAGACCGGCGACACCCTGGTCGTCGATTCCCTCGGCGGCGGCGCCGGCGGCGTGCACCTCCATGACCTGCCAGGCCTCCACGATCTCCGATCGCTCGATATCGGCGAGCTCAAGATAGGTGCTGATCGTCCGGACGATCGTATCCTCCGCCGGCGCAATCACACGAAGCCCGCCCGATTTGCCCCGAACCATCGACGCAGCGCCATGCCGCTCGAGGTGCCGGACGGCTTCGGCGAGCGTCGCACGGCTCACGCCGAGGCGCGCCATCAGTTCAGCCTCGGTGCCGAGCAGTTCTCCTGCCGGCCAACCGCGCGAGCGTATGTCTTCCATAATGTCTTCGGCTATGCGCTTGCTCAGCCGTTCGCGGCGGGCTTCAGGGATCTGACTGCCCCGAGCACCGCCCCGTACTTTTTTCTTGTTATCGGCAAGGGCCATCGGGCCGCCTCTCCAGATCGTGATGGCCGGAAATTTCTGTCCGACCGCCCTGTTTGTTCAGCTTACCCGACTAACAGTATGCGTTTAACTTCGTCCACCCCCAAAAAGGAATGACGCTCTGTGGCTATGAGGGCGCGAGGTTCGCAGCCCGCAACCCCGGCATTCCGCCAAACCCATGCAGAAAGCACGCCCCATGAATCTCGACAGGCTTTTTGAACCCGTTTCCATCGGCGGCCTTTCGCTGGCCAACCGCCTCGTCATGGCGCCGATGACCCGCCACTTCGCTCCGGGCGGCGTCCCTTCTCGCGAGGTGGCCGGATATTATGCCCGGCGCGCGCGGAATGACGTCGGCCTGATTATCACCGAAGGCGTGGCGGTGGACCATGCGGCGGCGGTGGATTATGACGACGTGCCGGATCTGCACAATCCCGCTGCGCTCTCTGCCTGGCGTAGCGTCGTGGACGAGGTCCATGCCGCCGGTGGCAAGATCATTCCGCAGCTCTGGCATCAGGGGCCCCTGCGCAATGCCGCGATCAGCAATAGCCCTTCCCTTTTCGGCGTTCGCCCGTCGGGTATCTGGGGGCCGGAGGATGGCACCGTGTCGCTCGATCCCGATCTTGTGCGCCGTCAACTCGTGCCGTCGCGCCCTGCAACCGACAGCGAAATCCAGGATATCATCGATAGCTTCGCGCGGTCGGCAAGAAACGCAATCGGGGTCGGTTTCGACGGGATCGCGCTTCATGGTGCGCACGGTTATCTGATCGACTGCTTCCTGTGGAAGGAGACCAACAAGCGCCGCGATCGCTGGGGCGGTGTCAGCGCGGCGCGCGCCGAATTCGCGGCGGCCGTCGTTCGTGCCATTCGCGCGGAGATTGGTGCTGACCGTCCGATCATCTTTCGCTTCTCGCAGTTCAAGATGCAGGACTATCGCGCCGTACTTGCCGAAACGCCGATGGAACTCGAAGCCCTCCTTGGCCCGATCGCGCAGGCTGGCGTCGATGTCTTCGATGGTAGCCAGCGTTTCTTCGACCAGCCGACATTCGAATGCATGTCGCTCAATCTTGCCGGCTGGGCCAAGCGGCTGACCGGCAAGGCCTCCATGACAGTGGGCGGCGTCGGCGTGTCGCGTCCGCACGGCGATACAAGGAAGGAGCGGAGCCTCGTCAGCCGCGACAATCTCGATCGGCTGATGCCGCGGCTCGACCGCGGCGAGTTCGATCTTGTCGGCGTTGGGCGCGCGCTGGCCAATGATCCCGAATGGGCCCGCAAGATCCGCTGCGGCGAAAGCCCGACCGATTTCGATCAGGCCAATATGAAAATTCTGACCTGACGGAGCATGGCCGGCGCCCGCTTGTGAGCGAGCGCCGACGCGCCCTCTCAGGTATCCCTGTCAGTCTTGCGCGGGGCCCAGTCGCGCACCGGAACGAACTCTCCATAATTGGATGCCCGGCGACGGAGCCAGCTCGCCCCATCGACGACCAGCGTATGCCCGCTGATGTAGCGGGCGAAAGGCGAACAGAGGAAGCAGGCGGACCAGGCCAGTTCCTGGAGACGTCCGGCGCGGCCACCGGGCATCTGCTTTTCCTTCCCCTCGCGCCAGGGCCCCTTCATGTGCTCGGCCGTGTCGTCATGCGGAAACCATCCGGGAGCCAGCGTGTTCACGGTAATGCCGTCGACCGCCCATTCGACGCCGAGGGTTTTCGTCATGTTCGTAACGGCGGCCTTTGCCGCCGCCGAATGGACGGATCCCGGCCCACCGTTGAAAGCGAAGGTCGCGCCGATGTTGAGGATTGCCCCTGCTCCGGCCGCCGCGAGCCGTCGCCGGTGAAATTCCTGCGAACAGAAGAAGGTGCCGTCCATCACGATCTGCGATACAGCGCGCCAGCCATTGGGTGAAATATCTTCGGCAGGCGCCATGAACCGGCCCGCGGCATTGTTGACGAGGATGGTGACCGGGCCGAGCTCGGCTTCGACCTCGTCGAACGCCGCAGCTATGGCTTCGGGATTGCGCACGTCCATCGCAACGGCGTGCGCGGCCACGCCCATGCTCGTCAGCGCATCGAGCCCCGCTTTGCGGTGCTCCGCCTTGCGGCTCGCGATGGCGACCCGGGCGCCCATTCGACCGAACATCTGCGCCATTGCCTTGCCGAGGCCCGTTCCTCCACCGGTGATCAGCACCACATCATCCTTGAATGTGTCGGCAGGAAGAAAGGGATGATCGACGGAGGGCGGTTCTGGCAGCGACATGCGATAGCTTTCGGAGCGGGTCCGGTGCCCATGGAATCAAGACGGCGCCGAGTTCCGGAACGCGGCGCCGCAAGCAGTTCCCTGCTCAGCTCGATATCTCGCGGGGTAGCGGACGGGAGCGCGGAGAATCTCTGCGCGCTCCCGCCAGCTGTGCCCCTGCGCATCTACATCAGGCAGCCGGCAGGTCGAGGTTGTAAAGCCGCGCCGCGTTGCCGCCCATGACCTTGCGCTGCACATCCTCGCCCCAGGGCTTGAGCTGCTCGAGCGCATGCTCGACGCCGTTCGGATAGAGACATGTCGCGTGCGGAAAGTCGGTTTCGAACATGACATTGTCGAAGCCGATGATGTCGAGCAGTCGGTTCGGTGCGGCCTGCTCGAACCAGAAGCAGCTATAGACCTGGCGCTGAAACAGTTCGCGCGGGCTCGGCTGATCGAGGCTCTTGCCCTCGAACGGGGTATCGAGCAGCTGCCATTCGAGGCGTTCGATGATGAACGGGATCCAGCACAGGCCGCTTTCGACGAGCACCCACTTGGTCTTCGGGAAGCGCGGCAGCAGGTCGCAGGTCAAAAGGTTCGCGAGGATGCGAGCGTTATAGAGTTCGAGCTGCGAATTGCCGATGACGAGCTTGCGCTGGTTGTCCATGCCCGGCCAGGTCGCCGATGCCCAGGCTTCGAGGCTCGATTCCCCCGAGCCGACGTGGAAGTTGATCGGCAGGTCGAGTTCCGAAACGGCTTCCCAGAGCGGATCCCAGCTTTCGTGGTGAAGCGGGTGCAGATCGGGGTTGTCATGCGGCTCGGGGCAGATGGTAATGCCGCGGAGCTTGAGGTCGCGTGCGCAACGCTCGGCTTCCTTGACCGAGGCCTTGACGTCCCAGAAGGGCACGAGGCACTGCGGATACAAGCGGTTCCCGCTTTCCTGCTGCAGCTCGGCCATCGCGTCATTATAGACCTGGATGGTCATCAGCGCGACTTCTGGATCGATCTTGGCGAGCTGGTGCGCCCCGAACCCCAGAATGTTGCCATAGCCGATCTGGGCTGCGACGCCTTGCTCGTCCATGAACTGGACGCGGGCCTTCGCATCGTAAGAGGCAGGATTGACCTCGTCGAAGGTCAGGCCGCTGCGGATGTCCCATTCCCAGAAAGACTGCTTCGAACCGTCCTTGCGGATGACCGAGGCGGCGCCGACCTTCTTCTGGAGGATCTGGTCATCGTTGATGTACCAGTGCGGACGGCCTTTCGGACCCATTTTGACATGCGGAACCTTTGTCTTAAACTTTTCGCTGACGCGGCTCGTCCAAAGGTCGTGCGGTTCGGTGATGTGCGTATCGGAGTCCACGACCTGAAGGCCCTGGATCGCATTGGCTTTGCTAATCGGTGATACTGCGTTCATATCGGTTCACTTTCTCGAAAAAAAATTGTCGTCAGATGTCCATGTCCAGAATGAAGGACTGGTAGGTTTTTCCCTGGTAATCGATCATCGTGCTGGCGGTGTATCCACCGGCGTAGGCTCCGTTGAGAACGAAGTTGAATCCCTTGAGGAGCGGGAATTCATAGCGTTCGACGGTGCCGGTAACGGTACGGGCGAAGAATTCCTTCACCCGCTCGGCGGTCAGCTTTTCCCTGAGGAGCTCAAAATCCTCTTCCTTGTACGGGAAGACGCAGATGTTCGATGAGTCCCCCTTATCGCCGCAACGCGAATAGGCAATTTCTCTCAGTTTCATACGGTGACGACCTCGGTTTCGATGGTGACGGCGCTGCGGTCGACGGGAACGCCATAGACGCGCAGGGCTTCGACGATTTCCGAGCGCGGTCCACCGACGCCGGCGGGGCGATCAAAATAGACCATGCCCGATGCGATACAGACAGCGCGCGCGGCCTCGCGGTTGCGGCAGTGTGCCGCCACGCGGAAGCGGACCTCGTTCAGCTCGGGCACGCCGTCAGAGATGTTGCCGAACAGCGAGCTGATCCCGAAAATATCGAAGCGGAAAGCGAGGATATCGTTCCACACCGGCTTCAGGCGTTCGCGGATCAGATCCTCGGCGAGCTTCGCGCGTTCGACGCATCCTGCGCCGCCGAGCGAGCCTTCGCCCACCGCCTTGAATCCGTCA
>DATEDR010000429.1:0-18951 GCA_035281605.1 Sphingobium sp.
AGGTGCTCGACGCCTGCAAGGCATATATAGACAATCCCGCGATCAGCGTCGACGAACTGATCGAGATCGTTCCCGCGCCCGATTTTCCGACGGGCCCGTTGATCCTCGGCCAGGCAGGCGCGCGGAGCGCCTATCATACCGGGCGCGGGTCGATCATGATGCGCTCGCGCCATGAGATCGAGGAAGGGCGCGGCGACCGCCGTTCCATCGTGCTGACCGCCATTCCCTATCAGGTCGGCAAAAACGGCCTGGTCGAGAAGATCGCCGAAGCCGCCAAGGACAAGCGGATCGAGGGCATCAGCGACATTCGCGATGAATCCAACCGCGAAGGCGTGCGCATCGTCATGGACCTGAAGCGCGACGCCACGCCGGAAGTCGTGCTGAACCAGCTGTGGCGCAACACGCCAGCCCAGTCGAGCTTCCCGGCCAACATGCTCGCCATTCGCGGCGGCCGGCCGGAACTGCTCAACATCCGGGACATCATCGAGGCGTTCGTCAAGTTCCGCGAAGAGGTCATCACCCGCCGCACCAAGTACGAACTCAACAAGGCCCGCGACCGGGCGCATATCTTGCTGGGCCTCGTCATCGCGGTCACGAACCTTGACGAAGTCGTCCGCATCATCCGTGGCTCAGCCAGTCCGGCGGAGGCCCGCGAGGCGCTGCTCAGCCGCGATTGGCCGGTGGCGGAGATCGCGCCCTATCTGAAGCTTGTCGAGGCGATCGAGACCGAAGTCAGCGGCGACACCTACCGCCTGTCCGACACGCAGGTCCGCGCCATTCTCGACCTGCGCCTGCATCGCCTGACCGCGCTGGGCCGGGACGAGATCGGCAACGAACTGGCGGAACTGGCCGCAGCGATCGCCGAATATCTCGCCATCCTCGGCGATCGGGTGAAGCTCTACGCCGTGATGCGCGAGGAGTTCGAGGCGATCGAGCGCGACTTCGTCACGCCGCGCCTTTCGGAAATCACCGCTGCCGCCGATGGCATCGATGACGAAGACCTGATCGAGCGCGAGGAGATGGTCGTCACCGTCACGGTGCAAGGCTATATCAAGCGCACCCCGCTCGAGAGCTTCCGCGCCCAGGCGCGCGGCGGCAAGGGCCGCTCCGGCATGGCGACCAAGGATGAGGACGCGATCACCGAACTGTTCGTGACCTCGACCCATACGCCAGTCCTGTTCTTCTCGACCGCGGGCAAGGTCTACCGCATGAAGGTCTGGCGCCTGCCTGAAGGCGGCCCGGCGACGCGCGGCCGGCCGATGGTGAACCTGCTGCCGCTCGGCCCGGGCGAGACGATCCAGACCGTCCTGCCGCTGCCCGAGGATGAGGACAGCTGGAAGGACCTGCATGTCATGTTCGCCACCGCGAACGGCACGGTCCGCCGCAACAGTATGGATGCCTTCGCCAACGTGCCCAGCAACGGCAAGCTCGCCATGCGTTTCGACGATGAGAGCACCGACCGGCTGATCGGCGTGGCGCTCCTCTCCGAAGAGGATGATGTGCTGCTTGCCACGCGCCAGGGCAAGGCGATCCGTTTCCAGGCAACCGACGTACGCGAATTCCAGAGCCGCACATCGACCGGCGTGCGCGGCATGACGCTCAAGAAGGATGACGAGGTGATCTCGCTGTCCGTCCTCCACCGCGCCGGCGCCACGCAGGAAGAACGCGACGATTATCTGCGCTTCGCCCCGTGGAAGCCGGAGAAGGAAGGTTCGCCGCAGATGAGCGAGGAGCGCTTCGCCGAATTGCAGACGAAGGAACAGTTCATCCTCACCGTCTGCGCCAATGGCTATGGCAAGCTGTCCTCGGCCTATGACTATCGCCGCACCGGACGCGGCGGTCAGGGCATCACGAACATCGACAATATCGGCCGCAACGGCCCGGTCGTCGCCAGCTTCGCTTCGACGCAGGCGGACCAGCTGATGCTCGTCACCGATCAGGCGAAGCTCATCCGCATGGGCCTCGAATCCCTGCGCGTCATTGGCCGCAATTCGGCGGGCGTGCGGCTCTTCAACGTGTCCGACGACGAACATGTCGTCAGCGCCGCGAAGATCGAGGAAAGCGACGAAGCCGAGGCGGGTGAAGCGGAAACCACCGAGGCGTGACCGACCTCTTCGCCTACAAGATCCTGACCAAGGATCAGTATGACCAGTTCAAGACCGACGGCGTGTTCAACGGCGCGCCTGTCGATCTGGCGGACGGCTATATCCATATGTCCACCCGCGAACAGGCTGCCGAAACCGCCGCCAAGCATTTCGCGGATCAGGATAATCTTGTGATGGTCATGGTCGACCTCGCCCCCTTCGGCGACACGGTAAAGTGGGAAGAGTCACGCGGCGGCGCCCTCTTCCCGCACCTTTATGACGAACTGCCATTGAGCGCAGTGGCGGGCAAAGTGGTGCTGCGGTTGGACGAACAGGGGAAGCACCTCTTTCCGGCGGGGTTCTAATCTCCGTTTATTTCGAGCGAAGTCGAGAAACGCTCACCAAAGCCCCTTCTTTTCCCCTTCCGTCATTCCCGCGAAGGCGGGAATCCATTTCCCATAAGATGAAGCACGGCGAAACGTCAGGAGATAGATTCCCGCCTTCGCGGGAATGACGAAAAAGGTTGATGGCTTGCCAATAGTCCGCTTCACGAACAAGTTGTTCTCTATCCTGTTTAGTTGGTCGCAATTTTTACTCGGTTAAGCAGAAGCAACATCAGGGCTTGGGGGACATTATGCGATTGAAATTTGCGGCATTCGCATTGCTCGTAAGCGGCGCAGTTTCGCCAACGGCAGCGCGAACCCCGGCCGAGGATGCACAAGTCAAAGCCGTCTTGAATGAGCTCATTGCAATCGATGAGGAACGTGACGCCATTAAGACTAACGCAGTCGAGATCGACGGCAATGAAAACGTCAGACGCGAAGAAATAGAAAGTCTCAAGCTACGTTATCCGGGCATAGTATTGCCCGACGAAGCGAAATCCGCCCAGATGGGAACAGCGCTATGGGACTTCCGTCAAAGGCGGGCCGATACCGTTCGCGCCATTGTCGAGCGCGACGCTCTTGAGACGCGGCAAAAGGCTTGTGAGGCTTATCGGAAGATGGAAAGCCTACGCGCACAGATCGAAGCGACCGATGGATACAAGACGGCGTCACTCACCCAACGTATGGAATTACGCCGATCGTGGGAGGCGTTCTACACCGATACCTACCACGACATGGGCGATCCTTGCTTGCCAGCAAAAGAATAGTTGCATTGGTTGATCCTTCAAAAATCTACCCTACCCTCTCCATCCGCTCAACCTTCCCACCCTTCATCCAATAGTCATACCCGCCCCACCTGATCCGGTTCAAGCAGGCCGCCGCCAACTGCATCGCCCAATGCGCCCAGCACACCGCAAAGGGTGCCAGCACATCCCACCAGAGCGACCGCCGCGCCGCCCGCGCCTGCCCCGGGTCCACCACGCCTGCGATGATGTGCCTACGCACCAGCGCCCGCCCTGCAGCCGCCGCATAGCCAACCGCCACAGCGCTCCAGCCGCCCCAAACTAGCGCCCAGCCCCAGCCCAACGCCTGCACCCCGACCACAACACAGGCAATCAGCCACATCCCCGCACTGTTCGTCACAATATGTCGATATTGCCGCACCCCGAAGCCGATCGCCCCGCGCCCCTCAAGCGGGCTCGCCACCAGCAGGTCCCGCACCGGGCGCAAACGCAGCTTCGCGCGCCATCCGGCGAGGCCAATCGCCATATCGTCGGACAAGCGCCCCGCCAGAACCGCGTCCAGATCAAGCCGCTCCGCCGTCTCCCGCGTCAGCGCCATGGCGCCGCCCCAGGGCATGGTCGCGCTCGCGGCGCGGGGCAGGGTCGCAAGCTGCATCTCCACGGCCCCAACCAACGCGGCCACCGGGCTCGCCTCCGGCAGCAACAGCCGGTATCCGGTCACGATATCCGCCTTCCCCCGCACCAGAGGGAAAAGCAGCCGCCCCACCAGCCGCGCCGGGGGCTCGATGTCCGCGTCGACGAACACGAGATAGCGGTCTCCTTCGCGCAGGGCGCGCAAGGCCGCCCGCAATTTATGGACCTTCTGCCCCTCATCGCTCGCCACACCGGCGCGAACGATCTGCACCCAATCGGCTTCGCGAGCCGCCAAAGCCTCAGCCGCGGAGCAGCTGCCACTGGTCGCGATCAACAACCGTAATTGCGCCGCCTGCGCCTTCAGGCGCGCGATCAGTTCCGCCCCCCCGTCCCAATCATCGCGTACAGAGAGCAACAGGACGACGCCCTCGGGCGCTTCCTCCTGCCGGTCCGAGGGCAGATGCCGCCAGTAATTGAACACCCCCAGCAAGGTCAGCCCCTGCAAGACGGTCCAAAGCCCCAAGGCCCAATTCATGCGTGTTCCAAGCCCTTTACCGCCCCGACCGCTGCTGTATGACGGCAGGCGCGATGCTCTCCAACCCCTTTCTCTTCACCCTCCTCCACCTGCTCCCCGCCTCGCTCGCCTCGTGGCTGGGCGGCTGGTTGTCGGCGAACGTAGCGCGGCGGCAAATGAAGCTGCGCGACCAGCGCGCCCGCAAGAACCTCGCCATCTTGCGCCCCGACCTGGATGAAACGACCCGCGAAGCCGTGCTGACCCGCCGCTGGTTCAACCTGGGGCGCACCATGGCGGAACTTACCAACATCGATCGCCTGATCGAGAACAACCACATCATGGTAGAGGATGCGGAGGGCTATCAAGCGGTGCTCGACGGTCCCGGTCCAATGATCGCGCTCGCCGTGCATCTGGGCAATTGGGACCTGCTCGCCGCCCATATCAAGGCGTCCACCGACCGCCCAGGCCTCGGCGTTTATGCCCCGCCCGAAAATCCCGAACAGGCCGCGCAGCTCAAACGCGCCCGCACCAGTTATATGGGCGAGGCGATCACCGGCGACGGCGCCGCGCGGGGGATCCTCAAGCATCTCACCAGCAAGGACCGGGCCACGCTGTACATATTGCTGGACGAGCGGCGCGACCGGCAGGTCTGGTTCCCCCGTTTTGGTCGGGATGTGCTGCCTTCGGGCAATCTTTCCGTCGCGCTCCGCCTCGCCCGGAAGGTCGGGGCTACATTCCTGCCCTTCTACATGATCCGGACCGGAGGGCCGAACTTTCGCGTGCACTGGCACCCGCCGCTGGACCCTGCTGCGCTGAGCGACGATCAGATCATGGATCGGGTCGATGCCTTCCTTGGCAAGGCCTGCATCGACCATGCCGACCAATGGTTGGCGCTGCACGACATGGATTTGACCATCCACCCCCTCCGTCGTTCGGATTGATCTGGTCGAAGGGAGCTTCTCCTCTCGCCGCCCGACAAGAAAAGGGAAGGCTTCGACAGCTCAGCCCGAACGGGTTCGAGGTGAGAACGCAAAACGAACGGTTCTACGAAGCCCCAACACCCGCTAAAGCCCCCCAATGTCCCGACTCGCCATCAAGATCTGCGGCCTTTCGACGCCCGACACGGTGGGGGCCGCCATGCGCGCGGACGCGACGCATCTGGGCTTTGTCCATTTCCCTAAAAGCCCCCGCCATGTCGAAGCGGACCAGTTGCGCGCCCTCGCCGCATCTGTGCCATCGCATGTCGAGCGCGTGGCCGTCCTGGTCGATCCGACCAACGAGGTTCTGGCCGAACTCGTCGCCACAGGCGCGCTCTCGGCCCTTCAACTCCACGGCAAGGAATCCCCCGAACGCACCGCCAGCATCCGCCAGCGCTTCGCGCTCCCGGTCTGGAAAGCCATCTCCGTCAAGACCCGCGCTGACATTGAAGCCGCGAAGGCCTATGCCGGTGCCGCCGACTTCCTCCTTTTCGATGCGAAGGCGCCGGAGGGCGCAGCCCTTCCCGGTGGCCTGGGCCTGCGCTTCGACTGGACGCTGCTGCGCGGCGTTCCCATATCCATGCCCTGGGGCCTTTCCGGCGGCCTTGGCATCGACAATGTCGCCGAAGCCATCCGCATTACCGGCGCCCCGTTGGTCGATATTTCCTCCGGCGTCGAAAGCGCGCCGGGCATCAAGAGTGTGGACAAGATCATGGCCTTCTGCAAAGCGGCTCAACCATCATGACCATAAGCAACTCCCTGCGCTCGCAACCGGATGCGTCCGGACATTTCGGTTCCTTCGGTGGCCGCTATGTCGCTGAAACGCTGATGCCGCTCATCCTGGAGCTGGAAAAGGTCTATAGGGAAGCGAAGCAGGATCCCGCTTTCGACGCGGAGTTCACCGAACTGCTGCGATCCTATGTCGGTCGGCCCAACCCGCTTTATTACGCCGGGCGGCTGACCGAATCCCTCCGGGCCGAGGCGGAGCCGGGCAAGGGCGCCAAAATCTACCTGAAGCGCGAAGAGTTGAACCACACCGGCGCGCACAAGATCAACAATTGCATCGGCCAGGCGCTGCTCGCCCGCCGCATGGGCAAGAAGAAGGTCATTGCCGAGACCGGCGCCGGCCAGCACGGCGTCGCGACCGCGACCGTTGCCGCGCTGTTCGGCATGGAATGCAAGATCTTCATGGGCGCCAAGGATGTCGAGCGGCAGAAGCCCAATGTCTTCCGCATGAAGCTTTTGGGCGCGGAGGTGATCCCCGTCGTCTCGGGCTCGCAGACGCTCAAGGACGCAATGAACGACGCCCTGCGCCATTGGGTGTCGAACGTCCACGACACTTTCTACATCATCGGCACCGCCGCCGGCCCGCACCCCTATCCGGAGATGGTCCGCGACTTCCAGTCGGTGATCGGCCGGGAAGCGCGCGAACAGATATTTGAGATCGAAGGCCGCCTGCCCGACATGCTGATCGCACCGGTGGGCGGAGGGTCTAACGCCATCGGCTTGTTCCACCCTTTCCTCGACGATGCAGAGGTCAAGATGATCGGCGTGGAGGCCGCGGGCGAAGGGCTGCAAGGCAAGCATGCCGCCTCGCTTGCCGGGGGGGCGTCGGGCATTCTGCACGGCAACCGGACTTATCTGCTCCAGGACGAGGATGGCCAGATTACTGAGGCGCACAGCATTTCCGCTGGCCTGGACTATCCCGGCATCGGCCCTGAACATAGCTGGCTGCACGAGATCGGCCGCGTCCAGTATATGCCGATCACCGACGATGAGGCCCTGGCCAGCTTCCAGAAGCTCTCCGCGCTCGAGGGCATCATCCCCGCGCTGGAGTCCGCCCATGCCGTCGCCTCGGCGGAAAAGGTCGCGCCGACGCTGGATGCCGACCAGATACTGATCGTCAATCTTTCCGGCCGGGGTGACAAGGACATCTTCACCGTGGCCAATGCCCTTGGTGTCGAAATATGACCGCTGACCGCCTTTCCACCCGCTTCGAAACCTGCAAGAGCGCAAGGCGCGCCGCGCTCATCACCTTCGTGACGGCGGGCGACCCGACCGTGGCCGCGACACCCGCCATCCTTGATGCGCTGGTAGCGGGAGGCGCGGATATCATCGAACTGGGCATGCCCTTCACCGATCCGATGGCTGATGGGCCGGCGATCGAGCTGGCGAACCTGCGCAGCCTGGGTTCCGGTACGCGGACGAAGGACATCTTCCACCTTGCCGAGACGTTCCGCGCGCGTCATCCGCACGTGCCGCTCATCCTTATGGGCTATGCCAATCCGATGCTGGTGCGCGGCTCCGAATGGTTTGCCGACCAGTGCAGGCAGGCTGGCGTCGACGGCGTCATCTGCGTTGACGTGCCGCCGGAAGAAGACGCCGAGATCGGCCCGGCCCTGCGCGCTGCCGGCGTCCACCTCATCCGCCTCGCGACGCCGACGACCGACGCAGCTCGCCTGCCGGCCGTGCTGGATGGCGCCAGCGGCTTCCTTTACCATGTCGCCGTCGCGGGCGTTACCGGCAAGCAGCAGGCGGCGCAGGCCGTCGTCGAGCAGGCCGTCGAGAAGCTGAAGGCCGCGACGGACTTGCCCATCGCTGTGGGCTTCGGCGTCCGCTCTGCCGACCAGGCCGCCGCCATCGGCCGCGTCGCTGACGGCGTGGTGGTCGGCTCCGCCATCGTCGACATCGTTGGATCGCATGGCGATGCCGCCGCGCCCTTCGTCCAGGAGTTCGTCGCGGCCCTGCGCGCGGCCCTCGACGCCAACAGCCCCCATTTTCGTGAGACCGCTGCATGAGCTGGATCAACCGCGTCCGCAACGCCCTGCCCTTCATCGCGAAGAAGGAAACCACGGCAGAAACGCTGTGGCACAAATGCCCGTCCTGCACGGAGATGATCTTCATCAAGGAGTGGGAGGACAATCTTTCGGTCTGCCCGCGCTGCGACCATCATGGCCGCATCGGCCCATCGGAACGGTTCGAGCAGATACTTGATCCAGGCTTCATCCTGCTGCCGACGCCAGCGGTGCAGGAAGACCCGCTCAAATTCCGCGATTCGAAGCGTTATCCCGATCGGATCCGGTCGGCGCGCGCGGCGACCGGCTATCAGGACGCGCTGATCAACGCGCGCGGCGCGATCGACGATGTGCCGCTGGTGATGGGCGTGCAGAATTTTGCCTATATGGGCGGGTCCATGGGGATGGGCGTGGGGGCGGCCTTCATTCAGGGCGTGAATGAAGCCATCGGCCATAAATGCCCCTATGTCATCTTCACGGCCGCTGGCGGCGCGCGCATGCAGGAGGGAATTCTCTCGCTCATGCAGATGCCCCGCTCGACCGTGGCGATCCAGAAGCTGCACGCTGCGGGCCTGCCCTATATCGTTGTTCTGACCGATCCGACCACCGGCGGCGTTACGGCGAGCTATGCAATGCTGGGCGACGTCCAGATCGCCGAGCCCAACGCGCTGATCGGCTTCGCCGGCCAGCGCGTGATCGAAAGCACGATCCGCGAAAAATTGCCAGACGGCTTCCAGCGCGCCGAATATCTGCTGGACCATGGCATGCTGGACATGGTCGTCCACCGCAGCGACCTGCGCGACACGCTCGCTCGCGTGATCGGCTATCTGGCGCCGCGCGCCGCCGCCTGACTTCGCGAGAGAAGCACCATGCCCGACCATGCCGTCTCCGACGATCCCGGCGTCCAGGCGCAGCTTGATCGGCTGGCGCTGTTATCACCCGGTGCCGACATATTAGGCCTGGAACGGATCATCCGCCTGCTCGACCGGGTCGGCAATCCGCACCAAGCCCTGCCGCCCGTCTTTCATGTTGCCGGCACCAACGGCAAGGGGTCGACCTGCGCGTTCCTGCGCGCCGCTCTGGAAGCGGACGGCAGGAGCGTCCATGTCTTCACGTCGCCTCACCTGGTCCGCTTCAACGAACGGATCCGCGTCGGTGGAAAACTGATTTCCGATGAAGATCTCGCTGATTATCTCTCGCGCGTACTGGACGTGGCGGACGGTATCGGCGCCAGCTTCTTCGAAGTCACGACGGCTGCGGCTTTCCTTGCCTTCGCGGAAAATCCGGCGGATGCCTGCATCATCGAAGTGGGTCTTGGCGGACGGCTGGACGCGACCAATGTGATCGAAAGCCCGGCGGTCTGCGGCATCGCCCAGCTGGGCCTGGATCATCAGGCGTTTCTCGGCAACACGCTGAAGGCGATCGCCGCAGAGAAGGCAGGCATCGCCAAGCCGGGCGCGCTGCTCGTGACCCAACGCTATCCCGAGCCGCTCTTCCCCGTAATTCAGGAAGCCGCTGCCCGGGCCGGGACGACATGGCTGCCAATGGGGCAAAGCTGGGACGCGGCCAGTTATCGCGACCGGCTTCACTATCGCGACGAGCAGGGTCGGATCGAAACCCCGCTTCCGCGGCTGCCCGGCGCGCATCAGATCCAGAACGCCGCGCTCGCCTTTGCCATGTTGCGGCATCAGGACGCGGTGCCGATCAGCGAAGCCGCGCTGAAGGCAGCGCCGCTGTGGGCGCTCTGGCCGGCGCGGCTCCAGCATCTGGATCACGGCCCGCTCCTCGCGCCCCTGCCCGCGGCGGCGGAAGCCTGGCTGGACGGTGGCCATAACGCCGGCGCGGGCGAGGCCATCAGCGCCTTCTTTACCAATGAACGACTTGGCGGCGGCAAGCTGGAGCTTGTGATCGGTATGCTCGCGAACAAGGATATCGACGCGTTTCTCGAGCCTTTCGCAGGACGCGTCGCCCATATCCATGCCTTGCCGGTGCCCGGACACGAGCATCATCCGCCCGAGCGTTTCGCCGCGATCGCCGATCGCTGGAGTATAGGCTGCACCGCCCACGAAACACCGACGGAAGCGATCGCAGCGATCGCGGCCAAGCCTCATACCACGCCGCCGCAGATGCTCATCGCCGGCTCGCTTTATCTGGCCGGTGAAATTTTACGGCTCAATGGACAATTTCCTGACTGATTATACTTGCGATTGACTCGCAATAGCGTACCTTGAGCCCGACAAATGACGGATGAAGGTATACGCACATGGCTCATGGAGAGACGTTTCACCTCGACCTGCCTCGGCCCATTCCGGGCGGATATGGCAATCGCCTCTTCCTCTATGTCCTGCGCCGAATGGCCAGCGCGGGGGTCAATGACGCGCATGCCGCCAACGCCATGCTGGGTGCCTTCGGGCGCAGTTATCGCCGCCCGCTGGTGCTTATGCGGGCGATGATGCTGGAACTGGCCCGTTCGGCTGGCCGCAGGATATTGGTAGCGCCCTGCTGTTGCGCGCGGATGACCGCGGACGAGAGCGCCTTGATGCAAGCGATCGGCACCGCGTTGCAGGATCCGCTTCGCGCCTATGAGCGATTGTCGGGACTGCTTGCCAATGACGACGCGCTGGGCGCCCTCACCTGCCTGCAGGCCGTGGCGCAGGCGCATAGTGACCTTGGACGGCCGCTCGATCTTTACGCAGCGGGCTGAGGGCCCTCGTCCGTTGCGGCGCTGCCGACGCTCGCGTCGACCAGTCCAGCGCGCATCATCATCCAGAAAAGGATGATGCCGGGCAGCGCCAGCGCGGTCGTCAACAGATAGAAATCCACATAGCCGAACCGCTCGATCAGCGCGCCCGCGCTGGTGCCGGTCAGGAAGCGGCCGACGATGCTCGCCGCGGCAGAGATCATCGCATATTGCGCGGCGGTGAAGCGCAAGTCGCACAGGGCCGAGAAATAGGCGACCACCGCCACCCCGCCGATGCCGCTGGCGAAATTTTCGAAGCCGATGGCGCCGGCCATGCCGATGTTGCTCTTGCCGGCCGCCGCGAGCGCGGCGAAGCTGAAGTTGGAAACAGCCATCAGCACGAGGCTGATCAGCACCGACCGCTTGAGCCCGAGCCGGGCGTAGAGCACCCCGCCGACGAAAATCCCGGCGAGCAGGGCCCAGAAGCCGACGCCGACGTCATACAGCGCGATTTCGTCATTGCTGTAGCCAAGGTCGTTGAACAACAGCCGGAAGGTGAGGTTGGCGAGCGTGTCGCCGATCTTGTGCACGATGATGAACAACAGCACCAGCCAGGCGCCTTTCCGCCTGAAGAAGTCGACGAAAGGGCCGATGATCGATTGCAGCAGCTCGCCGCCTTTCCGGCGCGCGGAAATCTCCCGATGCCGTTCGGGTTCGCCGATGACCAAGGCCGCGATCATCGCCGGCAACGCGAACAGCGAGCAGACGAGATAGGCCAGCGTCCAGTCCCAATGCTGCGCCACGACGAGGCCGATGGCGCCTGCGGCGGCCGCACCGATGCGCCAGCCATATTGCGACATGCCCGCGCCGATGCCCAACTGTTCGGGCCGGAGGATTTCGATGCGGTACCCATCAATGATGATGTCGAAGGTCGCCCCCGCAATGCCGAGCAGGATCGCCGCACGTACCGTTCCCATGAGGTCGGCGCCCGGATCCACCAGTGCCAGATTGACCACCGCCGCCATCACCAGAAGGCCCGCGAGCAGCATCCACGACACGCGCTGGCCGAGGCGATGGAGCAGCGGCAGCTTCACGCCCTCGACCACCCAGGCCCATAGCCATTTGAGATTATAGGCCAGCAACACCAGGCTGAAGGCGGTAACGCTCTTCTTGTCAATCCCATCCTGCGCCAGCCGAGAGGCCAGGTTGGCGCCGATCATCGCAAAGGGAAAACCCGACGAAATACCGAGGAACAGGGCCGCCAAAGGTGCCCGTTCGACATAGGGCCTGACCGCATCTGCCAAACTTTTCGTACCCATGGCGATGTCGGTCATGAAAGATGCGGCCCCCGATTGCTATCGGGCCGCAGCATATGGCTAAACGCCGGGGAAACAAGCCGCAATGGAAGGACGGCCGCTCTGACGGGGGCTAGCGAGACGGCTCTGGTGGTTGGGCAGGAAGCCTAGATCACTTATTTGCCGACGCCCGCGCCGTCGTCGAACAGGTGCAGTCCCATGGGGAATCGTGGCGGTTCCATCCCGCGCAGCACCGCCTCTATCACATTGATGGCGCTGATCAGATCACGCGGCAGATAGGGCTTGGACAGGCACCCTACGGCTATTTCTGCTGCATCGGGCGGGCATGCGCCGGTGACGAAAAGTACCGGCAAGCCCTTCGCGCGAGCCTGGCGCGCGACGTCCACGCCAGTCTTGTCGCCGTGCAGGGTGATGTCGGCAACGACCAGATCGACCTCATCTTCTTCGATAACACTGATCGCATGCTCGTAATCATCGACGGTGGCGGCGACGCGATAGCCTGCCAGCTCCAGGACATGCTCATTGTCGAAAGCGACCAGCGGCTCGTCTTCGACCACGAGGACGCTGCGAATGGCCTTGCTGCGCTGTCTTGGCGCGCTTTCCCCTCTTACCAGCCCGAAAAACATTTGCCGATCCGCCCCATTTGCGCCATGCACCCGATCAACGCGCACCGTCCCCCGTCGGTTTCGGCGAGCGGTGCGGCGGCCCCTCGCCACGGCGACGGGACAGCACCTTTCGTCACTTTCATGGCATCGCCGATATGGGGATGCGCCCGCTTCGTTAAAAGGAACCGCCGCGTGGAACCGCCGAAAAAATCTGCCCCTCCCCGCCGGGCAGGCTCCGGTGGACCAAAGCGGCCGGGAGGGCCCCGGCCTCCGTCGGACGGTCCACGCCGCCCTCGCCCGCCCATGCGCAAGCCAAAGGCGACGGAACCGCGCGCCGCCAATCCGCATCCCGCCCGTGAAGCCGCGAAGGCCAGCGGCACGAACGAACCACAACGCATCGCCAAGCTGCTAGCCCGCGCCGGCGTGGCTTCCCGACGCGAAGTCGAGCGGATGATCGAGGAAGGCCGGGTCAGCGTGAATGGCGAAGTGGTCGCAACGCCGGCGACGCTGCTTTCTTCGCTGCACGGCGTGGCGGTCGACGGCACCCCCGTCGCCCAGCCGGCGCCTGCGCGCCTGTTCCTTTTTCACAAGCCTTCGGGTTATCTCACGACCGAGCGGGACCCGCGCGGTCGGGCGACAATCTACGACAAATTGCCCGCCGATCTGCCGCGCGTCATGCCGATCGGACGGCTGGACATGACCACCGAAGGCCTGCTGCTGCTCACCACCGATGGCGAGTTCAAGCGCCAGATGGAGCTTCCGTCGACCGGCGTGCCGCGCACCTATCGGGCCCGCGCCTTTGGCGAGATAAGCCAGGCCCAGTTGGAGGACCTGTTCGAAGGGATCGAGATAGACGGCATCCGCTACGGCCAGATAGAAGCCAATCTGGAACGGCGGACGGGCCGCAACCAGTGGATCGAAATGACGCTGACCGAAGGCAAGAACCGCGAAGTTCGCCGCGTGCTGGAACATCTGGGGCTTCAGGTGAACCGCCTTATCCGCACCAGCTACGGCCCCTTCCAACTGGGCGAGCTGGCCGCCGGCGCGGTCGAGGAAGTGCGGCAGCATGATCTCATCGTCTTTCGCAAGAGCCTGAAAGGTCCGAAATGAGGATCATAGCCGGCCAATGGCGCGGCCGTCCGATCATCGCGCCCAAGGGTGACGCCACGCGTCCTACGGCGGATCGCACTCGCGAAACGCTTTTTTCCATGCTGCTGAGCCGGATCGGATCGTTCGAGGGGCTTGCCGTAGCGGATTTCTTTGCGGGTTCAGGCGCGCTGGGGTTTGAAGCCCTGTCCCGTGGCGCGACGACCTGCATCTTCGTCGAGCAGGAACGCGCCGCGCTGGACGCGATCCGCATCAACGGCGAGAAACTGGGTATTCGCCCCGACATCCGCCAAAGCAGCGTCCTTTCGCTGGGCCCGGCGGTCAAGCCGCTGGACCTGATCTTCATGGACCCGCCCTACAAGAGCGGCGCGGGCTCCGTCGCGCTCGACAAGTTGAGCCGTCTTGGCTGGACCGGCCCGGCGACCTGGATCAGCATCGAGACCGACCGGCGCGAGGATGTGGACGTCAAGGGCTTCACCGCCGACGCGATCCGCGACGTCGGCAAAGCCCGCCTGACCCTATTGAGAGCGGACTCCTAAGCGGCCTCCGCATCCTCATAAGCCTGTGCTTCCCGGCCGATGAGAATATCGGCCAGGAACCAGTAGGCCTGACCCCAGGCATTGAGAACCGCGTCGGTTGCGATCTCCGCGCCCAGGACATCGCGGATTGCGGGCAATAGCGCTTCGGCGACCTTGGGATAATGTTCGGCCTTCACGCCGGTCTCGACATGCCGCTGCACCATTCGGGCAACCGCGCCGTCCAGCGCCTGCAACTTGTCGATATTTTCGGCATAGCCCAGGATCGCCGCCGCCAGCCGACGGGGCTGCTCGCCGCTTTCCTGTGCCGCCCGATCGAACATGTCTCTGATCGATGCATCCTGGAAAAGCCGCTTGTACATCGCCGTGGTGATTTCGACCCCATGCTGCCGCAGTGCGGGAGCGGTAGCCTTGACGATCGCGATGGTTTCGGCGGTCAGCTGATGGTTCACGGTGCACCCCTTCCAATGAGACTCGGTAAAGATGCATTTACGGAGCATGTTTTAAGATGTAAAGAGAACACATGTTTGTTGGGCGTTGCCACTTCCCCTATCGGTTCCACCGATGCAGTTGACCCGCCATACCGATTATGCCTTGCGCGTGCTGATCCATCTTGCGGTCGCGCCGATGGGTCGGGCGACGATCGCGGAGATAGCCGACGCCTACGCGCTGTCGCGTAATCATCTGATGAAAGTCGTGCATCATCTGGGGCAAGGCGGTTTTATCGAGACCCAACGTGGTCGGGGCGGCGGTTTTTACCTCGCCCGCCCTCCCGAAATGATCATGCTGGGGAACGTCATTCGACATAGCGAGCCCGTCATGGCGATGGCGGATTGCGGGAGCTGCGCCCTGCGCCCTGCTTGCGGGCTTTCGGGGATATTGAACGCGGCGACCGCAGCGTTCCTAGCCGTGCTGGATCGTCATAGCCTGGCAGATGCCGCACGCGACCGAGCCGGACTAGCCGCGCTGATCGCGACTTTGCCCGGCACAGGTTCACAGATTAGCGACGCCTGCGGCTCGCTTTCCTGACGCCCTTCGCTTCGCCCGGGTTGATGCAACTGTCCTGTATCGTCCGGCTACAAAGCGGATAGTCTTTCTTTTCGGTCGGTGGCGGGGTCATATTCCCGCCGACCGTCACGGGGTTGGCTGATGTACCCATAGGCGCGGACGGATCCTGCGGAACTCCTGCTGGCGCAGGAGCCATGCCGGTGGAAGCCGGCACTTCGCCGGTGGGCTGGCCTGCATTGGGGTCGGCCGCAGGAGGAGGGGTTGCGGGGGTGGCCGGCGTAGCAGCCGTGCTGCCCGGTTCTGCCGGAGTGGCGGGGGTTGCAGGAACCGCCGGTTCGCCCGGGAGGGGTGGCTGCATCGTGGTGGAGGTTCCTTGGGCAATTGCGGCGCCGGTGAGGCCAGTGGTGAAGGCAAGCACGGCGGCGCCTGCAAGCATGATCGATTTCATCAGATCGTCCTTTCCATGTTCTTCACCCCGTTCTGCCGCGTCAGGCGGTTGAAGAACCGGACCAGTGACGCACCCGTTCCGATCCCGGCGACGAACCGTGCCCCGCGCGCCGCCAGATGAAGCTGGGCTCCTTCTCCCGCAGCTCTGGATAAGTCGGCACTACAGCCTTTCGCCTTGCATGATTCGCCTTTTGTTCTCATAGCGGAAGCAGCGATGCAAGGCCCGGCAGCCTTGCTCCTGTCCCTCGCTCTCCCTAGTTGTAGGCCATGACTCTGCCCGCTCCCTCTCCCGATGATCCCCCCTATCTTCAGGGCCTCAATGAACCTCAGCGGGAAGCCGTGCTCACGACCGAGGGGCCGGTGTTGGTTTTGGCCGGCGCGGGCACGGGCAAGACCGCCGCTTTGACCGCGCGGCTCGCCCATCTGATCGCTACCCGCCGGGCCTATCCTTCGGAGATTCTTGCGGTCACCTTTACAAACAAGGCGGCGAGGGAAATGCGGGAACGCGTCGGCCGGATGATCGGTCCGGCGGTCGAGGGCATGCCGTGGCTCGGCACCTTCCACGCGATCGCCGCCAAGATGCTCCGTCGTCATGCCGAACTGGTTGGGCTGCAATCCAACTTCACGATCCTGGACACGGACGATCAGCTACGGCTGATGAAGCAGTTGATCCAGGCGGAGGGTATCGACGAAAAACGCTGGCCTGCCCGACAATTGGGCGGCCTGATCGATCAATGGAAGAATAGAGGCCTGACGCCGGAGGAGATCGGCGCGGGCGAAAGCGAAGCCTATGCGAACGGTAAGGGACAGAAGCTCTACGCCGCCTATCAAGCGCGACTGCGCGACGTAAATGCTTGCGACTTCGGTGACTTGCTGTTGCATATTCTCACCATATTGAAGCGCCACCGCGACGTGCTGGAAAGCTATCAGCAGCGCTTCCGCTACATCATGGTGGACGAATATCAGGACACCAATTCCAGCCAATATCTCTGGCTGCGGCTGCTGGGCCAGACCCGCAAGAACATCTGCTGCGTGGGCGATGACGACCAGTCGATCTATTCCTGGCGCGGCGCAGAGGTTGCCAATATCCTGCGGTTTGAAAAGGATTTTCCGGGCGCGAAGATTGTTCGGTTGGAGCAAAATTACCGATCGACCCCGCATATCCTCGGCGCGGCCTCCGGGGTGATCGCCGAAAATGGCAACCGCCTGGGCAAGACGCTCTGGACCGACATCGATGTGGGGGAGAAGGTCCGCATCATCGGCGTCTGGGATGGCCCGGAGGAAGCCCGGCGCGTCGGGGACGAGATCGAATCGATCGAACGCAAGGGGCAATCGCTGGACGCAGTCGCCATCCTGGTCCGCGCCCAGCACCAGACCCGCGAATTCGAAGACCGCTTCATCCAGATCGGCATGCCCTATCGCATCGTCGGCGGCTTCCGATTCTATGAACGTGCAGAAATTCGCGATGCGCTCGCCTATCTGCGGCTCGTCAACCAGCCCGCCGACGACCTCGCCTTTGAACGGATCGTCAACGTCCCCAAGCGCGGCCTGGGCGACAAGGCGGTTGAAAAGCTCCATCGCGTCGCACGCGCCCAGGCCATACCGCTGGCGCTCGCCGCGGCGCGCATACTGGACACCGATGAGATGACGCCGCAGGCCCGCCGCAGCCTTGGCGCCTTCATCGGTGACCTGGCGCGGTGGCGTGATCGGGCGGCGCAACTCCCCCATGCGGAGCTGGCCCGGCAGATATTGGACGAAAGCGGTTATACCGCCATGCTCCAGGCGGAGCGCACCGCAGAAAGCGCGGGGCGGCTCGAAAACCTGAACGAACTCACGCGCGCCATGGAGGAATATGAGACGCTCGGCGCGTTCCTCGAGCATGTCTCGCTGGTGATGGACAATGAGGCTCAGGCGGACGAGCGCAAGGTCACGATCATGACCATCCACGCCGCCAAGGGGCTGGAGTTCGACACGGTGTTTCTTGCGGGCTGGGAAGAAGGGATATTTCCGTCCCAGCGGGCGCTGGACGAAGGGGGGCTCAACAGCCTGGAGGAAGAACGCCGCCTCGCCTATGTCGCGATCACGCGGGCGCGCAAGCTGTGCCTCATCCTGCACGCCGCCAACCGCCGCATTTATGGGCAGTGGACCAGTTCCATCCCGTCACGCTTCGTCGGCGAACTGCCGCCCGAGCATGTCGAGGAGGAAAGCAGCATGTCCGGCGGCGCCTCGCTATGGCGCGCCAACTGGTCGGAGCGCGCCGACCCCTTCGCCAATGTCCAGCGGGGCAGCGGCCGGGGCCCAGGATGGCAACGGGCGCAGCAAGGCGGGCAGTTCGTGAAGGAACCTGTCCGCATAGTCGAAGCCCGCGCTTCCGCCGTGTCGCTGGGCAACAAGGGCCGCGACGATATGAGCGTCGGCCTGCGCGTCTTTCACCAGAAGTTCGGCTACGGCATCGTGGCGGAGATCGAAGGCAACAAGCTGGAGATCGATTTTGAGACGGCTGGGCGGAAGCGGGTGATGGACAGTTTTGTGCAGCCAGCTTGATGCCTCGGCCCGCTAGCCATGCTGCGACATAGGGGGCAGTAAGGCTTGGGTTTCTATCGCTAGGACAGGATTTGACCGCATGAGATCCCAGCTTTCGCTGGGATAACGGTCTGGGGATTAGGGAAAATGCCCTCCCCTCGAGGCACGGGGAAATATGTTTGGGCTTGGGCGAAAGCAGGGATAAGCGAATTGCCCTGCCCCGGCGCGTTCCAACGTCGTCGCTATTATGGCGCTCAGTCAGTTTGAAAAATTGGTGGAGCCTAGCGGCATCGAACCGCTGACCTCCTGCATGCCATGCAGGCGCTCTCCCAGCTGAGCTAAGGCCCCATCGTGCGCTGTCATCATAGCGCATCCCAATGGATCAGGCCATGTCCGGCATGACGCCGTCGGCCATATCTTACGCAAGGTGGTTCAGAACCTCACGACACCCCTCGCTTTCGCTCGGGAGTTTTTCGGAAAAATGTCCCACAGACATTCTCATCTTCCGAAAAACTGGTGGAGCCTAGCGGGATCGAACCGCTGACCTCCTGCATGCCATGCAGGCGCTCTCCCAGCTGAGCTAAGGCCCCTTGCCATTTC
>DATEDR010000430.1:0-8620 GCA_035281605.1 Sphingobium sp.
CTGCCCGGTCCGATCGACACTGACGCCAATCCAGCGGACGGGCAGATGGCCAAATATGTGCTGCCGCTGGTCCCCGCAGAGCGCTATGGCCGCGCCGACGAGGTCGCCGCGCTCGCGGTGCATGTCGCGAGCGAGGAAGCCGGCTTCATCAACGGAGCCCTGCTCAAGATAGACGGCGGCCTCACCGCCTGAAGCAAGGACGAGTGCCTTGGAGACAAGGTCATGATCGCGGGCAATTTGGCGCCGGAACTGAGCTGACAGCCGCGCCTGACAGCGCGTTTCTGACAGAGGGGCGGCAATCATCCGGCGGAAAATTGCGCATCCGGCCTTAAACCGGATGCGCAACTAATTCAGCGCGCCGAATCGGTGGTGTTTGAGCGGAGGTTCTGGCACTCATATTCCAAGCCAGTGGAACCCAAGGCCGTGCCGCCGATTGATCACCTCAGCCTGCGAAGGATCAAATAAGCCATGCAAAGCCCGGCCGATTTCGATATGTCGCGTCGCGGCGTACTGATTACCGGGACGGCGTCGGCCGCAGTGACGGCGGTCCCGGGGGTTGCGAACGCCTATGCTCCATCCGCCAGCACAGGTAAGGCGCCTATCATGAGCACCGTCGCGTTCACTGTTAACGGCAAGGATTACAAGGTCGAACTCGACACGCGCACGACCCTGCTGGATGCCTTGCGGGAGCATCTGAAGCTCACCGGCACCAAGAAGGGCTGCGATCATGGCCAGTGCGGCGCGTGCACCGTGATCGTGGAGGGGCGGCGGATCAATTCCTGCATGACGCTTGCGGTGATGCACGAAGGCGACAGCATCACCACGATCGAGGGCCTCGGCACTCCCGGCAAGCTCCATCCGATGCAGGCAGCCTTTGTGAAGCATGACGGCTATCAGTGCGGTTATTGTACGCCCGGCCAGATCTGCTCCGCGGTCGCCATGCTGGAAGAGATCGGGCGCGGGATCCCGAGCCATGTCAGCGCGGACCTGACGGCACAGCCTGAAATCAGCATCGATGAGATCCGGGAGCGGATGAGCGGCAATATCTGCCGTTGCGGCGCCTATTCGAACATCGTCGAGGCGGTGCAGGAAGTCGCGGGGCAGAGGGCATGAAGGCGTTCAGCTATGAGCGGGCAACCTCGCCCGCCGAGGCCGCGGCGCTGGCGGGCCGGACGCCGGGCGCCCGCTTCATCGCGGGCGGGACCAACTTGCTCGACCTCATGAAATTGCAGATCGAGACGCCTGCGCATCTGATCGACATCAACGGAATTGGGCTCGACAGGATCGAGGCGACGGAGGAGGGTGGCCTTCGGATCGGGGCGCTGGTGCGCAACACCGATCTGGCGGCGGACCAGCGGGTAAGGCGCGATTATGCCCTGCTGTCGCGGGCGCTGCTCGCAGGGGCCTCGGGCCAGCTTCGCAACATGGCGACGACTGCGGGCAATCTGATGCAGCGCACCCGCTGCCCCTATTTCTACGACAGCAATCAGCCGTGCAACAAACGCCAGCCAGGCAGCGGATGCGCAGCGATCGGCGGCTTCAGCCGCGCCCATGCGATGCTTGGGACGAGCGAGGCGTGCATAGCAACGCACCCGAGCGACATGGCCGTGGCGATGCGGGCGCTGGACGCGACGGTCGAGACCGTGCGGCCGGATGGCTCGGTTCGCGCGATACCGATTGCGGACTTCCACCGCCTGCCGGGCGACACGCCGCATATCGAGACGGCGCTCGATCCGGGCGAACTGATCACCGCGGTAACCCTTCCCAAGCCGGTGGGCGGCAGGCATATCTACCACAAGGTCCGCGACCGGGCCTCCTATGCCTTCGCGCTCATCTCGGTTGGCGCGATTGTCCAGAAGGATGGAAGCGGCCGCGTCGCGCTGGGCGGGGTCGCGCACAAACCTTGGCGGGTCGAGGCGGCCGATGCGCAGCTTCCGGCAGGCGCCAAGGCCACTGCGGCAGCACTGCTCGCCGGTGCCAGGCCAACCCAAGACAATGCCTTCAAGATACCGCTCGTCGAGCGCACGCTCGGTGCGGTGTTGGCGCAAGCGGAGGCTATGCGATGAAATTCGACGCGCCCGCCACGACCAATCCGATCGACCAGCTCAAGGCTGTCGGAAAGCCGACCAGCCGGATCGACGGTCCGCTCAAGACGACCGGCACCGCGCCCTATGCCTATGAGCGGCACGATGCGGCCGCAAACCCCGCCTATGGCTTCATCCTTGGTTCGGCGATCGCCAAGGGCCGGATCGCGTCCATCGACCTGACCCAGGCGAAAGCCGCGCCGGGAGTGATCGCGATTGTCACTGCCGAAAATGCCGGCAAGCTCGGCAAGCCCACGGGCCACACCGTGCGCATGCTCGCTGGCCCTGCAATCGACCATTATGACCAGGCGGTGGCGCTTGTCGTCGCCGACAGCTTCGAACAGGCGCGCGCTGCGGCCAGGCTGATCCGTATCGACTATGTCCGCGCGAAGGGCGCATTCGATCTGGCTGCGGCGAAGGATGGCGCCGTGGTGCCCGAGACAGGCTGGACGGCGCCCGACAGCGCGGCGGGAGATTTCGACGGGGCCTTCGCCAAGGCCCCCGTCAAGCTGGACGCGATCTATACGACTCCCGACCAGTGCCACGCCAGCATGGAGCCGCACGCGACGATGGCGGCGTGGAGCGGCGGGAAGCTGACGCTTTGGACATCGAACCAGATGGTCGCGGGGGCGGTCGGCGACATGGCCGGAACGCTGCTGATCCCGAAAGAGAATATCCATGTGATGGCGCCCTATGTCGGCGGCGGCTTTGGATCGAAGCTATGGGTGCGCAGCGATGCCGTGCTCGCGGCGCTGGGGGCACGAGCGGCGGGCCGGCCCGTCAAGGTCGCGCTGACGCGGCCGCAAGTGTTCAACAACACGACCCACCGCCCCGCGACCATCCAGCGCATCCGCATCGGCGCCACGCGCGACGGCAAGATCACCGCGATCGGGCATGAGACCTGGTCGGGCGATCTTCCCGGCGGCGGCCCGGAAGGGGCAGCGGCGCAGACGCGCCTTCTTTATGCTGGCGAGAACCGGATGACGAAGACGCGGCTTGCGGTCCTCGACCTCCCCGAGGGCAATGCAATGCGCGCGCCGGGCGAAGCGCCGGGCATGATGGCGCTGGAGGTCGCGATGGACGAAATGGCCGAAAAGCTCGGCATGGACCCGATCCGCTTCCGCACGATCAACGACATCCAGGTCGACCCTGAAAAACCCGAGCGTCCTTTTTCGCAGCGGGCGCTGATCGAGTGCATGGAAAGCGGCGCGCAGCGCTTTGGCTGGAACCGGCGCAGCACCAGGCCGGGAAGCGTCCGCGACGGGCGCTGGCTCGTCGGCATGGGCATGGCTGCGGCATTTCGCAACAACCACCTCATCAAATCCGCCGCGCGCGTGCGGCTCGACAAGCACGGCATGGTCACGGTCGAGACCGATATGACCGATATCGGCACTGGAAGCTATACGATCATCGCCCAGACCGCCGCCGAGACCATGGGCGTGGCGCTTGAGCGCGTGACGGTGCGGCTTGGCGATTCCGCCTTCCCGGTCTCATGCGGCTCGGGCGGGCAATTCGGCGCCGTCAATTCGACCGCTGGCGTCTATGCCGCCTGCATGAAGCTGCGCGAGGCGATAGCGCAGAAGCTGGGGTTCAACTCTGCTGATGCGGAGTTCGCCGGCGGCCAGGTGCGCGTGGGCAACCGCAGCGTCGATCTTGGCGAAGCGGCGGGCGAGGGCGAACTGTCCGCCGAGGACGTGATTGAATATGGCGATATCGCCAAGCGCTATCAGCAATCGACATTCGGCGCGCATTTCGTCGAGGTCGCCGTAGATGCCGCCACTGCCGAGATCCGCGTACGCCGGATGCTTGCCGTGTGCGCGGCGGGACGCATCCTCAATCCCATATCCGCGCGCAGCCAGGTTATCGGCGCAATGACCATGGGCGTCGGCGCGGCGTTGATGGAGGAAGCCGTGGTAGACAAGCGCTTCGGCTTCTTCGTCAACCACGATCTTGCGAGCTATGAAGTGCCGGTCCATGCTGACATCCCCCATCAGGAAGTGATCTTTCTGGACGAAACCGATCCCATGTCGTCGCCCATGAAGGCGAAAGGTGTCGGAGAGCTCGGCATATGCGGAGTCGCAGCGGCGGTAGCCAACGCAATCTACAATGCCTGCGGGGTGCGCGTTCGCGACTATCCGGTCACGCTGGACAAGATCATCGGCAACCTCCCGCCGCTGGCATAGCCGCCTCCGGAGAGTCATCTGGGAATGCCAATATTATCCCTTGAAAAATCGCTCGGATAAGGTGACTGGCAGGGCTGGATTCAACGCGGCCAAAGGCGGGCAGGTGCCCCTTGGCAAAGATCGGTGAAGTGGAAGGGATTTGATGGCGGGCAAGTTTTTCGATCAGTGGAATGTCGGTGACACGCTGACGCATGAAATCCGCCGTACGGTGACGGAGACGGACAATCTCCTTTTTTCCACGATGACGCACAATCCCCAGCCGCTTCACATCGATGCGGAGGCGGCAAAGGCCAGCGAGTTCGGGCAGATTCTGGTCAACGGCACCTTCACCTTCGCCTTGATGGTCGGGCTGTCGGTTGGTGACACCACCCTAGGCACGCTGGTCGCGAACCTTGGCTATGACAAGCTGGTGATGCCGAACCCCGTCTTCATTGGCGACACGCTGCGCGCGGAAACCGAAGTGACCGAGCTCAGGCCGAGCAAATCGCGGCCGGGCTCGGGCATTGTCACCTTCGCCCATCGGCTGATCAACCAGCGCGACCAGATCGTCTGCCAATGTCTGCGCATGGCGCTGATCAAGGGAAGCGATACATGAAATTGCGCTCGCTTCTCTTCGTCCCCGCCGACCGCCCGGAGCGCTTCGCCAAGGCGGCCGCCAGCGGCGCTGACGCTTTGATCATCGACCTTGAGGATTCGGTGGCGCCCGAGAAGAAGGCCATCGGCCGCGACGCCGTTGCCGAATGGCTGCGGGAAGGGAGGGGCGCGGCGACCTTCGTGCGCATCAATCCTCTGGACAGCGGCCTTGCCGATGACGATCTGGCAGCCGTGCTGCCGGGCCGCCCCGATGGTCTGGTCCTCCCCAAGGCGGAAGGCGCCGCCAGCGTGCGGGCGCTGCTTGAACGCATGGGCGATGCGCCGTGCTTGCCGCCGGTCCTGCCGATTGCGACCGAAACGCCCGCCGCCATTTTCCAGCTCGGCAGCTATGCGGCTGTCGGCCAGCATCTCGCGGGGCTCACCTGGGGCGCGGAAGACCTGCCCGCCGCGATCGGGGCGGCGACTTCGCGGGAGCCGGATGGCAGCTATACCGCGCCCTATGAAATGGTGCGCGGCCTGACCCTGTTCGCTGCCCATGCCGCAGCCACCGCCGCGATCGAGACCGTCTTTCCCCGGATCGATGCGCCAGACGCGCTTGCTGCCTATGTCGCAAGGGCGCGCAGGGACGGCTTTACTGGCATGATGGCAATTCACCCCTCGCAGGTCGAGATCATCAATCGCGGATTCACGCCGTCGGAAGAGGAACTGGCCCATGCCCGCGCGGTCATCGCGGCCTTCGAGGCCAACCCCGGCGCTGGTGCGCTGAAGCTTGATGGAAAGATGATCGACCGCCCGCACCTTATCCAGGCGCGCCGCCTTGTGGAAATGGCGTCATGATGGGCGGCAGCGCCGGTCGCGCAGATTAGACCGAAGAGCTTTGAATCCGTGATACCATTCGCCCTGGCTTGACCGGGCTTCGTAGCCCCGGGCTGAGGCTGGTGCGAATAGCGCCTTGCCCGCCCTGGTTTATTCCCGTATTTTACTTCCATGGAAGAAAAATAAAAGAGGCTCCGGATGCCAATGCATCGGGAAGCCCGACCGTGGGATGCGCGAATGGCGGAGCGAGCAGGCGGAGTCGAGCCTTTGACGTTCAGGTCCGAACAGGAATCGTTCGTCTGGAACATTCCTGAAAAGTTCAACATCGGGGCCGATGTGTGTGACCGCTGGGCCGACATCGACCCGGAGCGGACTGCCATCATCGAATATGATTCAGGCAGGCTGCGGCGGACGAGCTTCGGCGATCTTCGGGACCTCTCCAACCGGATCGCCCATCATCTTCGGGCGCTCGGCATCGAACGCGGTGACCGGATCGGCATCCTTGCGCCGCAACGTCTGGAGACCGCCGCCGCGCATATCGCGGTGTACAAGATCGGCGCAATCGCGGTTCCGCTGTTCACGCTGTTCGGTGAGGACGCGCTTCGGCACCGGCTGGGCGACAGCGGGGCAAAGGCCGTCTTCGCCGACATGGATGGGCTTCGCAAGGTCGAGGGCATCAAAGGCACGTTGCCGGCTCTGGAGCATGTCATCCCCTTCGACGCGGAGGGAGGAGAGCCGCCGCTTGTGGAACGCGTGGCGGGGCTCGATCGGCTGTTCCAACCGGTCGACACGCGCGCGGACGACCCGGCCCTTATCATCTACACCTCCGGCACCACGGGCTCCTCAAAGGGGGCGCTGCATGGGCATCGGGTGCTTCTTGGCCATTTGCCTGGCGTCGAAATGTCGCATGACGGTTTTCCGGAGCCGGGCGATTGCATCTGGACACCAGCGGACTGGGCCTGGATCGGCGGGCTTCTGGATGTGCTTCTTCCCGCTTTGCATCACGGCGTTCCGGTGGTCGCGCATCGCTTCGCCAAGTTCGACGTCAAGGCGGCTTATGCCCTCATCGCCGATTGCAGTGTGCGGAACATGTTCCTGCCGCCGACGGCGCTGAAGATGATGCGGGCGGCAGAGCCCCCGGACGTTCCTCTCAGCATCCGCTCGATCGGGAGCGGCGGCGAAGCACTTGGACAGGAGCTGCTGAACTGGGGCCGGAGCGTGCTGGGCGTGACGATCAACGAATTTTACGGCCAGACCGAATGCAACATGACCGTGTCGTCGTCTGGCGCGCTTTTCGCCACGCCTCCGGGCGCCATCGGCAAGGCCGTGCCGGGACATGCGGTCGCGATCGTTGACGCGGAGGGAAAGCTCCTCAAGCCAGGCGAGCAAGGCGAGATCGCGGTGCGCGCTCCAGACCCGGTGATGTTCCTTGGATATTGGAACCTGCCGGAAGCGACCGCCGGGAAATATGCCGGCCCCTGGCTGCTCACGGGCGATCTTGGCTGGATGGATGAAGAAGGCTTCATCTATTATCTGGGGCGGGCCGACGACGTGATCACCAGCGCGGGATACCGGATCGGCCCGGCAGAGATTGAGGACTGCATCCTGCGGCATCCCGCCGTCCAATCGGTGGGCGTGGCGGGTGTGCCCGACAGCGATCGGACCGAAGTGGTAGGCGCCTTCATCGTGACGCGGCCCGGCCATGCACAGGATGACGCGCTGGTCGCTGAAATCCAGCAATTGGTACGCAGCCGCCTTGGCGGGCACCAATATCCGCGTCTTGTGCGGTTCGTGGAGGCGTTGCCGACAACCGCGACCGGGAAGATCATCCGCCGGGCGCTTCGCGACCTCGTTTAGCCCGGCCTGCCCTGCCGCCGACCGGGCCTGATGAACCTCGGCGACGGGCTCATCGCCGGCGTGCTATGGTGCCGGCGATGATTGCCCGAGTCCTACTATTCTGCTATGCGATATAGAATTACGTGCAACGAAATTGAGGGCGGTATCGCAAAGGGCGCTTCGCGGCGGCAGACAGAGGACTCAAATGTTGGAGAATAGTGCAATGAAGGAAAACTTCAGTCCTGCAGAATGGCAGGCGCGCGTCGAACTTGCGGCGATTTACCGGCTGATCGATCATTTCCGCTATACGGACACGATATACAACCATATCTCCTTGCGTCTCGACCATGACGACACGATCCTCATCAATCCTTTCGGTCTGTTGTACAACGAGATCAAGGCATCAAACTTGGTCAAGATCACGGTCGAGGGGGAGATTCTCCATGACCCGACGGGCCTCGGCATCAACCGGGCTGGCTATGTCATCCATGGGGCCATCCATTCCGCCCGTCCCGATGTCACGTGCGTCATACATACGCACAGCAGGGCCGGCATCGCGGTGTCCGCCCAGGAGGAGGGCCTGCTGCCCATAAGCCAGCATGCAGCCCTGATGTACGGGCGCATCGGTTATCATGATTTTGAAGGCATCGCGGTCAATCTTGACGAGCAGCAGAGGCTGGTCCGCGACCTTGGCGAATATTATTTCATGATCCTGCGGAACCACGGCCTCCTGACTGCAGGGCGCTCGCCGGGTGAGGCGTTGCAGAATATGATCAATCTGGAACGGGCTTGCGACGCCCAGGTTGCGGCATTGGCAGGCGGCGTGCCGGTGCGCCGGATATCCGAAGAAGCGCTCCTCGCGACGCGCAAGGCGGTGGAGCAATATGGCAATGATTTCTCCACGGACTGGGCAGCGATGTTGCGGCTCGCCCATCAAGTCGCGCCCGGTTTCGACATTTAGGGCAACTTGCTCTTCTCGAATGCCTGCAGGGCAGGCTCTCGGGATAAAGTTCAGCTTTCGCTGAAGTCGAGATCCCTTTGCGCTGGGCCAAGGGCGCTCACTGGCAGCGGGGTCCCTGCCTGCGCAGGGACGACGGGGTGAATGGC
>DATEDR010000431.1:0-2853 GCA_035281605.1 Sphingobium sp.
AACGCATTTTCAACGCGCACGGCGAGCATGATCGTGCAGCAGCATTTTCCGCCCGCGCCGACGACGGCGGGATTGGAGAGTGGCCCGCTGTTCGGGGTGCAGTTCAGCCAGCTGCCCTGCTCCGACCTTGCGGCGCGCTATGTGTCTTCGGGCAGCGCCGCGATGATCGGACCCAAAAGGTCGCCGCTGGGGCTGGCGGCCGATCCCGGCGGCTTCCCGCTGTACAAGAATGGCGTGGTGGTCGGCGGCATCGGCGTGATGGCGGACGGGGTCTATGGGTCGGATTCGGACGTGACCGACACGGACGACGATCCAGAGGAGTTCATCGCGCTGGCCGGAACGGTCGGGTTCGAGGCGCCGGAAACGATCCGCGCCAACCGGATCAGCGTGGATGGCACCTTGCTGCGCTATTCCGACGCTGCCTATGCGGGGCTGAAGGCAAGTGGGGCGGTGAGCTTTGCCGCGATCAACGGCAGCGTGGGGGCGCTGGTGGCGGTGCGCGGCTATTATGGGGACCCCGCGCCCATGGTGCTGGCGGGCGTTCCCTACGGCGCCGAGGCATCAGGTGTCCGGCCGTCCCGCGCGGCGGAATTTTCCAATCGCGACGCCTTCGTCCTGACCGACGGGGCGGGGACCAATCGGTTCCCGATCCGGGCCGGGACCGATGCGGGCGACGTGGCACAGCCGCTCAGCGCCGCCGAAGTCACCGCCATGCTGGAGGAAGCCTTTGCGATCATGAGCCGGGCGCGCGCGCAGATCCGCCAGCCGCTCGACAGCCGGGCGCAGGTGACGATCAGCGTCGTCGACACGCGCGGGCAGGCGCTGGGCGTGGTGCGATCGCCCGACGCGCCGATCTTCGGCGCCGACGTCAGCCTGCAGAAGGCGCGGACGGCGGCCTTTTTCTCCGGCGCCCGTGCGGGGTCGGACCTGCTGACAAGTTCGAGCGCGGATGTGGCGGCCTTCGTGGGCGCGGCGCGCGCCTTCTTCGACGATCCGGCGGCGCTGACGGGACGATATGCGTTCGCCGACCGCGCGATCGGCAATGTGTCGCGGCCTTATTTTCCTGATGGCGAAGTGGGGCGGCCCCACGGGCCGTTCTCGCGGCCGATCGCGCAGTTCAATCCCTTTTCGACCGGCCTGCAATCGGCGCTGGTGGTGGGCGACCTGGCTGCGCATCTGGGTTTCGTCACCGGGGCGAGCGCGACCGACACGCCGCAACGCTGCTCGGCGGTAGCGGGGGTCACGGGCGGCAATCGGATCCAGAACGGCATCCAGATTTTTCCGGGCTCGGTGCCGATTTATCGCGGATCGGTACTGGTAGGCGCGATCGGCGTGTCGGGCGACGGCATTGATCAGGACGACATGATCAGCTTCCTGGGCGCGCATGAAGCGGGCAAGCGCGTCGGCAGCATCGGCAATGCGCCGCTGGCGATGCGGTCGGACCGGATCGGCTTCCGCTATGAGGCAAGCGGCCTGCGCGTCGTGGACGCTTCCGATGCCGGGATAAGCAGCGCGGATTATTTCTGGTTGCGCTATGTGAGCTGCCCCTTTGCGCCGTTTCTCGACAGCGCGTCGCAGAATGTCTGTCGGGGGCTGTAGTGATGGGGGTTGCCGCCTTCCTTCCGCTCTTCGCGCTGGCCCAGCCCGGCGCGCTCGTGCCGCCGCCTCCGCCCGACAATTGGGAGGAGATATTGGCCGGGGAGCAGCCGGTCGGCGCGGACGAGCAGTCGATCGAGGGCCGTCGCCGCCCAGGCTATGAAGCGCCGCTGCCCGATGCTGTGACCCAGGAGAATGCGGGCGCGGTGCGCGCGCCGCCGCCTGAGGCTTTCCCGACCGACCAGGTGCCGATCCCGGATCGCTGGCGGCTGATCGAAAGCCTTGGCGTGGTGAAGGAACGCTGGTTCGATCCCTATAATCAGAATGTGCTGAAGGGCGATCGGCCGATCGATCGTTCGAAAGCGAAGTGGTTGCCGATCAAGGGCGACGATTGGTTCTTCGTCGCCAATGCGGTGAGCGACACGGTGATCGAGCCTCGTACCTTTCCCATTCCGGTGGGCGTCCAGGCGACCGAGCGGCCGGGCAGCATCGATGTGTTCGGCAAGGATGCGAGCTATGTGCTGAGCCAGACCTTCATCGGCGGCGTGGCGTTGATCAAGGGGTCGACTGCGTTCAAGCCGCCGGAGATCGAATATCGGCTGACGCTGGCGTATAACATCAACCATGTGAATGTGCCCGAGCGGCGGGTGCTGTTCGTGCAGCCTTCGAAGCCTTCGCGCCGTACCGACCATTTTCTGGGGGTGCAGGAAGCGTTCGTCGACTATCATCTGGCGAACACGTCCGATCGCTATGACTTCCGCTCGCTGCGGGTGGGGATTCAGCCGTTCCAGTCGGATTTTCGCGGCTTTCTGTTCAACGATCAGCAGTTGGGCATCCGCTTGTTCGGCAATCGCGACAATAACCGGTTCCAGTTCAACCTCGCGGCCTTCTGGCGGCTGGAGAAGGATACCAATAGCGGTCTCAATTCCGTGGTGCAGTCGCCACGGCGGGACTGGGTATTCGTGGGCAATCTCTATCGGCAGGATTTCCTGGTCCCGGGCCTCACGAGCCAGGTTACGGCCGTCTATAATATGAACCGCGAGAAGCGGGACATAGAGGTGGACGACAATGGCTTCCCGGTGCGGCCGGCGCTGTTGGGTGACCTCAGGGGTCGCGAATATGACGTTGTTTATCTTGGCTATAATGCCGATGGACGGATCGGGCGGATCAACCTGACGGCGTCGGCCTATGGGGCGCTGGGGGAGGACCGGAACAGTATCTTCACGTCGCAGCCGGCGCAGATCAGGGCCTTCTTCG
>DATEDR010000432.1:0-6256 GCA_035281605.1 Sphingobium sp.
GCTCGCCGCGGCCGGAGGCATCAGCCGCGCCCGAAAACGGACGACCGCGCCCCTTCCCATAGCCTGCGGCACGTCTGCTTCCGCCATGTTGACTCGGACCAGCGGCGGCAGCCCCGGCGCGTCGATCGGCCGGATCAGCACGCGACTCATCTGCTCGGCCGGAACCGCGCTGACCCCTTGAACCTCTCCGGTCATCTCGACGAACTGCGCGCGCGGCAATGGAGGCATGCCCCAAATACCCGCTTTCGCCCAGATCAGCAGGCACCCGGCGCAGGCCAGCACGCCGCCCATCGCGAGCAAACGACGCAGCCTTCCCCCTGATGGCAGCAGCATGGCGGCGCTCGCCAAGCTCACCGCCGCGCAACAGAAAGCCAACCATTCCAATCTGTTGTGCAGTATGAACCAGGCAGCGATGCCGCCCCCCAGCGCTACCGGCACCCAAAGTGGCATCTGCTCCCGCTCGGCCTCCAGCCGCGCCTCGATCGCCGCCAACAGCCATCCACCCAGCCGCCGGCTCTTGGCGGCAACGGAGGTTTGTCGTGGCTCAAAAGCCATGCTAGGGGGCGTCGCGTTCATGGATAGGCAAGGCGGATGTCAGGAAATTCAGCGGTGAGTGCAACGGGTTTGAGCAAGCAGGTCGTAACCCGTTTTGCGCCATCGCCAACGGGGTTCCTGCATATCGGCGGAGCGCGCACGGCGCTCTTCAACTGGTTATTCGCTCGGCATCATGGCGGCAAGTTCCTGTTGCGGATCGAAGATACGGATCGCGCGCGGTCGACCGAGGAAGCCGTAGCGGCGATCTTCGACGGGCTGGAATGGCTGGGCCTCGCCGGTGACGAGCCGCCGGTGTTCCAGTTCGAACGCTCGCAGCGTCATGCCGAAGTCGCCAACCAGCTGCTTGCCGGGGGCCATGCTTATCGCTGCTATGCCACGCCCGAGGAACTGGCGAGCTTGCGTGAGCAGCAACGCGCCGCGAAGCAGCCGACGCGTTACGATGGCCGTTGGCGCGACCGCGATCCATCCGAAGCGCCCGCAGGCGCGCCGTTCGTCATCCGGCTGAAGGCTCCTCGCGAAGGCGAAACCGCGATCGAGGACGCCGTTCAGGGGCGCGTGGTCGTCCAGAATGCCGAACTGGACGACATGATCCTGCTGCGCTCGGACGGCACGCCCACCTATATGCTGGCCGTCGTGGTCGACGACCATGACATGGGCGTCACCCATGTCATTCGCGGCGACGACCATCTCAACAACGCTTTCCGTCAACTCGGCATCATCAAGGCGATGTCCGAAATAGAGGGGGGCTGGGACGAGCCGGTTTACGCCCATATTCCGCTGATCCACGGCTCGGACGGCGCGAAGCTTTCCAAGCGGCACGGCGCGCTGGGGGTGGACGCCTATCGCGATGAAATGGGGATGCTGCCCGAGGCGGTGCTGAACTATCTGCTCCGCCTGGGTTGGGGCTATGGCGATGAAGAGACGATCTCGCGCGATCGGGCGATCGAACTGTTCGATATCGGCGGCGTCGGTCGCTCGCCTTCGCGGTTCGACGTCAAGAAGCTGGAAAATCTAAACGCCCATTATCTGCGCGAAGCCGACGATGCCCGGCTCGCCGCGCTGGTGCTGCCGCGCGTGGCGGAACGGCTTGCGACGGGGCTTACCGAAGGCGCGGAAAAACTGTTGGCGCAAGCCATGCCGTCGCTCAAACCGCGCGCCAAGACGCTTAATGAAATTGCCGAGGGTGCCGAGTTTCTGTTCAAAAATTGCCCGCTGGATTTTGACGAGAAGGCCCTTGCTCTGCTAGACGACTCGGCGCGCGCGCTGCTGGGCAAGACAGCCGACGCTCTCGATGCCGTCCCCTCCTGGACGGTCGAGGCGATCGAGGAAGCGATACGCCACGTGGCAGAGGACGCCGGTCTTGGGCTGGGCAAAGTGGCTCAGCCCTTGCGCGCGGCGCTGACCGGTCGCACGGTTTCGCCGGGAATTTTCGATGTCCTTTTCCTGCTGGGGAAGGCGAACAGCTTGGAACGGCTCGTCGATGTCGGCACGCATCGACCGGCTGATGGCAATTGAGGAGAACATGATGTCGGATAACAATGCCAGTTTGACCGTCGGAGGGGATACCAAGGACTATGGCATCCTGAGTGGCACGGTCGGTCCCAAGGTCATCGACGTCCGCAAGCTCTACGCCAACACCGGCATGTTCACCTATGACCCCGGCTTCACCTCGACGGCGAGCTGCGACTCCGGCCTCACTTATATCGATGGCGACGCCGGCATCCTGCTGCACCGCGGCTATCCGATCGACCAGCTCGCCGAACAGTCGAGCTTCATGGAAGTCAGCTATCTGCTGCTGAACGGCGAACTGCCCTCGAAGCAGGCGCTTGATGAATTCACCCGCACGATCACGCGCCATACGATGGTGCATGAGCAGCTGACCACCTTCTATCGCGGCTTCCGCCGCGACGCGCACCCGATGGCGATTATGTGCGGCGTGGTCGGCGCGCTTTCGGCCTTCTACCATGATTCGACCGACATCAACGATCCGGAACAGCGCAAGATCGCCAGCCACCGCCTGATCGCCAAGATGCCGACGATCGCAGCGATGGCATATAAATATTCGGCGGGTCAGCCCTTCGTCTATCCGCGCAACGATCTCAGCTACACCGCCAACTTCCTGCGCATGACCTTCTCGGTCCCGGCCGAGGAATATGAGCCCGATCCGGTGGTCGTGGACGCGATGGACAAGATCTTCATCCTTCATGCCGATCATGAGCAGAACGCGTCGACCTCGACCGTGCGCCTGGCAGGGTCGTCGGGCGCCAACCCCTTCGCCTGCATCGCGGCCGGCATTGCGTGCCTGTGGGGCCCGGCGCATGGCGGCGCCAACGAAGCCGCGCTCAACATGCTGCGCGAGATCGGCACCGTCGATCGCATTCCGGAATATATCGCCCGCGCCAAAAACAAGGACGACCCGTTCCGCCTGATGGGCTTCGGCCATCGCGTGTACAAGAATTACGATCCGCGCGCGACCGTGATGCAGAAGACCGCCAAGGACGTTCTGGCAAAGCTCGGCGTTTCCGATCCGATCTTCGACGTTGCCAAGGAACTGGAGCAGATCGCGCTCAACGATCCTTATTTCATCGAAAAGAAGCTCTATCCGAATGTCGACTTCTATTCGGGCGTGATCCTCTCGGCCATCGGCTTCCCGACCGAAATGTTCACCGTGCTCTTCGCCCTCGCCCGCACGGTGGGCTGGGTCGCGCAGTGGAACGAAATGATTTCGGACCCCGCGCAGAAGATCGGCCGCCCGCGTCAGCTGTACACCGGCCCGACGCAGCGCGACTATGTGCCGGTCAGCCAGCGCTGATCGGTCCGGCGATCCTTTAAAAAAAAAACGGCGCCTCGTAGGGCGCCGTTTTTGTTTTAGCTGCCCGCGGGTAGATACAGGGTAAAACGCCCGCCGCCGCCCGGCGCATCGTCAATGCGGATGTCCCCGCCCATCGCCCGCGCCAACCGGCGCGAGATATACAGGCCCAGGCCACTGCCGCCCGGATCGCTGCGCCCGAGCCGTTCGAACTTGTTGAAGACGCGTTCGCGGCTGTCCTCGGGCACGCCGTCGCCCTGGTCCAGCACCGCGATCCACGCCTGCCCGTCCCCATCGCCCGTCTCGATCCGGACTTCCGATCCTTCCGGGGCGTAGCGAATGGCATTGCCCACCAGGTTCATCAGAATCTGCAGGGCACGGCGGAACTCGCCTATCGCCGGCGCCGATCGATCCGGCGCAGGGGCGACCAGGTTGATCTTCCGGTCCAGCGCCTTGACCAGGAACAGTCCCGCGGCGCGCCGTCCGATGTCGGCCAGGTCGACATCTTCGGTGGCAACCGAAAAGTCCAGGCGGTCGATCGCCTGCAAATCCGCGAGGTCGTCGATCAGCGCCATCAAATGCCGGCCGGCGGCGGCGATATCGCTGGCATAGCCGGCATAATCGGGGCGCAGTGGCCCATCGAACTGAGCGCCGATCGAATCCGCATTGGCGATGATCCGGCCCAGCGGCTGACGCAGCGACCGGTCGAGGCGCCGGCCGAATTCGGCCGGATAGATGATGACCGCAGGCGCAGGTGGCGCGGGTTGCCCCAATATCGCGCGGTCGAGCGGGAAAGCCTTGCCCCGATAGCCCAGCAATTGCCCGGCAAGATCGAACATGGGGAAACCCGACAAGCGGAACCGCTGGTCAGGGCTCATCACGAGATTAGCGATCTGATCGCGAAAAGCGCGCCGCTGGGCAAAGCCCTGCAGGATCGCCATGTCGCCCTGCTCATTGGGTCGCAGCTCGAAATAGCTGGTGAAACGGCTCCCGGGAACGGGCGGGGAGTCCGGCAGGACGCTTTCCGTGCCCGCGCCTTCCAGCACCATCTGGAAACGAAGCTGGGTGTCGATCTGCCAGGTCCAGCCTTCCGCGACAGCCGCGATATCGGCCTCGCGCCGGACGACATCGACGGGGTTTGTTACCGGCGGCCGTTCATTCCATTCGATGACGGAAATCTTGACCCCATCCGCCTCGGGCTTGGCCCGCACCCACATGTCGATATCGCCGCGCTCGGCCGCCGCCGTCACCGGCCGCGAGACCGTGACGCCCAGCCGCAGCGCCAGCCGCACGATGGCCGCCAACTGCGGGATTGCCAGCACTGCCCCGACATCCGCGCCCGCTTCCCGCTGCAATGCGAGCAGCGGCCCATCCGCGTTCAGCAGCAGGCCGTTGGCCGCCACCATCGCGCGGATGACCGTGGGATGCGCCGACATGTTCATCGGATAATCACCCGCCGCAGATGATCGAGCTTCGCCATCAACGCTGGCGGCGCGCGCAGGGCATTCACCGTCGCGTCGGCCTGCGCTTCCGTGAGAGCCTGGTAGCGGTCCGCCTCCTCGATGATCGCGGCGTCCGTCAGCGAAGGCCGCACCGGGCGCAGCGCAAGCAGGAGATGACGATAATCCGCATTCGACCCGCCAAGCGACCGGCACAGCGCCGCAAGGTCTGCGATAGGGCCCATCACCAATATGTCAGCGACATGGGCGCCATCCATGCGCAAGCGCCGCGCCGCCAGCGCCGCGAAGAGGAGGAACCTGCGCTGTCCAAGCGCCTCCCCCAGAAGTTCCGGCGCATCCGCGCGCTGGCCAAGCTGCCGTACCAGCCGCTCTGCAGCGGCGATCGGCCCGGCCATTTCGTCATGGCGTGCCAGCAGGGCCCAGCCCACCTCTTCGAACGCAGGCAGGATCGCATCCGCTTCGGCCAGTGCTTCCCGCTGCACCATTGCGGTCATGCAGGCGGCCGCGGTCCATACCAGTTCCGCGAAATGCTCCGCGGGAAGATCGGCCTGCATCGGATCATCCTCCGCCCCGACGGCGAGCCATCGCCCCTCCGCCGCGGCCAGCGCCGCGAAGGCTTCTCCCAAGGCGCCGTCCTCGTCCGCCAGGACGGAATCGGCCTCCGGGTCGTCGATATGATCATCGGGCGTCCCGAATTGGCGAAGCATCAGCGTCACGCCGGCCCGCATCTGCATATGGGCCAGCAGCGCCGGCCCGAGCAGCGTCGGCTGCGCGCACAGGGTAGGCCAGCAGATCGGCTCGGGCCGCTGCGCGAGCAGGGCGGCGATTTCCCCATGCCTTTCCATCGCGACTCGCAGCGCCAACTCGATTCCGCTCACGCATCCGCCCAGATGACGCCGGGTTTCGGCCGTCAGCGCGTCGTGCCGTTCTCGCCCCTCATTGGGAAAGAAAAATGCCAGATCAATGGCATGACCAACGGGAACAGCGGACATGCCGGCCATGACGCGCGCCACGGGCCAACTATCCGCCATCGTCGGTCCGGTAAGGGACGAAAAGGCGCTCATGTCGGCGAACATAGCCGCACGTCCTTAAAATGCACTAAACCGTAGATGCGAAAAATATCAGTCACGCTTGAGCAGGATGATGGCGCCTGTCGAAGCGATGGCGGCCAGCATCGACAGCTCGAAACCCAGCCCGACTGCCCCTGTCAGCGACGTGAGGAACAGAAGAACCAGCGCGCTGGCCGGCGTGAAGATCATCCACGGTCTGGCGCCGCCCGTCCTGCGCCGGCGATCGGCGACCTGAACGATCCCCAGCAGCAGCGCCAGGCAGGTCGCGAGAACGGATCCGCCTGCCAGCGAAATGCCGCCCACCGCGAAAAAGGGCACGATGAACGCCGTCCATCCCATCGGCGGCGACCGGAGCGCCAGCT
>DATEDR010000433.1:0-9505 GCA_035281605.1 Sphingobium sp.
TGATTGAGCACGACTTCCGGAGTGGCGTCGCGCTTGAGGTCCATGACGATCCGCACGCCTTCGCGGTTCGATTCGTCGCGAATGTCGCTGATCCCCTCGATCCGCTTGTCCTTGGCGGCTTCGGCGATCTTTTCGACCAGGCCGTTCTTGCCGACCTGATAGGGGATGGCGGTGAGCACGATGGAGCGGCGGTCGCCGCGCCCTTCCTCGACCACATGGCGCGAGCGCATCATGATCGAGCCGCGCCCGGTGTGATAGGCACTGCGCGCGCCCGACTGGCCGAGGATCAGCGGGGCGGTCGGGAAATCGGGGCCGGGGACGATCTGGATCAGCTCGTCAACGGTGATGCCCGTGTTGTCGATATAGGCGAGGCAGGCGCGGATCACTTCGCCCAGATTATGGGGCGGAATGTTGGTCGCCATGCCGACCGCGATGCCGCCAGCGCCGTTGACCAGCAGGTTGGGGAAGCGCGCGGGCAGGACCTGCGGTTCGCTTTCCGATCCGTCATAGTTGGGCTGGAAATCGACGGTGTCCTTGTCGAGATCCTCAAGCAAAGATGCCGTGACCTTGGCCAGGCGCGCCTCGGTGTACCGCATCGCCGCCGGCGGATCGGGATCCATGGAACCGAAATTCCCCTGCCCGTCGATCAACGGCACGCGCATCGCCCAATCCTGGGTCATGCGTGCCAGGGCGTCGTAGATGGAGGCGTCGCCATGGGGGTGATATTTACCGATCACGTCACCGACGATGCGCGCCGACTTGCGATAGGGTTTGTTGTAGTGGAAGCCCGATTCATGGGCCGAAAAGAGAATGCGGCGATGGACGGGCTTCAATCCGTCGCGCACGTCCGGCAAGGCGCGCGAGACGATCACCGACATGGCATAGTCGAGATAGCTCGCCTTCATCTCGTCCACGATGGAGATGGGGCTGATGTCCGAAGGGTCGGCGAGGGCAGTCTCGTCGGTCAATGCGATTCTCTTTTTGTATGGATAGATTGTGTCGCCACACCACTAGCCGAGCGAAACAAATCTGTCACCCCTCGCGCACGCGCGCGCTCGTGCAGGAGGAAAGCTGCAAGAAGGGGCTGACAGGCAGGAAACGGCTGCATATACGCTGTTCAAACATCATTCACGCGCTGCCCCCTAATCGGCGCTCAACCAAGGCCGCCTGTCCCCCTGGCGCAAAGGAGAAGATGATCATGCGTTTTGTAACCCCCGTGGCGCTCGCGCTGGCTCTGGCGCTTACCGGCGGCGCAGTTTCCGCGCCCGCGATGGCGAAGGAAAAGAAGGCAGCGGCGCCCAAGCTGAACGTTTCCCCCGAAGTGATCAAGTCGCTCCAGGCCGAGCAGGAAGCCGAGAAGAAGCAGGACTTCGCTGCTGCGAAGGCCGCGTTGGCGGATGCCGACAGCAAGGCGAAGTCGAATGACGACAAATATCAGATCGGCGCCATCAAGCTGAACCTGTCGATCGCCAGCAAGGATTCTGCGCTGCAAGGCGAAGCGCTGGCGCAAATGCTGGATAGCGGCAAGACCCCGCCCGAGCAGGTCGGCCAGTTCAACGCCGTCGCCGCCGAACAGGCGCTGCAGGCGAAGAATTACGATCTCGCGATCGGTCGTGCGCAGGCCGCGGCGCAGGCGGGCTTCAAGCCGGATCAGGTGAACGTCACCCTGGCGCAGGCTTATTTCGGCAAGGCAGGCACGGGCAACGCCTCGGCCGAACCGGCCCGTGGCCTGAACCAGCAGGGCCTCGCCGCGCTCAAGGCCGCGATCGACGCCACCAAGGCGGCAGGCGGCCAGGTCCCGGCGCAATGGTATCAGATCGGCGTCGGCCGCGCGGCATCCGCGCGCCTGCCCGAAGTCACCCAATGGGCGACCTCCGCCTATCAGGCAGCGCCCAGCGGCGAAAATCTCCGTACGCTCATCCGCTTGTTCCAGCAGGCCAACCCCAATATCTCGAACCGCGAAAATCTGGACGTGCTGCGCCTGATGGCCGCTTCGGGCGGCTTGGTGGTTGCGGGCGATTTCCTTGAATATGGGGAAATGGCTTCGAAGACCGGCATCTACGGCGAAGTGAAATCGGCCATCGACGCGGGCCGGGCGAAGGGCGTGCTCAAGGGCACCCAGGGTGCGGATCTGTACCAGACCGCGACGCCCAAGATCGCGGGTGACAAGAGCACGCTAGGGTCGGCCGAAGCGGATGCGAAGAAGGCCGCCAACGGCAAGATCGCCGCAGCCACCGCCGACGCCTATCTGGGTTATGGCGACTATGCCAAGGCCTCCGCAATGTTCGAACTCGCCAAGCAGAAGGGCGGCGTCGACAATGACGAGATCAACACCCGCCTGGGCATCGCCAAGGCGCTGGGCGGCGACACCGCTTCGGCCAAGGCGGCGTTCCAGTCGGTTCAGGCCGGCACGCGCAAGAAGATTGCCGACCTGTGGCTGGCCTACCTGGCTACCAAGGCCTGACGACCTGCATCGTGGGGGAGCGCGTGGCCGCCGCACAGGCGGGCGCGCTCCTTCCTTTTTTGACGACATCGACCGCAACAGGGTGCGGTACAGGAAAGGGGACGACCGGATGGTCAGGCTGCGGCATTCCTTGCTGAAATACGGCGCGCTCGCCACCATGGGCGCAATGATGGTTTCCGGTCCCGCCATGGCGAAGAAGCCGGTGCCGAGCGGACCTGTCATCACCATGTCGGACAGCTTTCGGGCGGCGGCGCAGGCGGCGGACGGCGCGATCAAGGCAGGCGATGTCGGCACGGCGCAGAGCCAGATTTCCGGCCTGATGCCCACGACCGATTTCGAATCCTACGTTGCCGCCGGCCTGCGGCTCGAACTGGCGGTGCTCAAGCGCGATTTCCAGGCGCAGCGGATTGCGCTGACCGACCTGTTCAAGACAAGCTCCGTGCCGAAGAAGGACGCGCCGCGGCTCCGCTATACCGCGGGCTATCTCTCCTATGTCGTCGGCAATTATGACGATGCGCTCGCGCAGCTCGATTACGCCAAAACCCTGGGTTACGATGGCATCGACGCGACCATGCTGCGCGCGGACATCTATCTGCGCAAGAATCGGGCGAAGGAAGCCCGCCCCTTCGTTCAGCAGGCGCTTGCCCGCCAGACCGCTTCGGGTCAGCCGGTGCCCGCCGCCTGGTATGACCGGGCGATTTCGCTGGCCTACGCGGCGGGCGATTGGGCCGAAGTGGGCTCGCTCTATCGCGCGCGGCTGGCGCGCTATGATTCAGCGGGCGAATGGCGGTCGGCCTTGGCCAATTATCTCGCCGCCCCCGGCATGGACAACCAGGTGCAGCTGGACCTCTATCGCCTTCAAGCCGCGAACGGTGCGATGGCGAGCGAGCGGGACTATCAGGCCTATGCCCAGCTTGCCGAGAAGGCGGGCAATTATGCCGAGGCCAAGGCGATCATCGAAGCAGGACGCGCGGCTGGCAAGCTGACGCCGACGCAGGCCGCGACGGCGACCCTGATGAAGAGCGTGACGCCTAAGGCCGCCAAGGAGATTGCCGCTCTGCCGGCTGCCGCGAAGAAGGCGGCTGCTGCCAAGGACGGGTCTGTCGCGCTTGCCGTGGGCGACGGCTATTTCTCGCTCAGCCAGTTCCCCCAGGCGGCGGAACAATATCGCCTGGCGCTGTCCAAGGGCGGCGTGGATCAGGGCAGGGCGAATGCGCGGCTGGGCATCGCGCTCGCGCGGTCGGGCGACCTTGCGGGAGCAAAGACGGCGCTGGCGCAGGCGGGCGGCAGCTGGGCTAATGTCGCGGGGTTCTGGTCGGTCTGGGTCGACCAGCAAAGCCGCAAGACGGCCTTCCGCCCGGTCGGCCTGACGCCTGCTAGCTGAAGAACCGGTTGTCTCGCGTCGACAGGCAGGGGCGCCGGGCCCGGCCAATCTTCCGTCTTGCCAGCAAAGGCTGGCATCTCAGGAGAGGAAGCAGAGAAGGCCGCCCTGTCCCGGCTTCCGTCAGCCCAACATGCCGGATGCCGTCGTTCACACCGGCAGGGGAACCCCCGGCAAATTCTTCGACGTGCGGATGGTAAGGGATGTCTTGACGCTCACCACATTGGGGGCGGGCGTCAGTTTCGAAGTCAGGAACTGTTGGAAGCTCTGCAGGTCCTTCGCGACCACCTTCAGGATGAAGTCGATCTCGCCGTTCAGCATATAGCATTCGCGGACTTCCGGCAGCGTGGCGATATGGTCTTCGAACGCCTTGAGATCGGCTTCGGCCTGGCTCTTGAGGCTGACCATCGCGAAAACGGTGATCGTATAGCCCAGCATCGCCGGGTTGACGACGGCATGGTAGGAGTTGATCGCGCCATTTTCTTCGAGGGCGCGGACGCGGCGCAGGCAGGGGGGAGCGGTGAGGCCGACCTTGCGGGCCAGTTCCACATTGGTCATCCGACCCTCCCGTTGCAGCTCACCCAGGATCTGCAGGTCGATGTCGTCGATGTTGGGGCCAGCCATTATTGCGCTTATTTCCTTACTGTTTCCTTACCCGACATCATAATAATATTTCAGGGCAATGCAATTGTCCCACTATGCGACGTTCCCAAATGATCGCGCCGGGGCCCCTTTTCCTTTCGCTCCGGAAGGCTTATTCCTGAGCGACAATCTCCCCCGGCGATGCGGTGCTGCATGTCGTCGGACCATCGATGGGAAACAGGGTGCGCTTCAACGATCTGATGCAGACGGTTCTTGCCGCAGAGAATAGAAGCGGCCTGGGCGCGGTCACGCTGTGGCGCCAATGCGTCGACCTGCTGGCGCAAAATGACCGGGCCGGCTCCCAGACGCTTTCTCCCGAAGAGCGGACCGCACTGCTCGATCGGCTGATCGGACTGCGGTCCAAAGTGTCCGAAACACAGCGGATCGCCACCGTTGTCGAACTGGGCGGCCGCCTGCGCTCGTGCACGCTGGTCGAGTTCTTCGCCAATGACCGTCCCTCCATCGCGGCGGCGGCGATGTCGCGCGCGCGCCTGCCGGACGAAGCATGGGTTGAGCTGCTGCCCCGCCTGACCCCGACCGCGCGCGGCGTGCTGCGCGCCCGGCGGGACATGGGCCCCGAAACGATCAAGACGCTGGAGCTGTTCGGGCCGTCCGATCTGGTGCTGACGACCGACCGGCAGGATGCGTTCGGATCGCACGAAGTCGACGACATGCTGCTGACCCCCGACATGGTCGCGCCGCTGGAACCCTTCCCGCGGGAGGCTTTTGATCCGCACCCGCATGAAGAGGCGATCGCCGAGTTCCCGACGCGCCAGCCCGTTACCAAGACCAAGACCGAGGATCAGATCCGCAATCTGGTCGACAGGATCGAGCGCTACACCAGCACGCGCCGCGTTCCCGATGCGGATGCTCTGCCGGAGGACGCGGACGACAACGCGGCCGTGCGCGCCTTCGCCTTCGAAACCGATGCTTCGGGCATGATCGTCTGGATCGACCAGGGGCCCCGCGCCGCGCTGATCGGCCTGTCGCTGGGCGAGACGGCGCTGGCCGGCGCGAGCGGACCGGACGGAAGCGTCGCTGGCGCCTTCATGCGGCGCAGCGGGTTCCAGAACGGCCGCTTCACGATCGTGGGCGGCGCGTTGGCGGGCGAATGGCGCCTCTCCGCGACGCCCTTCTTCGATCCGCGATCCGGCCGCTTCCAGGGCTATCGGGGGCAGGCGAGGCGGCCCTATCTGCATGAGGTTGCGATGGCGCCGCGCGCAGAGCCGGTTTCGGTGGCGGGGCTGTCCGCGGATTCGCTGCGGCAACTGGTTCACGAACTGCGCACCCCGCTCAACGCGATACTCGGCTTTGCCGACATCATCGAACAGGAACTGTTCGGCCCGACAGGCCCCGAATATCGGGAAATGGCGGGAAAGATCGCCATCGATGCGCGGCACCTGCTGGCCGCCTTCGATGATCTCGATCTGGCGGCGCGCGTGTCGCGTGGCGAGGGGGCGGAGGCACCGCGCGCAGTCGATCCCGCGCTGCTGGTGGCTCAGGTCGCCGCCCGTTTCCGGGAGCAGGGCGAAGGCAGCGGCGCGCAGGTCGACATGAACATGGCGCGCGGCCTTCCCCTCGTCCGCATCGACCCCGTGCAGGGCGAGCGGATGGTGCAGCATCTGATGCGCACCGTCATTTCCGTGGCCGCCCCGGGGGAGGCGCTAACCGGCGCCTGCTGGTTCCAGCCCGATGGCGCCAATGGCTCGGTGGTGGTCGCGATCGACCGGCCGGAAACGCTGGCGGGCATTGGCGAGGAGCGGTTGCTTGACCCGGGCTATACGGCGGACGGCGATTGGGCAGACGGACCCCTGCTTGGGCTCGGCTTCTCGCTGCGGCTGATCCGCAGTCTCGCGGCCGGCTGCGGCGGCGCGCTCGACATCGCCGCCGACCGGTTCCTGCTGTCCATACCTGCGATGATGCTGGCGGAGGATCAGGCCGGCAGCGCCTGAGCCCTCTGGGTCAACGCTATGGCAACCATTGCGCGGTAGGACCGGCGCATGGTTCCTGCTTCCCCTGATGGCAATCTGCTCCGCGCCCCGGCCAGCCAGGACTGGATCGCGCTCGATCCCGATTTCGGCACGCGCTTCATGCTGTTCGTCGACACCGAGGAAGAATTTGACTGGAACGCGCCCTTCAGCCGCACCGGCCACGGCGTAACGGCGCTTGCCGGCATGGCGCGGGGGCAGGACTATTTCGCGGCGGCGGGGGTGAAGCCGGTCTATGTGACCGATTATCCCGTCATCGACAGCGATGCGGCAGCGGCCATGATGGCGCGCTGGCTGGCGGACGGGGCGGCCGACATCGGCGCGCATCTTCATCCCTGGGTCAATCCCCCCCATGTCGAAGAGGTGACGGCGGCGAACAGCTATGTCGGTTTCCTGCCGGAGCCGGTGGAGCGGGCAAAGCTGGAGGCGCTGTGTCAGCGGATCGAAGATCGGTTCGGACGGCGGCCGATTGCCTATCGCGCCGGACGCTACGGCGTCGGACCGAACAGCGCGCGATTGCTGGAAGAGGCTGGCTTCCGGCTGGATAGCTCGGTCCGCAGCCGCTTCGACTACAGCCCACAGCAGGGTCCGGATTTTCGGGGCCTACCGCTCGGACCCTATTGGGCGGGGCCAAGCCGGACTTTGGTCGAGCTGCCCTTGTCCACGGCGTTTTCGGGCCTGTTGCGGACCGGCGGCGAACGCCTGTACCGCATCGCACAGCGCATGGGCCCTGCGGCGGGCGCAATTGCCCGATCGGGCCTGCTGAGCCGGGTGCCCCTGACCCCCGAAGGCGTTCCGCTGCGCGAGGCGATCCGCGCGATCGACGCGCTTCTCGAAGAGGGCGTACGGGTGCTGAATTTCAGTTTCCACTCGCCGACGCTGGAGCCGGGGCACACGCCCTATGCTCGGGATGAAAAGGATCGGACCGCATTCTATTGCTGGTGGGACGGGGTGCTGGAACATCTTGCCCGGCGCGATGTGCACGCCGCGAGCCTGGACCAGCTGCTCGGCGCCGTGCCGGGCCGCCGACGGGCTTGCCAAGCGGCGTGATGCTGCTTATCCGGCCAGAGCATTTTCACGTCAGCGGGGATCCAGTTGACGACTCGGAAAATGCGGCGAAGAACAATTCAGGTGGGGCCTGTAGCTCAATGGTTAGAGCTGGCCGCTCATAACGGCTAGGTTGCGGGTTCGAGTCCTGCCGGGCCCACCATCGCTTCCGCCTCGCCCTTCAATCTATCCAACACGCGCAACCCACTCCAGGAGCGAAGGCGGCAATCAGCGCTTCGCCTGGAGGGAATTGTCGGCAGAGGAGCGGGTGATGCGCATGTGATGACGCTGCATGGCGTTCTCGCTCTCAGCGTCCTTCTGAAGTTCGGCAGCCAGCGCCACATGCGCCAGGCTGAGGCAAAGCAGCATCAGCCGCTCGTCACGGTCGTCCTGATCCGCGCCGGGCTTGGCGTCTAGATAGGCGAGAGCCGTTCCAAGAAGTGGAGATGCGTCGTTGTAAAAGCTCCTGAGAGCGTCCGCACTGCTGGCCTCCCGCTGGCGCGCGCGATCGGCCGATCGCGGCAGCACCCATGTCGCGACGAAGGGCTCGAGTGCGGCGAAGCCGGCGGGAAGGGTCGTTTCCGTCGCTTCACTGGTCATCGGTCCGCCCCTCCTTATAAGATTGCACCATCTGGTCGACCATGTTGAACAGGTGGCGACAGAGCGCTTCCTGCGATTGGAAGTGGATGTGGGTCAGAACGCCAGTGCTCAGACCCCGTTGCCCGGCCTCGATCACGGTACGATCCTCGGCATGGATGTCGCGCGAATAGGCCATGCTATACTCGCGGGCGAACCGCTGCGTCGCATTCTCGTCATCCCCTACCCAATAGAAGCGGATCACGCCGCGCGATTTGTCGACGCTCACCGGGTAGATGCTGTGGGTGAACGGAGAAGCCGCCGAGCTCATCACGAAGATGTTGGGGAACAGCGCCAGATAGTCCCACTCTGCAAGCATCTCCGAAAACCCCTGCGCCACGGCATCTTCGACCAGCTTGCCAAAGGCGGCAGCCTGAACCGGGCCCGGCTGATAGTCGGGATTGCTCCAGATTCCCTGTTTGCGGTGGGGGCCGTGAAATTCGAACTTGGTCGCATATCCAAAGGGATTGAGCGGGGAGAGCGCCGCGCTGCCTATGGAATTGGGATGAATGAAGCGAAGATGATAATTTTCCTGGAAATTATCATATACCAGCTTCCGTTCGCATCGATGTCGTACACATATTCCGAGAAACCCGTGGCCATGGCGACGGGGAGCTTCTCCAACTCATCGGCAAGGACGCCCAGAAAGTCTTTCAGAGACTGTGCTGGCGCCGGATCGAAATTGACGAAGATCAAACCGCCGCAGACGCCGACGGGGACCTTTGGCAACCCGCAATCGGCACGATCCATGAAAAATCGGTCCAGATCGGGCGCCGCCCGCAACTGGCCTTCCTGGTCGAAGGTCCACATGTGATAGCGGCAGCTGAACATGGTACGGCTGCCGCTGTCCTCCGCCACCAGTTCGGTGCCTTTGTGCGTGCAAACATTATGGCGCGAATGACGCCGTCCTTACCCCTTACAATCAGGACCGACGTTCCCGCCGCCTCGACCTTGCGAACGATGAAGCCGGTTGCCGGAAGCTCCGAGACATGGCCGATTTGTATCCAGCACTTCTTGAAGATAGCTTCGCGCTCAAGGGCGAAATAGGCGGGATCATAATAGGGCTTTGCAGGGATCGGCGCGGTGCCGAGGAACGCAACCTCATCATTGCCGACTGGCCGGTACGGGTCAGTTTGGATACCCATTGCCCATCCTCATCAAAATGATCGATACCCGCTCGTTCGGCGAGTTTCCTGAAATCCAACGCATTGCGTGAACCGGTGCAGGCATAAATCTTGTCAATATCCTTGTCAATTGAAGGCCGTCGGAGGAAGTGGCGCTTGCATGTTCCGGCGAACAGCGCCTCCGCATCGCGGCGCTTCGGGAAGCCGCTGACCGCTTGATTTT
>DATEDR010000434.1:0-4394 GCA_035281605.1 Sphingobium sp.
AGCTGCGCTGTCCGCCCGACAGCCGGTTGCCGCGTTCGCCGATATGCAGGTCGAACCCCGCCGCGTCACGCCCGAAGAAGCGCGAGGCGCCCGAACGCTCCAGGGCTTCCAGCAGCTTGGCGTCATCGGCTTCGCGCGCGCCGAGCAGCAGATTTTCGCGCACCGATCCGCTGAACAGCTCTGCGTCCTGCCCGACATAGCGGAAGGCGGAGCGCAGTTCATGCGGGTGATATTGGCGGCTGTCGACATCGTCGATCGTCAGCACGCCGTCGGTCGGCGGGTAGAGGCCGCAGATCACCCGGCCCAGCGTCGACTTGCCCGAGGCGACCCGGCCGATGATGCCGATCCGCTCGCCCGGTTCGATGCGCAGGCTCAGCCCCTTGAGGCTGGGCTGGCTGGCGCCGGGATAGGCGAATTCCAGCCCCTGCGCGGCTATCGCGCCCTTGCGGATCTTGGGAATGATGCCGCGCGCCCCGTCCAGCCGTTCGTCGGGCTGGTCGATCAGCGACTGAAGGCTGTCCAGCGTCGTCATCGCCTGCCGCGCGCGCACGATCACGAAGGCGAGCTGCCCCACCGGGGCGAGCGACCGGCCCGCCAGCATCACGATGGCGATGATCGCGCCCATCGAAATATTGCCCGCCGCGAACATGTAGAAGCCGCCGATGACCAGCGCGATGCTCGTCACCTGCTGGCACAGCGCCGCCAGCGTCACGCTGGTGGAGGAGAGCCGCCGCAGCTTTTCCTGGGTCGCCGCGCTCATCCGCGCATAGCGGCGCCAGCGCTCCAGCATCCGCCCCTCGGCGCGGCAGGCCTTCAGCGTCTCGATGCCGCCGATCGCCTCGACCAGCGCGGAGCTTTGCAGGCTGGAGTCCGCCTGCGCGTCGCGCGACAGTCTGGCCATCGACCGTTGCAGGAAAAATCCTGCGCTCGCCATGATCCCCATCATGACGACCGGTACGATGGCCAGCCAGCCCCCGAGAAGCGCGATGATCGCGACGAAGAAGAAGAGGAAGGCGACGTCGATCGCCAGGACGACCGTGGTCGAGGCGAAGAATTCGCGCACCATTTCGAATTCGGACACGCGCCGGGCGAGCGCGCCGGTGCTGCCCGCGCGGCTGGCGAGCGGCACGTTCATCACCTTTTCGAACAGGCGCTGCGACAGGCGCTCGTCGATCTGTCGACCCGCTTCGTCCACCAGCCGCGCCCGGGCCAGCCGCAGGGCGAAGTCGAGGCTGAAGGCGAGCATCACGCCGACCCCCAGGACCCAGAGGCTGGACGCCGCCTTGTTCGGGATGATCCGGTCGTAGACGTTCATCGTGAATAGCGGCAGCGCGAAGGCGAGCAGGTTGATGATCGCCGCGGCCAGCATGACATAGCCGAAGGAGCCGCGCGCCCGCCAGACTTCGCGCCAGAACCAGTGCTGCCGCGCCCGCTCGTCCCAGGGACGTTCCTCCGCCCGTTCGCGGCCATGATCGGCCATGACGACCAGCGCTTCGCCGGTGAAATGGCCGTCCAGGTCGGCGACCGGCGCCCACACGGGCTCTTCGGCATGCGGAAGCTGCACCAGCGCATCCGATCCGCGCAGGTCCAGCAGCAGCAGGAAGCGGTTGTTCTTCAGCGGCAGGATTGCTGGCAGGTTGGCCGGCCGCCATTTGTCCAGCCGTCCACGGACGGGGTCGGTCAGAAGGCCGATCTGGTCGAGCGCGGATTCCGCCTGATGAAAGGGCAAGCGCCCCGATTCATCGACGGCGAGACCCGCCTTCAGGCTTACAATCCCCGGCGACCGATCGAAATGCCGCGCCGCGTGGGCGATGCTCTCGACCAGCTCGTCGCCGGGCGTACCTTCAAGGCCCAGCCATTCGGCCAGGCTCAATGTGCTTCGTTCCAACATTGTTTACCCCGCGACGCCCGGATTGCTCCGGGCGCCCCCCAAATATGGAAACTCAGCCCGGATAGCGCCGCCGCTGCAATTCGGCGGGCGGCAGGTCCGGGACATCATATTTTTTCCGCGCATAGGGATTTGCGCCCGAAGGCTGCGCGATCCCCAGCGTGTCGAGCAGCTGGTTGGTCGCGGCCAGGATCTGATATTGCGCGAAAATCTCCGAGAAGCGGGCCGTTTCGGTCCGCACCTGGGTATTGAAGCGGGTATTCTGGCTGTCCAGCACATCCAGCAGCGAGCGGCGCCCGACATTGAACTGCTCGCGATAGGAAACGAGCAGGCTGTCGGAGACCGTGCCCTGGCGCGACAGGTCGACCATACGCTTCTTTTCCGTGTCCCAACGGTTCCAGGCCGTGCGGACTTCCTCTTCCGCCTCGCGCTGGCGCTGGCTGAGGCGGAAACGGGCTTCGCTGGCACGGCGGGTCAGTTCCTGGATCTTCGCCCGGTTGATGCCGCCATTATAAAGCTGCCAGCGCAGGACCACCCGGCCCTGAAGATCGTTGGTGCTACCGCGGAAGCCGTCGACATCCTCGCCGACACGGCCGCGCCCTTCGAGCAGGACCTGCGGGCCGAGTTCGGACTCAGCCTCATCGACGACGGCATGCGCCGCCTGGATATCGGCTTCGGCCTCGCGGATCAGCGGATTGTGGGTCCGCGCCGCCGCGATCGCTTCGTCCAGCGTCGGCGGCACCCCGCCCGTCACGGCGTCGGGCATCGACACCTGATCGATCGACAGCCCAGTCAGCATGCGGAAGCTGATCGCCGCGTTGGTGAGGTCCTGTTCGGCCTCGCTCTTGCGCACCATCGCCGATTGCAGCCGCTCCTCGGCCTGTTGCTGGTCGGCGATGCTGATCGATCCCTTGCTGACGCCCTCACCCAGGTCGCCCAGCAGCTTGCGGTGGAAGGCGATATTATCGTCCGCCGCCGCGACGATCCGCTGCTGCAGCATATAGTCGAGATATTGGCGGGTGACGTTCAGCGCCACGAACTGGGAGCGTTCCCCCACGCGGAGCGCGGCACCGTCGATGCGGGCGGCCTGCCGACGCTTTTCCGCGCTGCGATAGCCCGAGTCCCATATGGTCTGTTCGGCCACCACGCTCGCTTCGAGCGGCCAGAGCGTCTGGTCATCCAGGTTAAGCTGGCGGCGGGTATTGTTTTCCAGCCGCCGGACGCCCGCCGATCCTTCCACGCTGATCCGCGGCCGGTACAGGCCTTTCGCCTGCTCCCGCTCGAACTCGATCGCTTCCTTGTTCTGGACCGCCTGGTTGATTTCGGGATGGCTGTCGATCGCCGCCGCGATCGCGCTCTTGAGGTCCGTGGTCTGGGCCCAGCCCGTGCTTGCTACAGTCGCCGCGCAAAGGGCGATCAGGCTGCCGCAGGTTTTCATGAATGTCATTTTATGCCTCCCCCGCTTCAATTCGCGCTGGCGGTGATTTCAACCCGCCGGTTCATCGGTTCGCGCACATTGTCAGCGGTTTCGATCTTGAGCTGCGCCTCTCCGAGGCCGGTGACGGTCATCGCGTCCATCGCGATGCCACCCTGATTCAGCAGGCCGGCGACGTTCCGCGCCCTGCGCATCGACAGTCCGTCATTGTAGCGGGTGCCGCCCGACGTATCGGTGTAGCCCGTCACGCCGAAACGCGTCCATCCGCACTGCGCCGCGCTCTGCGTCAGCGAGTTGATCGTCGTAGCGCCCTCGGCCAGCGGCGTGTCCATATTCCAGTCGAAGAAGATGGACACCGCCGGTGCCGTGCAGTCCAGCGCGGGTGGGGCTGATCCTGCGGCCGACACCGGCGGCGGTGGCGGCGCCGAAAGGCGGGCCACAAAGTCGTCGCACTTGTTGATGCTGTCCGCATCCTTCGTGCCGGATTTCAGGAAACCGAGCGCAATGCCGCACTGGTTCTTCGCCTCGACCGCATAGGTCCAGCGGCTGTCCTGCGCCGCGCGCAGGCTGACGTCGCCGACCCCGGCCACGGCCTTGTCATAGCGGCCTGTCAGTTCGCCCTTCAGCTGTGACTTGCCCAGTTGCAGCAAGGGTGACGCAGGAGCCGCCCATGCTGCCGTCGACATCATCCCCGCCATGAGGCCGAGGGATACGATGCTCCCTAACCCGTTGCGCATATTCAATCTCCCCAAAAATTTCCCGCGAGATTTCCCGAATTCCCGATTTCGACGATCAGCCATGGGCGACCGCCACGGCTTCGTGCATGACCATCGCCGCGTCGAAGACGGCCGCCGCCGCCGCCATGTGGCCGGCGTCCACCGGCTCCCCGACGACGGGATTGAACAGCGTCGGCGCATGATCGCCCGCCGGCAGAGCCGCCAGCAAAGCGTCGATGCTCGGGGCGTCGGCTGCGCCCAAGGCTTCCGCGACGACTTGCGCGGCGGCCGTGGGAGCGGCCTCATGCGCTGCGGCCAGCACCGCCGCATTGCCGTCGAAGGCCGGCAGGTCGAT
>DATEDR010000435.1:0-4406 GCA_035281605.1 Sphingobium sp.
CGGCATCCGACCTGGAAGCATGTCGATTGCCCGAAATGTGGGCGTGCGGCGCGGCGGGAGACGGACACGCTGGACACCTTCGCGGATTCCAGCTGGTATTTCATCCGCTTCGCCAGCCAGCCCAAGGACAAGCCCTTCGACCGCGAGACGGTCGAGAAGTGGCTGCCGGTGGGCCAGTATATCGGCGGTGTGGAACATGCGATCCTGCACCTGCTCTATGCCCGCTTCTGGACCCGTGCGCTCCAGCATATGGGCCAGCTGGGCTTTGCCGAGCCGTTCACCGGGCTGTTCACGCAAGGCATGGTGACGCACGAAACCTATTACCGGCAAATTCCTGCTCGGGTGGGGATGAGTGCTGGCGAGCCATTGACCACTGTCCAATGGTTTGGGCCTGGTGAGATCGAACGGAATTCTGAGGGCGCAGTCCTTATGTCTGATGGCGCGCCGGTCACGGTCGGCCGCGTCGAGAAAATGTCCAAGTCGAAGAAGAATGTCGTCGATCCCGATGACATCATCGCCCAATATGGTGCGGACGCGGTGCGCTGGTTCATGCTGTCTGACAGCCCGCCGGAGCGCGACTTGCCCTGGACGGAAGCCGGCATCGAAGGCTCATGGCGTTTCGTGAACCGTCTGTGGAGACTGTTCGGGGAGGCTGACCAGGCCGCCGAGGGGCAGGACAAGGCGCTCGACCGCAAGCTGCACCAGACCATCGACGGCGTGGCGAAGGATATTGAGGCGCTGTCCTTCAACAAGGCTGTGGCGAAGATCTACGAACTCACCAACGCGGTCGAGAAGGCCAAGCCCTCGGCTAGTCGCTCCGCCGCGATCAGGGCGCTGGCGCTGCTGGTCGCGCCGATGACCCCGCATCTGGCCGAAGAGGCCTGGGCGGACATGGGCGAGCAGGGCCTGATTGCCGAGGCCGCCTGGCCGCAGGTCGATCCGGCGCTGCTGGTCGAAGATGAAGAGACGATCGCCTGCCAGGTCATGGGCAAGCTGCGCGACACCATCACCGTGCCCAAGGGCACGCCCAAGGACGAGCTGGAGAAGCTTGCTCTGGCGGCGCCCAATGTGGTGCGGACGCTCGACGGCGCGACGCCGAAGAAGGTGATTGTCGTGCCCGATCGCCTGGTGAACTTAGTAATTTAACAACATCCGTTCGGGCTGAGACTGTCGAAGCCCTTTACTTCTCTCCAGAAGTGGAGCCCCTTCGACAAGCTCAGGGCGAACGGTTAAGGATGGGTCCCATGAAGCCTTGGCCGTTGCTCTTTGTCGCTCTGTCGCTCTCCGCCTGCGGGCTGCATCCCGTTTACAGCGGCGGCAGCCAAGGGGCAGTTGCGCAAAAACTCGGTAATGTCGAAGTCGCGCCGATCGAAGGCAAGGGCGGCTGGCTCGTCCGCAACGCGCTCAATGACCGGCTGTCGGCGATGAGCGGCAACGGCCCCACCTACAAGCTGGTGGTGAAGCTGGATGACCAGATCAGCGGCTTTGGCCTGCGCTCCGACGCTGCGGTCACGCGTGAGCGGCGGACCCTGCGCGCGCGCTATCAACTGATCGATGCAACGACGGGCAAGCAGATTATCGATGATACCGCGGGCTCCGATGCGGGGATCGACGTGACGTCCAGCGAATATGCGACGATCGCCGCGGAAGATACGGCGCTAGAACGGCTTTCCCAGACGATCGCGGATCAGATCGTGGCTCGGCTGGCGCTGTTCGCGGCGCGGGAAGAGCGGCGTTGAAGGCCAGCCGGGGCCAGATCGAAAAGGCGCTCGACGCGCCGCCCGCCGATATTCGCTTCTTCCTGCTGCACGGGCCTGACGAGGCAGGAAGCGCAGCGCTTGCCAAGCGGTTGGAGCGCGCCATGGGCCCGCAGGCGGAGCGGATCGACCTGGACGGGCCGACGCTGCGCGATGATCCGGCGCGGCTGTCCGACGAGGCGGCCGCCTTTTCCATGTTCGGCGACAAGCGGTGGGTGCGTATCAACGGGATGGGCGAGGAATCGCTGCCGGCGGTGACGGCACTGTTGGAGGCGGAGGCGGCGGGCAATCCGGTGATCGCGACCGTGGGCGCGCTGAAAGGCACGTCGAAGCTGCTCAAGCTCGCGACTGACAGTGCCGTGGCGATGGCCTTCGCCTCCTACCAGCCGGACGCCCGCGAAGCCGAGCAGATCGCTGTGGCCATGGCGCGTGAAGGCGGATTGCGCCTGTCGTCGGACCTCGCCCGGCGCATCGTCGACCTTGCCAACGGCGACCGCGCGCTGATGGGCGGCGAGATCGAGAAGCTCATCCTTTATCTGGACGCTGCGCCGGACCGGCCGTGCGAGGCGACCGCAGAAGCGTTGGACGCCCTTTCTGCCGACAATCCTGATTCTGACGCGGCCCCGCTGGTCAATGCCGTGCTGGGCGGGGATCTTCGGGCGATGCATCGCGAACTGGGGCGACTGGCGGAGGCGGGCACGGCGATGGCGGCGGTGCTGCGTCCGCTGCTTACCCGCGCGATGCTGATCGCCAACATCCGGGCCAGTGTCGATGAAAGCGGGCGGCTCGAAGCTGCGGTGGAATCGGCGGGCAAGCAGGTCTTCTGGAAAGAAAAGGGCATCGTGACGCGACAGGTGCGGCTGTGGGACGCCCATGGCATATCGCGGGTCATCCATCGGCTGAGCCAAGCGGAGCGGGCGAGCCGGTCGGGGCGGGGACTGGGCGACCTGCTGGTGCGGCATGAATTGCTCGCCATCGCGCGGCAGGCGGCGCGGGAGCGGTAGGACCCGGCGTTTGCATAGGCGCGCCATGCTAAGCGCTTGATCGGCTAGGCCGGCAACGCCATATTGCCCGCATGGACAAGCTCAATCTGACTGATGCCGAATGGCGCGAGCGCCTCTCCCCGGAGCAATTTCATATTTTGCGGGAGGCCGGGACCGAGCGCGCCTTTACCGGCAAATATAACAGTAACAAGGCCGATGGCGTCTATTATTGCGCCGGCTGCGGCGCGGAGCTGTTCGACGCGGAAGAGAAATATGACAGCGGATCCGGCTGGCCCAGCTTCACCGCGCCGTTGGACATCGATGCTGTGGAGGAAATCAGGGACAGCAGTCATGGCATGATGCGCACCGAAGTGCGCTGCGCCAAATGCGAAGGGCATTTGGGGCATGTCTTTCCCGATGGTCCCGGGCTCAACGGCCTGCGCTATTGCATGAACAGCGCGTCGCTGGATTTCAAACTGCGCGACGAGGTTGAATAATCATTCATCCCCGGTAAAGCGTCGCTTCTCTTGAGACATCAGACGTTCTGCGCGGCCTGCGCCTGATCTACCGCTGGCTGCCTTCCACTTAGCGCGTATCCGGGCACAGCAATGGCACAATCAGGCAAGGGCAAGGGAACGGCGGGCAAGGCGAGGCTGTGGCTTTTCCGGGGGCTGAAATTCGGGCTTGTCGCCACGCTGGGCGGCCTCTTCGCTATCGTCGTCGCGGTGGTGATCGCCTATCAGTCGTTGCCCAGTTATGAATCGTTGAAATCGTCGCCCAATGGGCAGATGATCCGCGTCCATGCGGCTGATGGCAGCGTCATCGTCTCTCTGGGGCCGAGCTTTGGGCGATGGCTTGCTTATGACCAGATTCCGACCGTCATGGTCGACGCGATGATCTCTACGGAGGACAAGCGTTATTATCTGCATCCCGGCGTCGATCCGATCGGCATGGCGCGCGCGACCTGGGTGGCGCTGGAGAACCGGGGCAAGGGGCGGCGGTGGCAGGGGGCGTCGACCATCACCCAGCAGGTGACGCGCAACATCTTCCTCAACAACAGCTATAGCTGGGGGCGGAAGGTGCGGGAGATGATCCTGGCGCTGGCGCTGGAGCGCAAATTTTCCAAGCGGCAGATTTTGGAGCTCTACCTCAACAAGGTCTATTTCGGCGGCGGCGCCTATGGCATCGATGCCGCGAGCCGCAAATTTTTCGGCCATCCCGCGACCGGCCTGAGCCTGCCAGAGGCCGCGATCATCGCGGGCCTGGTCAAGGCGCCGTCGAGCTATTCGCCGACGGCTGATGCGGATGCCGCCATCGGACGCGCGGGCGTGGTGCTGGACCTGATGCAGCAAAATGGCGCGATCAGCGCGAGCGAACGCGCCGGCGTGGATCTGAGCGACGTCAGGATGGCGCCCGAGCCGAACCAGAACAGCGTGCGCTACTTCACCGACTGGGCGCTGCCGCAGCTCGACCTGCTGGTCGACGAACCCAATGAGCCGCTGGAAGTCTATACCACCATCGATCTGGGCATGCAGAAGGCGGCGACGGCGGCGATCCAGGCCAATGTGCCGGCCGGCACGCAGGGTGCGCTGGTGTCGCTCGACCGCGACGGCGCGGTGCGGGCGATGGTCGGCGGGCTCGACTATGTGACGTCCAACTATAATCG
>DATEDR010000436.1:0-10190 GCA_035281605.1 Sphingobium sp.
GTCGTGCGGTATTTGACGGCATTTTCGGCGAACAGCGTCTGTTCGGTGCTGAGTTCGACCGTGTTGCCGTCGAGGCTGGGCTGGAGCGGGACGCGATAGCCCATGCTGTCGTCGACGGCCTTGGACACGTCGGCGGCGGACTTGCTCGTCTGCGCGCTGGCTTCAAGCGCGGACTCGAAATCAATGTCGCGCGCCTTGTAGCCCGGCGTCGACGCGTTCGCGATGTTGGACGCGAGCAGGGAGAGGCGCTGCGAGCGAAGCGCCAGCGCCTTTCCATGTATCCCGAACAATCCGTCTTCCAGCGACATTGCGTCAGTCCCGTTTTTTCGCTCCGAGGAGCCTAAAGCTTGGCGATCTCCTGCCGTTCTGATGCCTGAAGGCGTGAACCGCGGGTGATCCGAAGGTGTATTCGCAAGAGCCGTGCCAATTTGCGTGGGTGACGCATCGGCAAGGGCGATATTGACGGAAAACCGAGGGATTGCGGGAGGAAGGCGGCAAGGGCGGCAAGATTTTGCCGGTCGGTGGCAGGGCTTTGCCGCCGCCATTTGGGCGTGACGGGGGACTTTCGGATGATCGGAATATTGGCGCATCTGTTCGATCCCTTGACCTTGGGCGTGATGCTGGCGGGCGTCGCAATGGTCGCGCTGTTCCAGAATGGCGCGCCGGCGCTGGGTCGGGCCTTTGCGGCTTTGGAGCCGCTGCTGCGCGCCGATCCCGAAAGGGATCGCGATGCCGCGCGGGCCGCGATGCTGAAGATCGATCAGGTCGCGCAACTGCGCGGCCTCGCCTGCACCGATCGGGTGAAGACAGCCAATCCCTTTCTGGCCGAAGCGGCGCGCAAGCTGGCCAATTGTGAGAGGTCCGAACAATTCGAGATCTGGGCAAGTCAGGCCCTGGCGGACCGGGCGCGGCGCCACGCGAGCGGGCGCAATGCGTGGCTGTCCATTGCCGACGTCGCGCCCGCCCTGGGCATGGCAGGCACCATCCTGGGGCTTGTCGGCATGTTCGCGGCGATGGAGGATCCGGCGGCGCTCGGGCCGTCCATGGCGGTGGCGCTGCTGACCACCTTTTATGGCGTGGTCATCGCCAATCTGATCGCGGCGCCGATCGCCAGCCGACTGGCCGATCTGTCCGAACGCGAACTGGCATGGCAGAAGGAAGCCGTCGAGCGGATGCTGGCGATCGCGCGGCGTGAGAATGTGCTGCTGCGCCGCGCCTCGTTTCGAGAGGTCGCATGAGCGCGGCTGCATCCCAGGCCCGGCGGAGCCGCTGGGCGATCAGTTTTGCGGACCTGCTTCTCCTCCTGCTCGGCTTTTTCGTGCTGTTGCAGGCGAGCGGGCAGAAGCGGGACGCCATGCTGGCCGAAGTGCGCCAGCAATTTGGCGGGCGCGCAATGCGCTCCGGCGTGGAATTGCACGCGGGGGAGCTTTTTCTTCCCGGCGAGGCGATGCTGTCCGACAAGGGCAGGGCCAGGATCGCGCGTGTCTCGGCTGAGCTGCGATCGGGGCAGGGGGGCTTGGAGATACGCAGCCAAGGCACCGATCCGATACGGCAGCGCTTCGACGAATGGGATCTGGCGGCCGCCCGGCTTGGTGCTGTGGCGCGGGAATTGCGGGCACAGGGGCTTAGCCGCAACGCTCTGGTCATTCGCGGGCTCGACCAGCTCGACGGCGCGACCGGCAAGGGGCAGGTGATCCGCATCGCGCTCGCTCCCCCAAAGCCGCGTTAACCATTTATTTGGCATAGTTGGTGCTTAGTGGCGGGTGAACTCCATTCGTTTCAACGGAGCATTGCCGTGAACAAGCTGCCCATGATCTTGGCTTTACTGACCGTTGCCGGGGCAAGCCCCGCGCTGGCGCAGCAGAAGTTCGAAAATCTGGATCGCATCGACAGCCTGGTCGCGATGACCGTTGGCGCCAATATCGGCGAGCCGGGCGGACCGATCGCGCCGGTCGACCGGCGGTTGCGGCTGGCGGCTTGCCCCGGAACGCCGAGCGTCGATGGACCGACCTTCGGCGCGGCGATCGTGACATGCGGTGCCCTGGGCTGGCGCATTCGCGTGCCTCTGGCGGGTGGGAGTGCCGCTTCGGCTGGTCCAGCGGCGCGTTATGGCGCACCGGCGCGCGCCGTTCAGCGCGAAGTCGTGGTCAAGCGCGGCGATCCGGTGCAACTGATGGCGGGCAATGCGGCTTTCAGCGTCTCGCGCATGATGATCGCGGATGAGGATGGCGCGGTCGGCCAGACGATCCGGGTGCGCGAAGACAAGAAATCGACGCCGGTTCTGGCGCAGGTCGTGGAAATGGGAACAGTCCGCATTCCGGGATTTAATGATTTTTGAACCGTGCCGTTATATATCCTGCGGGACGAGTGAAGGATAGTTAGTCATGATCAAATCTGTCGGCCAGAATATCAGCGCCGCCATAGAGGCGTCCCGTTTGCAGGGCAGCGCCAAGACGCGCGCCTCGTCCGAAAAGGGTTCGGCTGGCGTGACATCCTCTGCAGCGTCGAGCACGCCCGCCGGTCGCATGGCGGCGGAGGGCGCTCCGGTCGATCTGGACCGCGTGGCGGCGATCAAGGCGGCCATTGCCTCGGGCAATTATCCGGTCGATCCGGCCGCGATCGCCGACAAGATGCTGGCGCTCGACCTGCCGGTGAACGGGTAAGCGCACGCCATGCCGCTCGGCCTTGCAGCGCTGGACGATCTTTTCTCGGCTTTCGAGGAATTGCGCGCCGCGCTTGATGGCACCGATGCGATTGCGATCGAAGCGGCGGCCAATCGGATCGACCGCGCGGCGGCTTCGGTCCGCGCGATCGGCGCCTGGCGATCGGACGAGGCGGTGAAGGCGCGGTTGACCGCACTTGTTCCCCTGCTCGAATCGGCGCGGGTGCGGATCAACGTGCTGGCCGACCATGCCGGGCAAAGGCTTTCGATCCTCGCTTCGCATGGATCTACGCAGGCGCCGCTCACCTACGGGCGCTGATCCCGGTCCATAGCCTCTCCTCCGTTCGGGCTGAACGGTTTGAGATTGTTCGATTTGATCTATGAGCGCCCGAGAGGCGCTTTTTTCATGTCTGGTTGATGCGCCATCAATATTTATGGAGCGCGCGTTAACCAAATCTTGGCATCCGCCTTGCACTAATGCTCCCCGGTACCAATGGGGATTTAAGCAATCAGTGTCGGCATTTGCAGACATATCAGCGACAGGCGCATCGACCGGCAATCGCGTGACGAACGCGATCGCCATGGCGAGCCGCAGGACGGGCGTCGACTTCGCCTATCTGCTGGGCCAGGCCAAGATCGAAAGCAGCCTCAATCCCACCGCGCGCGCGGCCACGTCGTCCGCGACGGGCCTTTACCAATTTGTCGACCAGAGCTGGCTTGCGGTCGTCGACAAGCATGGCAGCGAATATGGGCTGGGCTGGGCGGCCGATTCCATCAGCCGGGGCAGCAATGGGCGCTATTATGTCGCCGATCCCGAGCTGCGGCAGCAGATCCTGGACCTGCGCAAGCATCCGGAAACCGCCTCTGTCATGGCGGCGCAGCATGCGGCCGACAACAAGGCGTATCTGGAGCAGCGTCTGGGCCGCGAGGCCGAGCCGGTCGACCTCTATCTCGCGCATTTCCTGGGCGTTGGCGGGGCGAGCAAGTTCCTGTCGGTCCATGACCGCGCGCCTGATGCCACCGCCGCGTCGATGTTCCCGGCCGCGGCGCGGGCCAATCGCTCGATCTTTTACGATCGGTCGGGCAATGCGCGCAGCTTTGCCGAAATCCGCGACCGTTTTGCCGCCAAGCTGCAGAAGGGCGTCGATTCGCTCGACACCGGCCCCATCCAATATGCCGACGCCTCGCTCCCCGAGGGCGCGAAGACCGTCCAGCCCGCCGATTATGTGCGGATCGAAACCCAGCGCCTTGCGAATGCCGCCGACGTCTCCGTCCGGCCCGATCCGCAGACCGCGCGCCTCGCCTATCTCATGCTCGCCACCCTCGGAAGGTAACGGCCCGATATGACTCCCGCTCAAGTCAAAGCGAAGATCTGGACGAACGCCGCCAAGGGAGCGGTGCTGCCCATCGCGACGCTGATGGTCGTGCTGTTCATGATGGTGCCGGTGCCCGCGTTCATGCTGGACGTTGGCTTCATCACCAACATCATGATTTCTCTGGCGGTGCTGATGGTGGCGCTCAACGCCGCCAAGCCGCTCGATTTCTCCAGCTTTCCCACGGTGCTGCTGTTCGCGACCTTGCTGCGGCTGGCGCTCAACGTTGCGTCGACCCGCGTGGTGCTGGTGCAGGGGCATGAAGGGTCGGACGCAGCGGGCCATGTCATCGAGGCGTTCGGCCATTTCCTCATCGGCGGCGACTATGTCGTCGGCATCTTCGTCTTTGCGATCCTGATGATCATCAACCTGGTCGTCATCACCAAGGGCGCGGGGCGCGTGTCGGAAGTGTCAGCGCGCTTCACCCTGGACGCCTTGCCGGGCAAGCAGATGGCGATCGACGCCGATTTGAACGCCGGCCTGATGACGCCGGAGGAAGCCAAGGTTCGCCGCCGGGAGGTATCGACCGAGGCGGATTTCTACGGTTCGATGGACGGCGCCAGCAAGTTCGTGAAGGGCGATGCCGTCGCAGGTATCCTCATCCTCGCGATCAACATCGTCGGGGGCATCATCCTGGGCGTGGTCAGCCATGGCCTGGCGATCGGCGAAGCGGCGCAGACCTATATCATCCTGGCCATCGGCGACGCGCTGGTGGCGCAGGTTCCCGCGCTGCTGCTCTCGATCGCGGCGGCGGCCATCGTCACCCGCGTCGGCAGCGAGGACGATCTTGGCAACCAGATCACCAATCAGTTCGGGTCGGGCAAAGCCTGGGTTCCGGTCGCGGCGATCCTCGCTTTCCTCGGCATCCTTCCGGGCATGCCGCACTTCATCATCCTGTCCGCCGCAGCGGTGGCGGGTACGATTGCCTGGCACTTGCGCAAGACCGCGAAGGCGAAAGCCGCCGAGCCTGCGCCGATGCCGGAACCGGCCAACCCGGCGCTGATCGAGTGGAATGACGTTTCGGACGGCGCGATCCTGGGGCTGGAGATCGGCTATGGGCTCATCAGCCTGGTCGACGAGCGCAAGGGAGCGCCGCTGATGGCGCGTATCACCGGCATCCGTCGCCAGCTGTCCAAGGAACTGGGCTTCGTCGTGCCGATGGTGCGGGTGAAGGACAATCTGGCGCTGGAGCCCAATCAATATCGCATCACCATCGCTGGCGTCGTCGTCGGTGAGGACGAGGTGTGGCCCGAGGATCTGCTGGCGCTCGACAGCGGCGCGCTGGAGGGCGTGGTGTCGGGCCGCGAGGCCAAGGACCCGACCTTCGGGCTCGACGCCGTGTGGATTTCGCCGGCCAAGCGCAGCGAAGCGGTCGTCGCGGGCTATACGGTGGTCGATCCGCCGACGGTGGTCGCGACGCATCTCAACCAGCTGATCGCCATGAATGCGAGCGAGATGTTCGGTCTGGACGAGGCGCGCAAGCTGCTCGACACGCTGAAGGACGCCGCGCCGCAACTGGTCGACGGGCTGACGCCCGGCCTGTTCAGCCTGACGCAGATTTCCGCGCTGTGCCGCGCGCTGCTCTCCGAAGGGATCGCGCTCAAGGACTTCCGCCGCATCTGCGAGGCGATGGTCGATGCCGGACGGCCCGACATGAGCCACGAGCAACTGGTCGAGGCCGTGCGCCAGCGGATCGGTTCGCTCATCATCCAGGGGCTGGTGCCGGTGAAGATGCCGCTGCCGGTGATTACGCTGGACGGTGATCTGGAGGCATTATTGGCGCAGGCGATGCGCGTGGCCGGAGACGCGCGCCACCCGATCGAGCCGGCGCTTGCCAATCGCATCATCGAGGCGGTGGTGCAGGCGGCCCGTCCGATCATGGGGCAGGCGCGCAATTTCGCGATCGTGACCTCGCCGGTGGCGCGCCGCGCGCTCGCCCGCCTGTTCAAGCCGCACCTGCCGGAAACGCCGGTGCTGTCCTTCCTGGAAATTCCCGATGGGAAGGGCGTGGAAGTGGTCGCCGTGGTCGGCGGCGAGCAGCGGTCCGCGCCGCGCCACGATCCGCTCCCCACTCGCGAACGCGTCGCTTGAGGATTTCTGACCGATGTTCATGAAGAAAATCGTCGCCGGAACGGACGTCAACACCTACGGGCGGGCGGGCGGCAATTCGCCCGAACAGCTTGCCCGGCGCTACATGCCGCTGGTCCGCAAGATCGCCTGGCACGTTCATGGCCGGGTATCGAGCGCGATCGAGATCGAGGATCTGCTGCAGATCGGCATGGTCGCGCTGGTCGAAGCCGCCAATGGCTTTGAGGATCGCGGCCTTGGTTTTGCGTCCTACGCGCAGATGCGCGTGCGGGGCGCGATGATCGACCATCTGCGCCGGCAGGCGACGATCGCCCGGTCGGCCATGGCGAACCGCAAGCAGCTTGCCGTCGCGCGCAACCGACTGGAGCAGCGGCTGGGCCGCGCTCCGCTGGAGCCGGAAATGGCGGTCGAGATGGGGCTGGAAGCGTCCGCTTACCGCGAGATCGCGGATGCGTGCGAATTGGTCCAGCACACCAGCATGGACGAGGTCTATTCCGACCAGTCGATGTGGTTTGCCGATGTGGAAGACCGGGCCGACGACCTGATGGAGCGGGAGTCGCTGAAGAAGGCGCTGGCCGCCTGCATCGGCGAACTGCCGCAGCGCGAGGCGCTGGTGCTGCAACTCTATTTCGTCGAGGAATTGAACCTGGAGGAAATCGGCCAGGCGCTGGACATCGGCGCGGCGCGGGTCTGCCAGATCAAGAAGGCGGCGCTCGACAAGCTGCGCGAGAAGCTGCGCGATTGGGACTGATCTTTCGACGCAATAGACGCAGGATCACCGATCGTTCGTGATCACGTGCAGCGGGCCTGCTGCCTGAACCTGCTCCGGATAATGGGGCGGGCGATAGCTGGGGACGCGCCACCAGGGTTCGGCGACCTGGAACAGGCCGCTTTCCTCCGCCCTGTGGCCCAGGTCCTTGCGCGCCGTGACCGCCGCCAGCAGCGGCGCCAGCACCAGCCCGGCGACGACCGGGATCATCCAGCCGACCGACGTTCCGGCCTGCACCGCCAGCACGGTGAGTGCGCCGCCCAGCATGATGTGATATTTGAACAGCCAAATGGCACTCGACAGGGCCATCCCGTCGCGGTCGCGGATCTGGCCGCTCCAGCTGCTCTTGCGGCCCATGAGGATGCCGAACAGGTTGATGGTCTGCGTCAGCATGCTGACCGGCGCCATCAGGATGGACAGGGCGATGTCGACGAACACGCCGCGCGTCATCCGTACCGCGCCACCAAAGCCGATGCGGCGGGCGGGATCCGCCATGGCCCAGAGCATTGCCAGCAGCTTGGGCCCGAACAGCAGCACCGCGGTTAGCGCGAGCAAGCCGCCCGATGGCAGGATCGCGCTCGGCGGCCAGACGCCGGCCAGCGCGCCGCCGAGCACGACCAGGATCAGCGCGAGCCAGAGCGGCGAGGTGCAATAGGCCGACGCGCCGACCAGCAGCTGGAAGCGGCTGACCGGGTGCAGGCCCTTTATCCGGGAGATCAGCGGCACATGCTGGATATTGCCCTGGCACCAGCGCCGGTCGCGGGTGGCAAGGTCGGGCAGAGAGGGCGGAAATTCTTCGAAGCTGTCGTCCGCCGTCACCATATGGACGTCCCAGCCCCGGCGCCGTAGCAGCGCGGCCTCGATCATGTCGTGGCTCATGATGTGGCCGCCGAAGGGCGCGCGGCCCGGCAGTTCCGGCAGGCCGCAACTCTGGGCGAAGGCGCGGGTGCGCAGGATCGCATTATGGCCCCAGAACATGCCTTCCGATCCGGCCCACCAGATCATGCCGGCGGCGGAAATAGGACCGAAAAGGCGACTGGCGAACTGCTGCCAGCGGGCGAAGAAGGTCGATGCGCCGACCACGGTCGGCACGGTCTGGATCAGGCCGACATGGGGGTGGCGCTCCATGTCGGAGGCGAGACGCGCCATGGTCTGCCCGCTCATCACGCTGTCGGCGTCCAGGACGATCATATAGTCGTAGCCGCCGCCGAACCGTTCCACCCATTCGGCGATATTGCCCGGCTTGCGGCCGATATTGAGGGCGCGGCGGCGATAATGGACCGGACGCGAGAAGCCGGAGCGCATTTCGAGATAGGCGCGCTTCTCGATCTCGCCATTGTCGGGGTTGGAATCGCTCAGGATGAAAAATTCAAATCGCTCGCCGCCCATGACCTGCGCAAGCGAGCGCTCCATGACCGACAGGCGGCCCAGGACTTCCAGAAAATCCTCGTTGCAGACGGGCAGAAGGACCGCTGTCCGCCCGCGAAGCGGGGCCGTGGGCCGGGCGCGATGCGGGCGGCCGCGCTGCCCCTTGCTCATGGTGAGGATCAGGAAGCCGATGAAGCTGGTCGCGAAGCCGAAAGCGATCCAGGCGAAGAGCGGGATGAAGAGGGCGAGATACACGCCCTCCCACAGCGAAATGCCGTCGAGGCCGATCGATCGGCGCATTTCATGCGCGGCGATGGAGGCGGGCAGCAGGGCCAGCAGCACGATCAGCATGCGCCGGGCCCATTGATCGACATTGACCGGACGGTGCGGGAAGTCGCGCGGCGTTTCGGCGAAATTCTGGGCGGGCATGGCGATCGGCGTTGCCGCAGGGACATGCTCGAACCCGCGAACGACCGGCGCCGCCTTGGCATCTCCGCCTGTCTGTAGGTCACCGCTCGCTGTCACGCTAAATCCATCTTGCCGTTGAAAGGGACGCAGCCACTTGTCCGGCCCGGAACCGGTTTCTCACGCGCCGAGCGGGTAATGAACATACTCGCTGAACGGGCGATTGCCCATGCGGAGTTGGACCCGAATATCCGTCGGCTTGCCGCCGTTTCTGCGGATGTCGAGCGCGACGCGGAACAATCCGGGTTGGTGAAGGACGGGATAGCCGCCCTTGTTGACGAGCGCGCCGTCGGAAAGATCGACCCAGATGTCGGGGCGGCCGTCCTGCGGAACGCCGGCAAAATCGAGGATGACGCGGTCGATCGCAGGGTCGCCGGCCTTGCCCAGCCATATATTGTCGAGGGTTGCCGTACCGGCCGCCGCTTGCGATCGCGCGGACGACCAGTCGAGCCGATAGGCCGCATCGATCCGCCCGCCGCCGCGCACCGGCGCGCCCGGCGTCCAATAGGCGCAGACATTGTCGACATATTCGCTGGTGGTGGGAAATTCGTAGAGGCGCACCTGCCCTGCGCCGAAGGGCCTGCGCGGGGAGGCCCAGAGCGAGGGGCGACGTTCGTAGAACACGCCATCGTCCTGATAATGATCGAAATTCCTGTCGCGCTGGAGCAGGCCGAACCCTTTTGGGCTGCGTTCGGTGAAGGCGTCGACGCGAGGGGCGGCAGGGTTGACCAGCGGCCGGGCGTGAAAGCTGCCGTCGGCTCCGGCGAGGGCGAGCAGGTCGCTGTCGTGGATTTCCGGCCGCCAGTCGGTGCGGGCAGAACGGCTTGCCTGATCATACCAGAACATGCTGGTCATCGGCATCAGGCCGAGTTCGGCGATGGCCCTGCGCGGGAAGAGCGCGACGTCGACATCCTGCCTCACCCCCTGCGGCGTCAGTTCGCTTGCGAAACGATAGGCCCCGGTGATCGAAGCGCCATCGAGCAGGGCGTAGACGGTCAGGCTGCTGCGCCCGGTGCGTTCCAGCCAGAAATGGGTGAAGCGGGGAAATTCCTCCTTGCCCTGGATGCTGGTGTTGATCGCGATGGCGCGGGCGGACAGGCCGAACTGCCGTGTCGCGCCGGGCGAGCGGAAATAGCTGGCGCCCAGGAAGGAAAGCCAGTCGCCGTTGCGCGCGGCGTTCATCACGCGAAAGCCGGCATAGCCTGCATGGGGGCCAAGCTGGCGCACGGCATTGTCGGCCGGCGCGTCGAAGATGGCGGGATCGTAGGGCAGAGGCGTCGCTCGCCCCTTTTCCACCAGCGCGATCTCCACGGGCTGTTCGGCCGAGGCGCTCAGGGGGAAAAGCTGAACGCCCGTGTCGCCGGGAAGATCGCCCCAGATCGTGCGATCCTCGCGAAAGCGCGCCTGATAGAGCGCGTCGTAATTGACCTTTCGCGCGCCGGGATGATGCGGCGTTTCGCGATAG
>DATEDR010000437.1:0-6705 GCA_035281605.1 Sphingobium sp.
CCGCTGGATCATCTCTTCCGACACCTGCGAATGGAAGATCTTGATGACCTCGCCATCACCGATGCGAAAGACCTGCGAACTCTTGCCCTGGCCGAGCAGCGTCCAGTCCTTGCCTCGTTGGTACGACATGCGGGCGCGAATTTCCTTTCGATGGACCAGAGCCTCTATTCGGTTCGGGGGGATTTGCCGATCCCCCTTTTGATGATAGCGCCGCGTCGCCCGTTTTCGGATTTTCAGGAGCTTGTGGGATGAAAGAGCTGGTCGCCTTCGACCTTGACGGCACATTGGCCGAAAGCAAGCAGCCGCTGGGCGAGGCAATGGGCGAGGCGATCGCCGACCTGCTGTCGGTCGCGCATGTCGCGGTCATATCCGGCGGAGACTGGCCGCAGTTCGAGAAACAGGTGGCGAGCCGCCTGCCGGAGCGCGCCGACCGGTCGCGCCTCTGGCTGATGCCGACCACGGGCACGAAGCTCTACACCCATGGCGAGGGGGGCTGGACGCCCGCCTATGCCGAATTGTTCGACGAGGCACAGAAGCGGGACATTCTTGCCGCGTTCGATGCGTCGCTGGAGGCGACCGGCTTCGTCCCGGCGGAGACCTGGGGCGAAAGGATCGAGGATCGCGGCAGCCAGATCACTTTTTCCGCGCTGGGGCAGCAGGCGCCGATCCACGCCAAGGAAGGATGGGACCCGGACTTTGCCAAGCGGCGCATCATCCAGGCGGATCTGCGCGAGCGCTTGCCCGGCCTGTCGATCAACATGGGGGGCGCGACCTCCATCGACATCACGCGCGAGGGCGTGGACAAGGCCTATGGCCTGAAGAAGCTGCGGGACGCGAGCGGCATCGCGCTGGACGCCATGATGTTCATCGGCGACGCGATCTTTCCGGGCGGCAACGACTATCCGGCCAAGCAGTTGGGGCTGGACACGGTGCGCGTGCGCGATCCGCAGGAAACGCTGGCGGTGATCGCGGCCATCGTCGCCTGCCAGAAGTGATGCTGGACGCTTAGCCCAGGCCGTTGCGCGCCACGCCCTTCAGATGATGGAGCAGCGTGTCGCCATTGGCGGTCCAGGTGAAGCGCAGCGCCGTATCGCGCACCGCCTCGCGCTCGGGCGGATTGTACAATATGTCGCCGATGGCGGCGGCGATGGCATCCGGCTCGCGGTCGACGATATGCCCCGCTTCCGGTCGGTCGAGCAGTTCGCGCGCGCCGCCGACATCGCTGATGACGATCGGCGTGCCGCAGGCGAGCGCCTCCACCCAGGCATTGGCGAGCCCCTCCGACGATGAGGGCAGGGCCATGACGTCGGCGGCGGCATAGAGGCGCGGCAACCGGTCGTGGGGCACCGAGCCCAAGAAGCCGATGCGGCGATCCACGCCCAATTCTTCGGCCCGTTTTTCGAGGGCGCGGCGGTACTGGCCCTGTCCGGCGAAGAGCAGCGTGATGCCCGGCAGTCGGGGCAGCGCCTCCACCAGCAGGTCCTGGCCCTTGCGCGGGATCAGGGCGCCGACGCAGAGGATTACCGGCCCTTCGAAGCCGAGAGCCTCCTTGGCGGCGGCGCGGTCGCTGATTTCGAAGCGGTCGAGGTCGACCCCGGTATAGTGGACGCGGATCTTGGCGGCATCCATGCCCAGCTTGACCATCGAGCGGCGCATCGCGCTGGACACGGCGAGCAGGCCGCCCGCCTGATCGCCGGCGCGCTTCACCAGCCCGCGCGTGTCGCGGCGCGTGCCCCAATAATGAATGTCGGCGCCGCGCGCCTTTACCGAATAGGGAATGTCCAGCGCCTTCGACAGCCGTTGCGCCACCGGGCCGTCGGGAAAGAAGAAGCTGGCGTCGATCACGTCGAAGGGCTGTTCGGCGTGCAGCTGTTCGACCAGGGGAAGGATGGCGCGGGTCATGTTGCCGACGTTCAGCCGGGCGCCGACCTTGGGAATGGTGGTGAAGATCGGCCGATAGACGATCAGGTCCTGCCACCGCTCCCGGGCCGGGAGGGCGCGCAGGGCGGTGTAGCGATCGGACTGACCGAGCGGCCAGAGCGGCACCCCGCGCGGCGCGATCACCGTGACCTTCACATCGGGGCGGCTTGCGAGTTCCCGCGCCTGCCGTTCGACGAACACCCCGAAATTGGGGCGGCTCATGTCCGGAAACAGGGTCGAGAGCGTGAGGACGTTCAGCGTCATGGCGCCTTCCTTACCGGTCCGCGGTTAATCGAGGGTTAGGGACGAAGCCGCCTTTTGGCTAGAGTTGTCTCACCAATTGCACGGCGACAGCGCCCCAGGGTGGGTCGGTGATGACCTGCTGGCGATTGCCGCTGCCGAGCGGCAGGATATGGAGCCGATCGCCTTCCCGCCCGATCAGCCGGCCGAAGAGGAAGCGGCCCGCATGGCGGGGCAGCAGCATGTCGCGGTTGAGGGCGCTCGCAAACTCGTCCGGACCGATCCGGCGGCACCAGATTTCGTCGCCGCTGCGATAGTCGCCAATGCTGGCCGATACCTGCACCCCGATCATCGCGTCGGCGGGAACCGGCGGGGGGAAGGACAGCGCGCGCGTCGGGGACCGGGCGCCCTCCGGCCCGAGCAGGGCGGCGACGGGCACGACGCTCTGGCCCGGCAGCGCCACCAGTTCGGAGGAAGCGACGCCCAGGGCATGGGCGATGCGGTTCAGCCAGTTGACCGATACGGTTCGGGTGCCGGTTTCCAGCCGCCCGATGGTCTGGGCCGTCGTCGGCGGATCGCAGAGCGCGCCGACTTGTTCCAACGTCAGCCCCTTGGCCTTTCGTACCTCGCGAATACGGGTGATCATGCCTGTTCCTGATTTCACCTATTTGGTTTTTTGTTCTTTCCTACAAACCAGTCCCCATGGCAAGGGGCTTCGCATCGAGGGTGAGATGGAGGTGCCGATGCGGACGCAATTTGTCGAGCAGAAGATCGAAGATCCGGCGGGCCGGGTCCAGACCGTGGCGGTGAATCTGGGCGAATCGCCGCTTGCCTGGCTGCATGCGCGCGGGATGCTGAGCGATCGTCATTATCAGGCGGGCGAAGCCTTGCGCGCGGATTGGGAGCGGGCGGGGCTGGGCGCGCGGGTGACGATGCGGTGGGACGCCGCGCCGCCGCAGGGCGGGCGAAAGGGGGGCGGGCAGCGGGCGGACCCGACGCTGGCGCAGCTGTCCGCGCGCGACCGCTTCCATGCGGCGATCGGCGCCGCGGGGCCGGGGCTGAGCGACATATTGTGGCGCGTCGCCTGCGCGGGCGAGGGGTTGGCGGCGGCCGAGCGGGCGCTGGGCTGGCCGAGCCGGGCCGGCAAGCTCGTGCTGACGCTGGCGCTCGAGCGGGTGGCAGGATGGTACAGGGTGGCGTGAGGGGAGGGAGGAGGGAGCGCTTTTCCTAGCCGATGATCCCGCCGCCCAGCAGCAGGAGCAGCTTCACGTCGATGGCGAAGCCGTCCGCGCGCCAGCTTGCGATCTTCTCGCCAATGTCGGCGAGCGGGACGCGGTGGACGCGGATGTCTTCGCCATCCACGCCGCCGCCTTCGCCGGTTCGGATGAGGCCATGGGCGCGGAACAGGGTGAAGCTTTCCGACACCATGCCCGGCGAGCTGTAGAACTGGCCGACCGTCTCCATGCGGGCGGCGCGGAAGCCGGTTTCCTCCTCCAGTTCGCGGGCGGCGGCGAGGGCGGCTTCCTCGCCCTCATCCTGGTCGCCGACCAGGCCGGCGGGAAGTTCGATGCAGCGGCGGCCGAGCGGAACGCGATACTGGTCCACCAGCAGCACATGCCGGTCTTCGTCGATCGCCAGGATCACCGCGGCATGGATGCCCCGGGCGCGCCCAACATATTCCCAGCGCCCCCGCCGTTTCGCGGTGATGAAGCGGCCCGACCACATGATCTCTTCGGGCGAGGCCATGTCCTGTTCGCTCATAATTCGATCAGCCTGTCGGGCAGCTCATTGGGATTGCTGTCCAGGTGCGGGAAATGACTGGCGAGCACCACGCCCACCTGCCGCACCGCCTCTGCCATGCCGTCGGCGGGGCGGCCGTCGCGGACTCCGTCGACCAGGGCGGCGATGGCGTCGCCCCAGACTTCAGGCGCGACCTTTTCGTTGATCGCGGCGTCGGCCACGAGTTCGGCGCGATGTTCATCCAGCGACAGATAGATGAGCACGCCGGTCCGGCCGCGCGTACGCCCCTGCGCCACCGCGCGGAACAGGGTGATGGCGCGGCGGTGGACCCGGCGGACCTTGGTCGCCCGGGGGGTCAGCGCCATACGCAGCGGCATCCATGCAAGCGCGTAGCGAACGACCAGGAATTTGACGATCAGCAACGCGAGGAGGATGGTCAGCAGCTTCCAGTCCTCGACCTCATGCTCCCAGCTTTGCAGCAGTGTGGAGCAGAGCGCGCGAAAATGGGCGGGGAAGGCCGCAGCGAGGGACAGGGCAACGAATACGGCGCCGATGGCCCAGTGCAGCCCGGCATCATGATAGGCATCCGACCGGCGCGCGACGATGGTCACGATCTCGCCGTCGGTCTGCTTTTCGGCCACGGCCACGGCCTCTGTTATCCGGTCATGATCGGCTTCGCTGAAGTGCAGGCGCATTACCAATCCCCCGACGCGCCGCCGCCGCCGAAGCTGCCTCCGCCGCCCGAAAAGCCTCCGCCGCCTCCGCCGCCCCAGCCGCCTCCACCAAAGCCGCCTCCGCCGGAGATGCCCGGACCCCAGAGGATGATGGGCGCGGAACCGCCGCGATGACGACGGCCCCTGCCGCCGCGGCTGGACAGCATGGCCATGACGATGACCGCGGCGACGATCAGCCAGAAGCCGCCCATCACCGCGCCGCCATCATCCGACGCGTCGCGCGCCCGAGCGGCGGCCTGCGCGGCCAAGGCCCTCGCCTCGTCAGGCGGAAGGGTCAGCAGCCCGCCGATGGCGTCGACGCCGGCGTCGATCCCGCCCGGCATGTCCCCCGCCTTGAAACGCGGGGTGATGCTGTTGCGGATGATCTGCGACGACAGCGCGTCGGTCATGATGCCTTCCAGCCCATAGCCGACCTCTATCCGCACCTTGCGTTCGTTGGGCGCGACGAGGAGCAGGGCTCCGTCATTCTTTTCCTTGGACCCCAGGCCCCAGGCGCGGCCGAGCCGGTAGCCATAATCGGATATGTCATAGCCCTGAAGATCGGGCAGGGTCGCGACCACCAGCTGGCGTCCGCTCTGTCGTTCCAGCGCGGCGAGCTTTTCCGTCAGCGCCTGCTCCTGGCCCGGCGACAGGAGGGCGGCACCGTCCACCACCCGGCCGGTGAGCTTGGGGAAAGTCTGCGCCTGCGCCGCCGGCATCACGACCAGCAGCGCAAGGAACAGGAGCAGGTGGCGGATCACGATCCGATCAATTGCCGAAGTCGACCTTCGGCGCTTCTTCCGCGCCGGGCGTGGTTGCCTGGAACGGAGTCATGGGCTTGGCGCCGTGGATGATCTTGGCCCCGATCGCGTCGGGGAAGGTGCGGATGCGGGTATTATAGGCGCGCACCGCTTCATTATAGTCGCGGATGGCGACGGCGATGCGGTTCTCCGTTCCTTCCAGCTGCGATTGCAGGTCGAGGAAATTCTGGTTGCTCTTGAGGTCCGGATAGGCCTCGACCGAGGCGAGTAGGCGGCCCAGCCCCTGGGAGAGTTGCGCCTGCGCCTGCTGGAACTGCTGGACCTTGGCCGGATCGGAAAGATCTTCCGCATTGACCTGCACCGACGTCGCCTTCGCGCGGGCTTCGGTCACGCGGACCAGCGTGTCCTGTTCCTGCTTGCCCGCCGCCTTCACCGTTGCGACGAGATTGCCGATCAGATTTGAGCGGCGCTGATATTGCGCCTGGACATCGGCCCATTTGGCCTTGGCCGCTTCTTCGGCCGTTGGCACGCTGTTGATGCCGCAGGCGGACAGGGCGAGGGCGCCCAGCAGCGGGAAGAGGAAAGCAGAAAGGCGGCGCAGGATCGTCATGGAACATCCTTGAGCTTTGTTGCGTCCACGGAAATAGGCGGTTGTGGAAGCGGGCGCAACGGCCCATCCTGGAAACACCGTAATTAGGACAAGGGGTTCACAATGGGGTTGATTTCCGAGTTCAAGGACTTCGTCAGCCGAGGGAGCGTGATCGACCTGGCGATCGGCGTCATCATCGGCGGGGCGTTTGCCACCATCACCAAGTCGCTGACCGACGACCTTATCATGCCGGTCGTAGGCTATCTGTTCGGGGGCGCCGATTTTTCGCGCTACTTCATCCGGCTCGGCGAGATCCCGGCCGGGTTCAAGGGCAACCCGGAAAGCTATGCCGACCTCAAGGGTGCGGGCGTCGCCATGCTGGGTTGGGGGGAATTCCTGACCGTCTTCGTCAATTTCCTGATCCTGGCCTTCATCATCTTCCTGCTGGTCAAGGCGGTCAACAGGGTGGTGCGAAAGCCCGAGGAAGCGCCGGCTACGCCCGAAGACATAGTCCTTCTGCGCCAGATCCGGGACTCGTTGCAAAAATAATTCGTTTCTGCGACGAAAGGAGTGTGCGGCGGGAACCATCTGCCGTGCGACCAGTTGATCGCCGTCAGGGTCCCGGTCCTCCGGGCCCCTTGCCGAATGACGTCAGCCCTGAGGGGGCGCAACAGGAGAAAACGCCGTGAAAACCATCGTCTCAGTTCTTGGCCTGGCCAGCTTGGTCGCGCTCGCAGCGTGC
>DATEDR010000438.1:0-3951 GCA_035281605.1 Sphingobium sp.
AGCATCATGTTCGACCCCTTCGCCTCGCCCTGGAAGCCCGCGCCGACTGCCCATGCCGCCCCCTTCGACCCGGTTCCGCCTGCCGCAGCCGCCCCGCTGGAGGCCATCACCGATCTCAAGGCCGCGGTGGAGGCGCATGAGGCCGCGATCGTGCGCGCCGCGTTGGCGCGCTATCGCTACAATCAGCGCGCCACCGCCAAGGGCCTCGGCCTCTCCTACGACCAACTTCGCCACTGCATGAAGAAACATCGGCTGACCGGCGGGGGCGACCCTTAGCACGGCCTTGCTGACCGGCGGATGTGGGATGGACAGCCCCTGCCGGTCGACAGGATGGTTTCGCGGCGGATATTTCCGCCTTTGCGCCGCGCGCGCTTGATGGTTAAAAGGCCGCGCATGTCCGCTGCTGTGTCCATGCCGGTGCCGGCGACCGGAAGGTTCGTCGCCGCCGTGCATCATTTCCCTGTGCGCGTCTATTTCGAGGATACCGATTTGTCGGGTCTCGTCTATCACGCCAATTACCTGCGCTATATGGAGCGGGCGCGGTCGGACATGCTGCGCGTGGCCGGCATCGACCAGCGCGCCGCGCAGGAAGAGGGCACGGGCGTCTATGCCGTCACCGACCTTCAGATCGCCTATCGCCGCCCCGCGCGGCTGGACGACGACCTGCTGGTCGAAAGCCGCGTCACCGCGATCAGCCCCGCGACCTGCTCCATTCATCAAAGAGTCAGGCGGGGCGAGGAAATACTGACGGACGGCGACGTCTCTGTCGCCTTCCTGACCAGCCGGGGCCGCCCCACGCGGCAACCAAAGCCCTGGATCGCCATTTTCAGCCGTTTGATGCAAGGGGAAGACATCAACCCATGAGCCTTTCGATGCCTGACGTGGGCGCCGTTGTCGGCACCGCCGCGCAAGCCGCCACCATTTCGCCGCTGGCCCTGTTTCTCCAGGCCGACATCGTCGTGAAGGTGGTGATGCTGGGCCTTGTGCTCGCCAGCATCTGGACCTGGGCGATGATCATCGGGTTCAGCTTCACCCTGCGCAAGGCAAGCAGGCAGAGCAGCGCCTTCGAAGAGGATTTCTGGAAGGCGGAGGATATCGACCGTTTCTACGAGGCGCGCGGCAAGTCGGCAGACTTCCCCGCCGCCAAGGTGATGTCGGCCGGCGTCACCGAATGGCGCCGGTCGACCGCGCAGAAGGTCATCGACCGCGACGGCACGCGCGACCGCCTGTCGACGTCGATGTCCAGCACCATCGCGGCGGAGATCGACCGGCTGTCGGATCGGCTCAACATCCTCGCCACCATCGGTTCGGTCGCGCCCTTCGTCGGGCTGTTCGGCACGGTCTGGGGCATCATGCGGGCCTTCACCGCGATCGCCAAGGAGCAGAACAGCTCGCTCGCCGTAGTCGCGCCGGGCATTGCCGAGGCCCTGTTCGCCACCGCGATCGGCCTGTTCGCGGCGATCCCCGCCGTCATCGCCTACAATCGCTTCAGCCACGGCATCAACCGCATGGAATCGAAGCTCACCCGCTTTGCCGACGGCTTCTATTCGACGCTGAGCCGCGAGCTGGAGGCGCAGCGGTGAGGGCACTCCTGCCTCCGTTCGGCCTGAGCCTGTCGAAGGCCACGCCTGAACGCAGTGAAGACACTTCGCCTGTGGCTCAGTGGAAGGCCCTTCGACTGCCTGCTTGCGGCAGGCGCTCAGGACAGGCTTCGACAAGCTCAGCCCGAACGGCAGGAGCAAATTAATGGCCATGTCCGGTCCTCCTTCCGCCCGCCGGGGCCGCGGGCGCGCGCCGATGGCGGACATCAACGTCACGCCGCTGGTCGACGTCATGCTCGTCCTCCTCATCATCTTCATGGTGACGGCGCCCCTGCTCGTCACCGGCGTGCCGGTGAACCTGCCCGAAACCCGCGCCAAGGGCCTGGACCAGGATCAGAAGCCGACCGTCGTGTCGATCGACCGCGACGGCGGCATCTATGTCGACGAGGCGGAAGTGTCCGACGCCGACCTCCCCGCCCGCCTGGCCGAAATCACATCCGCCAATGCCGGCAAGCCCGAGCCGCAGCAGATTTTCCTGCGCGCCGACACCGCGCTCGACTATGGCCGGGTGATGCGGGTGATGGGCGAATTGAACCGCGCCGGGCTCAACAAGGTCGCGCTGGTCAGCACCGGCGGCGAGGCCGCGCCTGTCAGCGGCCGTTCAGAATAGGAGCCATAGGACGTGGCGATGGAGCGCGCGGAAAAGATCGGCCTTGGCGTCGCGACGGCCGGACATGTCCTGCTGTTCGGCCTGCTGTCGGTCGGCTTCCTCGCCACGCCCAATCCGCTGAAGCTCAATTCGCCGCCGATGGACGTCAGCCTGGTCGATGAAATCGACCTGAAGTCGATGGCGCCGCAGGTGTCGACCGCCCCGCCGCCGCCCAGCGTCGCGCCGGAGGAAGGCCCGACCGAGGACGCGGCGCCCGCGCGGGTTCCGAAGCCCGCGCCTGCGCCTGAGCCCGAACCTGCCCCCGCGCCGCCGCCGCCCAAGCCTTCGCCGCCGAAAAAGGACGTGCCCAAGGCCGCGCCCAAGCCAAAGCCGACGCCGGAGAAACCTGCGCCCCGGCCCAAGCCGACGCCGCCCAAGCCAAAGCCCGCCGCCGCCGCGCCCGCTCCGTCGCAGCAAAAGGCAAAACCCTCGCCCAAGGCGAGCGCTCCGGCCCGCGCATCCGGGCAGGGCAAGGCGGAGAAGCCCAAGGGCTCGCTGCTCGGCAAGGATTTCCTCAAGGGCATCGACACCGCGTCCGACGCGCCGCGCAAGCCCGCGCCGCCGCCCGCCGCCGCCATGGGCCCGGCCCAGAAGTCCGCGCTCGACGCCGAGATCCGCCGCCAGTTGAAGCCCCATTGGCGGCCCCCTTCGGGAGCGGACGCCGACCAGCTCGTCACGCTGCTGGAAGTGCGGCTCGACCAGAATGGCCGGGTGATCGGCGCGCCAGAGGTGATCGATCAGCTCGGCGTCACCGCCAGCAACCGCCCGCAGGCGCAGCTTCATGCCGAGCGCGCGATCCAGGCGGTGAAGCTAGCCTCACCCTTCCGCAATCTGCCGCCTGAATTTTACGAACAATGGAAATGGCTCCGGCCACTCCGCTTTGATGCGAGGCTGAACCGATGATGACGACACTATTGCGCCGCCTGGGCCTTGCCGCCACCACGCTCCTGGCCTTTGCCGCGCCGGCATCCGCTCAGCTTTCGGTGGACGTCACCGGCGAGATCGACAGCAATTTGAAGATCGTGGTGCCCGCGCTCCCGGCGCAGGCGGAAGTCTCGACCCCCGCCGGCGGCTCGACCGAACTTGGCCGCAAGATCGCCGAAGTCATCGCCCAGGACCTCCGGGGATCGGGCCTGTTCGCGCCTTCCGGGCCGAGCGGCATACCGACCATCAGCTTCCCGGAAGTCACTGCCCCCGCCTATGACAAATGGGGCGCCTATCAGGCGCTGGTGCAGGGCTTCGTCCGCACCTCGGGCGGGGAAGCGGATATCACCGTCGGCTGCTACCTCTATGACGTGGCGCTGAAACAGGAGCTGACCCGCCAGGGCTATGTCGTTTCCCCGCGCGACTGGCGGCGCGCCGCGCATAAATGCGCCGACGCCATCTATGCGCGCCTGTCGGGCGAAAGCCCCTTTTTCGACAGCCGCATCGCCTATATCGCGGAGAGCGGCCCCAAGGGGAACCGCACCAAGCGCCTTGCCATCATGGATTCCGATGGCGCCAACCACCGCTTCATCACCAACGGCCAGTCGATCGCGCTGACCCCGCGCTTCTCGCCCGACTACTCGAAGATCGCCTACGTCAGCTACCTGAACGGCTTCGCGCGGATCTTCGTGTACGATATCGGCAGCGGCCGGCAGACGCTGGTGACCGAAAGCCAGAACCCGACCTTCGCGCCGCGCTGGTCGCCCGACGGGCGCT
>DATEDR010000439.1:0-2525 GCA_035281605.1 Sphingobium sp.
AGAGCCGCCGCAATCCCTTTCCCGCTTGGCTTTTCAAGGAATTCCCCCCATGTCCCGCAAACTGATTTCGTCAGGCTCGCCGTTCGAGGCGCAGGTCGGCTATTCGCGCGCCGTCGTCCAGGGCGACTGGTGCTTCGTCGCCGGCACCACCGGCACCGATCCCGAGACCAAGATGATGCCCGAAAGCTTCGTCGAGCAGACCGCCAATGCGCTCAAGGTCATCGGCAAGGCGCTGGAGGAGGCCGGCTTTTCCTTCGCCGACGTCGTGCGCGTCACCTATTATATCACCGACCCGGCCTATTGGGACGAACTGGGCAAGGCGACCGCTCCTGTCTTCGGCGACATCCGCCCCGCCGCCACCTGCATCCTCACCGGCCTCATCAAGCCGGAGATGAAGGTCGAAGTCGAAGTCACCGCATTCAAGGGGTAAGGCGTCATGCTCACCATGTACGGCATCAAGAATTGCGATACGATCAAGAAGGCGCGCAACTTCCTCGACAACAGCAGAAAGGCCTACAGCTTCCACGATTACAAAGTGTCGGGCGTCGAAGAGGACAAGCTGCGCGGCTGGGTCGACGAACATGGTTGGGAAACGATCCTCAACCGGTCCGGCACGACCTTCAAGGCGCTGGACGCGGGCGACAAGGCGCATATCGATTCGGACAAGGCGGTGCTGCTGATGATGGGCAACCCATCGATGATCAAGCGGCCGATCCTGGACGTGGGCGGCCGCACCATCGTCGGCTTCAAGGCCACCACCTATGAGGACGCGCTGGCGGGCGTGAAGGCATGACGCCGCCGGGGATGTTCCGTCGCAGCATCGCTCGGGCCGTCCTCCTCTTCCTCACGTTTTTCCAGGTGGCGCCCGCAATGGCCGAACCCATGATCATCGCCCATCGCGGCGCCAGCGGGGAACGGCCCGAACATACGCTGGCCGCCTATGAGCGCGCGATCGACCAGGGCGCGGATTATATCGAGCCCGATCTCGTCCTCACCCGCGACGGCGTCCTCGTCGCGCGGCATGAAAATGAGATCGGCGGTACCACCGACGTCGCCGATCATCCCGAATTTGCCGACCGCCGCACCAGCAAGACGATCGACGGCCAGCAGGTGAGCGGCTGGTTCACCGAGGATTTCACGCTCGCCGAACTGCGCAGCTTGCGCGCCCGTGAGCGGTTGCCGGAAATGCGACCGGCGAACAAGCGCTTCAACGGCCTTTATCCCATCCCCACCTTCGAGGAGATAGTGCAGCTCGTCCGCGCCAAGGAGGCGGAGACGGGACGCCGCATTGGCCTCTATCCCGAAACCAAGCATCCGAGCTATTTCGCCGGCATCGGCCTGCCGCATCAGGCGCCGCTGCTCGATCTGCTGACACGGCACGGCTATGCGACGGAGGCCGACCCGGTCTTCATCCAGTCCTTCGAAGTCGGCAATTTGAAGGCGATCCGCGCCGTTTCGCGCCTTCGCCTCATCCAGCTGGTCGACACGGATGGCGGTCCCGCCGACATGCCCGGCACGACCTATGCCGACATGATGCGCCTGGAGGGCTTGCGCGCCATTGCCGACTATGCCGACGGCATCGGCCCGGCCGCCGCGATGGTGCTGGCGCCCGAAGGGGCGACGGGGCTGGTCGGCCGGGCGCATGACGCTGGGCTGGAGGTCCATGTCTGGACGCTCCGCAGGGAAAACAGCTTCCTGCCGCCGGCGTTTCAGCGCCCCGACGACGGACAGGGGCGGGGCGACTTTGCATCCTATGTGCAGGCGATCGCGCGAGCCGGGGTGGACGCGCTGTTCAGCGATTTCCCCAAACAGGCGCGCGCGGCGCTCAACCCTGCGCCATGATGACGGCAGCGGCTTGTCAAACGGCCGTGGGGAGCGAATAACAGCCCCATGCTTTCGCAGAAGACCCGCTACGCCATCCGCGCGCTTCAGCATCTCGCCGACCGTTACCGCCAGGGCCCGGTGCCCCTGAACGAGATCGCGACGCGGCAGAATATCCCCGCCAAGTTCCTGACGGTCATCCTCTCCGAATTGGCGAGGGAGGGGTTGGTGGCAACGCAGCGGGGACGCGACGGCGGCTACTGGCTGGCGCTGGCGCCGGTCGACGTCAGCTATGGGGACATCGTCCGGTTGACGCGCGGATCGCTGGCCCTGACGCCGTGCGCCAGCCGCTTCGCGCATGAAAGCTGCACCAACTGCCTGCCCGAATCGGAATGCCGCCTGCACCGCGTGATGCTGCGCGTGCGCGACGAAACCGCCAAGGTGCTGGACAGCATCAGCCTGGCCGAACCCTTCGCGGTGGAAGAGGCGGGCTAGGGCTTGCGCCGGGATCGCCGCTTCGCCACATCGGCCCGATGACCACGCCTCCGCTCAAAGCCGCCCTGATTCCCGTTACGCCGTTGCAGCAGAACTGCACCCTGCTCTGGTGCACGCAAACCATGCGGGGCGCTTTCGTCGATCCGGGCGGCGACCTGCCGCGGCTGAAGGCCGCCGCCGCGCAGCAGGGCGTCACGATCGAAAAGATC
>DATEDR010000440.1:0-10179 GCA_035281605.1 Sphingobium sp.
GCGTTGCAGGTCATCGTCGGTCGACGCGCACACGCCCGACAGCATGGCGCCGAGCCCGGCGGTTTCCGGCCGCGCGAACTTGCCGTCGGCAACGTCTAGGTCGTGGATGATCTCGCCGATCGCGACCAGCGCCGGATCGTCGGTCAGCTTCGCGCGCAGCAGTAGCGTCTCGAAGCTGCACCGGTCGCCTTCATGGGTGAATTCGGCGTCGGCCATGTCGAAACCATATTCGCCCGGCCGCGGGTCGTGCTGGCGGCTGTCGACAAATCGGAAGCGCGCGGTGGGATCGATGAACCGTCTTATGGCCCAGGCGCAGGCGATGCGGTCGACATGGACGCCGCTGCGCGTGACCCAGGTCTTGCCAAGAAGGTCGAGCGGCTGCGCTGCATCGGCGGGCCCGGCGCGGCTGACGTCGGGATGCCGATACCGCTGCCGATCAAGGTCGACGAGCGCGGCCTGGGCCTGCTGGCGGCGGTGCGCCCCGAAGAAATCGATCCGCCCGACCTCTTCCACCCGCTTTTGCAGTCGCGCGATGTCGGCGCCGCTCGCCGGTCCCGTTTCGATCAGCCGCCGGGCGGCGTCCGCGATCTCGTCATAGTCGGCGTCCCGCGCGGTGTCGAACAGCGCGCGCACGTCGGCGTCGGACTGGCCGGCCAGAAGATGGGCCTCGATCAGGGTCGCCTCGCCGCCTTGCGCGCTGATTTCCCTGAGCAAGTCGCGAAATGCCGTCTCATTTTCCGGCGAGCGGGGCAGGAGGTGGACCGCGTTCTTGATAGGCACCGCTCCGATCGCCTGCAGGCGGCGCCAGATCTTCACGCGCAGATAGGGCGGCTTGGCGGGAAGCTGGTGGAGAAGGGCCAGCCAAGGGGTAGTCTCATCGCGCATGATGATATAGGTATATCATAACTGAATGATTCGAGAAATACCTATATCTATGATTCATGCCCATTTTGGAACCGCTTTTGTTACCCTGCTGTCGCTGGCGGCGGCGGCGCCTGCCTGCACGGAGGATCAGCTGACGGCGAGCGGCAGCGTCAGGCTGCGGTACGAAACGATCGAGGGGCAGGCGCGCGCTGGATTTGACAGCGACGATAGCCTGTTCAATGCGCGGACCCAGATATTTGCCGAATATCGCGCCGACGGCTGGCGGCTGGGGGCGGAGCTGTTCGACAGCCGGGCCTATGGCGCGGACCCGGGGACGCCGATTTCGACCAATGAGGTCAATGCGCTGGAACTGGTGCAGGCCTATGTCGCGCGCGACATTGCGGAGCCGTTCGGGAAGGGCAGCAAGCTGAGCCTGATGGCGGGCCGCTTCACGCTTAACCTGGGGTCGCGGCGGCTGGTCGCGGCGGACGATTACCGCAACACTACCAACGGCTATACCGGCCTGCGCGCCGACCTTGGCGCACCGAAAGGCGTGAAGGCGGTGCTGATCTACACCCTGCCGCAGATGCGCCGGCCCGATGACCCCGATGCCGTCAGGAACAATCGGGTGCGGATCGACCGGGAAAGTTTCGACCTGGTGCTGTGGGGCGGGGTCGTCAGCAAGGCCAAGGCGATCGGCCCGGCCATGGCGGAACTGAGCTTCTTCCATCTGGGCGAGCGCGATGCGCCGGGGCGGCCGACGCGCGACCGGTCGCTCGACACGTTCGGCGGCCGGATCATCCGCGAGCCCGAAAGCGGCCGGTTCGACTATGAGATCGAGGCCTTCTGGCAGCGGGGCACGGTCAGCGCCTCGGTCGCGTCCACCGCCGCGCGCCAGGATGTGCGGGCCGGCTTCGTCCATGTGGACGCGGGCTACAGCTTCCCCGGGCCGTGGAAACCGCGGTTGTCGGTCGAATTCGACAGGGCGAGCGGCGACCGGCCGGGCGGGCGCTATGGCCGGTTCGACACGCTGTTCGGCATGCGCCGCGCCGACCTGGCGCCGGCGGGCCTCTACAATGCGGTGGCGCGCGCGAACACCTTGACGGCGGGGGTCCGGCTGGAGGTCACGCCGGGGAAGCGGTGGGACGCGTTCGCGGTCTATCGGCCAATGTGGCTCGATTCCCGCACAGATGCCTTTTCGACCACGGGCGTGCGCGACGGCGGCGGCGCTTCTGGCCGTTTTGCCGGGCACCAATTGGAAGGGCGGATTCGCTACTGGATCGTGCCGGACCGGCTGCGGTTCGAATATGACGGGCTGTTGCTGGCGAAGGGTCGGTTCCTGCGGGACGCGCCCAATGCGCCACGGGGCGAATGGACTCGCTACAACTCCTTCAACCTGACGACGAGCTTCTAGAGGGCCCCCTAGGCAGGCGGAAGGAGTCGGGCCGCTACCCCTCCTCGGCGGAGCGGACGCGCAACGCTTCAACCGCCGGGCTCGACCGGTCCAGGGGCACGGACAGGGTGCAGCGCAGGCCGCCGCCGCGAAACTCGATCCGGGTTTCCGCCCCTAATCTGTAGGGCAGGGCACCCTCGATCAGTTCGCGGCCGAATCCTTCCTTGATCGGATCGAGCGGAACGGCCGGGACGCCGACTTCCTGCCACACAAGCTCCAGCCGCAGGGCGCCGTCGCTGTCGCGGGCCGTCTGCCAGCCGATGTCCAGCGTTGCGCCTTCGACCTTGAGCGCGCCATATTTGAGCGCGTTGGTCGTCAGTTCGTGCACGGCAAGGCCCAGAGATTCGGCGATGCGGGAGCTGAGCATGACATCGGGCCCCGCAATCCGGACGGTAGGCCCGTCGCGCACGCCGACGCTCATCAACTCGTCGCGGATGAGGTTTTCCAGATCGGCGGTGCCCGCGGCGGTCTGCGTCACGATCACCTGCGTCCGCGCCAGCGCATCGAGCCGTCCGCGGAAATGGTCGGCCATCTCATCGGGTTCGTTGCCGTTCAGGAAAGTGCGGGAAAATACCGATCGGACGACCGTCAGGATGTTGCGGACCCGGTGCTGCAACTCGGCAACCACGACACGCAGCCGCTCCTCGCTGCCCTGAATACGTTCCTGCACCTCGCGGGCCGGCGTCACGTCACGGACCGTTCCCACGACGTGGCTGACATGGGTGCCATCGCGCGACGCTGCCTGCGCCGCCACGGCGAGCCAACGCTGCGGCTCATGGGACGGGCAGATGCGGAACTCCTCGTGAAAATGCCCGTCCTTGCCCGCCGACCGCATTAGGAGCCAGGCGGCGCGGCAGCGTTGGCGATCTTCGGGATGCATGATCTCCGTCAGGAAGGCGAGCAATCGGGTGGTTGCGTCCGGCGGCTCGCCGAACAGCGCGTGGGCGCGGGCATCATAATCGACATGATCGGTTTCCAGATGCCAGACGAAAGTGCCCATCGACGCGGCGTCAAGCGCAAGCTGAAGCCGCTGCTCGCTCCGGCGCAGCGCTGATTCCGCGCGGGCCCGCTCGACCGCCTCCCATGTCCGCTCGGCCACCTCCTCCAGCAGTTGCATGTCCTTCGCGGTCCAGTCGTGCGGCTCTGCCAGATGGATCGCCATCATCACGGCCACGTGGCCGCCCTTGAACAGCGGTATGCCGGCACTCGCGCGCACGCCGTAGCTGCGATAGGCAGCACGCCTCGCATCATCCAGGCGGGGATCCAGGTCCACGTCATGCATCTGTACGGGTTGCCTGTCGGCCAGCGCCTTGCTCACCCATTCGCCGAAACCGGAAAGCCGCAAGGTCGTGGGAATAGGAATCCCACTTATATCAGCGCCCTCGGCCCCGATAATCGCATCGCCGTCCGCTCCGATCTCGAAATAGATGGCGCGGATGGCGTGAAAATGATCGCAGAGCAGGGCCATCGCCGTGCGCTGGACTTTGACGGGATCGGCCAGGGGGCGAAGCGCATCGCTGAGGCGCAGCAGGAAGGCCTGAAGCTCCTCCGTATCCCTCAGCCGTCGTTGGGCCCTGACCTCCACCGTCTTGTCGAGCACCGTGACGAGGATGCCTGCGACTCGTCCGTCCTGGTCGTGGATCGGACCCTGCGCGACGTCGAACCAGTTGTCCTGCATCCGGCCCGCCCACGTAGCGGGGACGAGAACCTCTTTCAGCAGCACCGCTTCGTCCCGGCGCACCCGGTCGAGGGCGGATTCGTTGAGATGCTGAACTTCGGGCCAGACCTCATAGAGCGGGCGCCCAAGCGCAGACGGATGCTTGCCCTGCAACGCGGTGGCGTAACCGTCGTTGTAGATCAGGATATTGTCGGAACCCCAGAGCAACGCCATAGGCAGGGGGTGGGACAGGAGCAGGTCGACGCTGTGCCGCAACGCGGCAGGCCAGAGATCAGCGGGGCCCAGCGCGGTGGCCGCCCAGTCATGGATGCGGATGCGCTCCGCCATTTCGCTGCTGCCGTCGGGCCAGGTCATGCCGTGAGCATCCTCCCAGGCGGCGTTAGCGTCAATAACACATGACAGTGGCGCGCCTTTAGGTTCGCCGTGCGTCCGGGCGTTCTTTCCCGTCATCCCGTCCATGTGGGGGGAACGTCGCGCCCGCCGGGCCGTTGGCTGCACCGAACATCGCGCAGGAGGATGCCATGGACCCCCGCCGGCTCAGCCTTGGCCTGGGACTTTTCTCGATTGCGGTCGGCGTGGCGGAGGTTGCTGCCACGCGGCGCATCGCCCGCGCGCTGGGCAATGACCATCGCGCCGGCCGCGCGACGTTGCGAGCCTTTGGCGCGCGGGAGATGCTGGCAGGAGCAGGACTGCTCGCCGCGCCGGCGCATTCCACGCTGGTATGGAACCGGGTGGCGGGCGATGCCATGGACCTCGCCGCGCTCGGCCTCGCTGCCCGCAAGGCGCCGGGCCGCCGGGCTGTCTGGGGCGCGGTCGCCTTCGTGGTCGGCGCGACCGTGATCGACGCGCTGGTCGCGCGCGCGCTCGACCGGCGTACGGGGAAGGCGTTTCCGGCCAATGCGGGCTCGTCCCGTGCCCGCGCGGAGGCGCCACGCGGGCATCACGCGCAAACCGCCGCCGTGGATCATCCCACGACCATCGAGCCCGAAGACATGCCGTTCATCAGCGCGCCCGAAATCACGCGGCATTGAGTCGAAGAGGAGGCAAGAGGCGGTTGAGAACGACCCAGGTCAATTCTTGACGAGGGGAAACGGCGGCGTCGGGAAGCGGAGCGCGCCGCAGCCTAGCCTTCAGGTTCAGAAGCGCGGCGGCTTTTCCTGCGAGGCGATGAGTTGATTCACGATCAACTCGTCCTGCGCTCCGCAAGCGAAGAGGCCGCAAAGCCAATCCAGCAACCGAGCCAACAGCATGGCTCTCCTCTCCTTCTCTTATGCGTCGCAGTCTAGCAGCACATCGGGGACGGGAGAAGAGGGCGGAGCGGGCGCCAGATGTTTTTTATCCCGAGCGCTAATCGGGCCGCGGCGCTCCGCCCTGTTTCAACGCGGCGGTGATCTGGACCGCCAGGTCCTGGAGGGAGAAGGGCTTGGAAAGAAGCGCAACGCCTTCCTTCGCCGCCGATGCCGCCGCGGCGCTGTATCCCGTCATCAACATGGTCGACAGGGCCGGCCTGTCCTCCTTGATCCTGCGGACGAGATCGATGCCGCTGACGTCCCCCGGCATGATCATGTCGGACAGGACGAGGTCGAAATCGGCGCCGCGCTCCAGCCGCTGCAACGCGGCCTCGCCGTTGCCGGCGCGTTCTATCTCGAAACCCAGTTCATGCAGCATGCCGCCGACGGCGTCCGCGACCGAATCGTCATCCTCGACCAGCAGGATCCGCTGCCGGTCGAAGGCGGCAACCGCTTGCGCCACGCCATCCTTGGCCTGCGGCACGAGCAGCGAGCGGGGGAGGGCGAGGGTGATGGCCGTCCCCGTGCCGATCACGCTGTCCACGAACACCTCTCCCCCCGATGCGCGCGCGAAGCCATAGACCTGGCTCAATCCCAGTCCCGTGCCCTGTCCCACCTCCTTGGTTGTGAAAAAGGGTTCGAATATCTTCGCGACCAGATCGGGCGCGATGCCGGTGCCCGTGTCGGTCAGGGCGATGCGGACCTGATCCTGCCGCTCGTTCCGGCTCGGAACATTGGTCGCCTCTATGACGATGACGCCGCCGCGCGGCATGGCGTCGCGCGCGTTGAGCGCGATGTTGAGGATCGCCACCTCCAGCTCGGACGCGTCGACCTCCACCGGCCACAGATCGTTGGGCAAATGCATGGCGACTTCGATGCTTTCGCCCAGCGATCGTTCTAGCAGCGCGTCCAGCCCATGAATGCGCTCCCGCAGGTCCACGACCTCCGGATTGACCGGGGTGCGGCGCGAAAAGGCCAGCAGCTGCCGGGTGAGCTTCGACCCCCGGTCGACCGCCTGGCGGATGCCGGCCTTCAGCCTTTCGATCTTCGCCGGGTCGTCGGTTCGGTCCATCAGGTCGAGCCCGCCCGCGGCGACCATCAGCAGATTGTTGAAGTCATGGGCGACGCCGCCGGTCAGCTGGCCCATCGCCTCCATCTTCTGCGATTGGCGCAGGGCTTCTTCGGCCTGGCGCCGGCTGGACGATTCCGCCTGCAGCTTATGATGCGCCTCCCGCAGCGAGGAATAGGAAGCGGCGAGCATGACGATCAGCACCGATGCCACGACCACGATCACCCCGATGCCTAGATAGCGGGTCAGCCGGCGGGATAGGCTGTCCAGCGTCGAATGGAGATAGACCGTGCCCAGCCGCGTATTGCCCTGCATCACCGGCGCGGTGACGATCAGCGCGCTGAGCAGGCTGTGCGGGTCGGCTACCTCCGCCCGCGAGGGGATTTTGGCTGGCGCGCGCGCATAGCCCGCGACGAACGCGCCCGCGCTGTCATAGACCGCGGCCGCCACCAGCTGAGGGTCGGCGCGCAGTGCGTTCAGATATTCCTTAAGCGCGACATCGTCGTCGAACGCCAGCGGCGCGGCGATGCCGCTCGCCAATGTCTGTGCCTGGACGGTGATCTGCCGCAGCTTTTCGGTCCGGCCGATCTGTTCCAGCTGGAACGCGAAGGCAAGCCCGGCGATCAGCAGGAGAAGCGCGATCACCACCGCGGACAGGGGGGTCGCCATCTGCGCCACGATCCTGCCCGTGCCCGGCCGGTCGGCGCTTTCTGTCCGGGGCCACTTCGTCATTTTCTGTTCACCGTGACGGCCAGGGCCAGCAATTTGGAACTGATCTTGAGGCCGCTCGCCCGCGCCGCGCCGTCATCGATCTGGAAGCGCACGCGCCCGCCCTGCACCAGGAAGGCTATCATCGCGCCGGTCGGTCCCGTGCTCTTGTCCGAGACGGTCAGGATCGGCAGGCTTCCGGCGGCGGGAAAGGGCGCGTATTCCGCCTCCGCCGATCGGCCGGCGTAGAGGATGTGGCAGCCGGCAGCACTGCCAGCCGTTCCCAACCGCCGTACGCTTACCGGTCGCTGTTTCATCCTCTGTCCGCGCACCACGTCGTTCAGGATATTGCCGAACGGGTCCTCGCCGGTAACGCAGATCACGAAGTTCCTGTCCGCGGCCGTGAAGGCAGCGGGCGGCCATTCGACGAACGGTGCGAATTTGAGGAGGAAGCTTGCCTTCACCGCGCGTTCGAGATTGGCGGGCGAACTGGCCCCGGCCGGCTGCGGCAGCAGGCCGATCAGGATGAGCCCGGCCAGTTTCGCCCTGCCGTACCGGCCCCCGCCGCCGCCATGCCGCCAAGGCATCAAAAGGTGCATTTCACGGCTGCGAACACGCTGCGGCTCAGCGGATTGGCCTGCGACGCGGGCAATTCCCGATGGCGCCGGTGCAACAGGTTGAATCCGGACACCGACAGTTCCGCCCGATCGCTGAACTGCCAGCCCAGCCGTGCGCCCAGTTCGACATAGCCCGGCACATGCGGATCGGGCAGCGCGCTGACATAGCGCAGGTCGAAATCGAAATTGATCTCCCGCCCGATGTCCATCGAGGACCGCAGCGTGGCGCGATGGCGCGGGTCGTTACCCACTTGCGACACGCCGAGCAGAGGAGTGGACCCCTCCTTGAACCGGAACTTCTGGATCAGCAGGCTGTAGCCCGGCTTCAGCCGCCACCAGTCGGCGAGCCTGACGTCGGCCCAGGCGTCGAAGCCATAGCTGTCCCCCTTGATGCCGTTGCCCCAGCGCAGGGGCAGGAAGCCGGCCGGCGCCGGCTCAACGGTCCGCAGATCGTCATAGACATTGTAGAAGGCGGAGACCGACAGCGACGCCTGCGAAGAAAGCGCCACCCGCGTGCCGAGTTCGAACGCGGTCAGCTTTTCCGACCGGAAGCTGGAGACCGCCGTCAGGAACACGGTCTGCCCAATCGATTCCACCACATCCTCGTCGAAGGGCGTTGGCGATCGGACCGCGCGCGACACCGCGCCCCACAGCAGGGCCGATTCTGCCGGCTTCCACGACAGCCGCGCGCTGGGCAGGAGGATAAGGTCAGTATAGCTGCGGTCCTCCAGCTTGACCCCGAACGTCGCGGTAAGGGAGGGGGTCAGCGCCATGCTGTCCTGCGCGAACAGAGTTGCCAGGTACAGCTTGCGCCGGCTTGGCACGAACAGCAGCCCGGGAATATCCTCGATCTCATATTTGCTGACCCGCGCGCCCCCGCCCCAGACGATGTCATGGCCGCTGCCAGGGGAAAAGCTGTGCTGGGCTTCGATGTCGATCATGTCCACCGCAAAGCGCCCGCCATTCCCCTCGATCCCGCGCGCGCTATGGTCGTAATAGGCCTGCACCTGTAGCGCGCCGCCGGAGGAGGTGGTGCGGCGCCAGCGGGCCAGCAGGTCATAGCCGTGGAAGTTCTCGTCGGCGGATGCGCCCTGGAAGCGGGATCCGCGATAGGCATCTCCCTGGATCATCAGCGCATCGTCGGGGGACGCGTTCCAGTCGACGCGAAAGCCGAGCTGCGTGCGATGACTGCCGTCGTCCAGGCCGTCCGCGCTTTCGAAATTCTCGTGCCGCTTCGCGAACAGGCGATAATTCACCCCTTCGCCGGCCTGGCCGCCATAGCGCAGGCCGAGGTCATAGGTCCGGTTGCCGATCACGCCGGTTCCGTAAAGGCCCTGCGAAGCCCCCGAATCGCGCGTGATGATGTTGATGACGCCGTTGACCGCATTCGACCCCCACAAGGTGGCACCGGGACCCGAAATCACCTCTATGCGGTCGACATCCTCGGGCAGGACATCCTGCATGTCCCAATAGACGCCCGAATAAAGGGGCGAATAGACGCTTCGGCCGTCGATCAGGACCAGCAGCTTGTTGGAAAAATTCTGTGCGACTTCGTTTCCGCCCAGGCCCCGGGCGGTGATGACCGTGTCATTTGGCCCGCCCCGCATCACCTGCAGGTTGGGCGCGAGCCGCAATATGCCCGGCAGCGTCAGCGTACCCGACCGGACGATGTCGTCATGCGTGATGACGTAGATGGCCGCAGGAGCTTCCGCCAGCGCCGCGGCCGATCGCGTGACGGATGTCACGTCCAGCTTCGACAAAGCCGAAATCGGCATGTCGCGCAATTCGTCGATGCTCTGCGCTCTTGCTGAAGGAAGGGGAAGGGCGGCCAGCGCCCCAAGTCCCCATATCGCCCTATAAACAGCCGACGATTGAGCCCGCATCCGTCCCCGCCCCCTGCGTCCGAACCCCATAGTCGGCGCTACGATCGTTACGCCCGCGCGTCGAAAAGGTTCCAGTGCACCGTAAAAGAACCGATATTCGAACGCCTTATTGCCGACGATCCGAATAGACGCGACAGGCCGACCCGCGACCGGTCGAAGTAACGCCGGTCTGATAGGCCTGTCCAGCCTTCGCCCTGCCGCACGCCGCGGAACAGGGCGGGACGCCGGCGGTTTCCTATACCAGCGCTACTTCGGCGTGAAAGAGGATCCCTGACAATGGCAAATGAAAATCAAGGCAACCAGATGGGTGGCCAGCAAGGCGGCCAGCAGAAGCAGACTCCAGGCCAGCAGAATCAGCAAGATGCCGGTCGGACCCAGCAGGGTGGTCAGCAGAACCAGACTCCGGGCCAGCAGAATCAACAGGATGCCGGCCGTACCCAGCAGGGCGGGCAGCAGAACCAGAACCCCGGTCAGCAGCATCAGCAGGATGACCAGCGGCGCCAGCAGGGTGGTGGTCAGCAAGGCGGCGGCCAGCAGCCCCGGCGCGATGATGACAGCAGTGGCGGTCAGCAGCGCTGACGCGTTTCTCCCGTTCGCAACACGAATGGCCGCTTTTCG
>DATEDR010000441.1:0-2416 GCA_035281605.1 Sphingobium sp.
CCGAAAATCTCGTGCACGACGCAGATGATCGGCGCCCCTTTCGCCTTTTCGGGCCGAGCGACGAAGGCGGGCATGGCAAAGCCGTCGCTGGCCGGGATCGAGACCATCTCCTCCTTCAAGCCCTCGCCCGACGTCTGGACCGCGCTGCTCGACACCGGGCGGCAGGCAGCGGCGAAGCCAGCGGCAAAGGCGCCACCCGCCAGCAGGCGGCGTCGGTCGAGCCCGGTCGAATCGATCCAGTTGCGGTCTTCGGCCAGGCGATCGGGGAAGGGCTGGTCCTCGGCTTGCGTCGTCATGGCGGCTCTCCAGTGAAGGTCCGGCGCCAGAGCCTACGCACCCCGAGCGCAAGCGCAAGCGGCATCAGGCCAGAAATCCCCGCTCTCGATCCGTTCCAGCCCAGCCAGCGCCCGCGCATAGACATAGGTCCACGCCACCACCGGCCCGCTGTGCGTTTCCACCACCAGCCGCTCGCGTCGATATTCGCGCGGCTCGGGAAAATGGGCGGCGCATTCCTCATAATCGTCCAGCGCGCTCAGCACCTGTTCCGGGTCGGCCAGCAGGAACAGGTCGCCTGCCACCCATCCGACCTCGCCGGGGACGAAACCGGGATAGGCATCCACGCGATAGAGCGCCCCGCGCGCCATGGCGGGACCCAGATGCCGCGCCGCGCCTGCGAGCCACAGGGCCATCTCACCCCCGCAACCTGGCCGCAACGACCCATAGACGAACAGCAGTTCCCGGCGCATCCGCGAACTACAGCCCCGGCCCCAGTAAAATTGCAATAAAAAAGCCGCCCCGGCGCATGCCTTGGGCGGCTTTTTTTAAGCTCCCCAATCGGGAGAAAGTAGAGCGGTTATACGCTCAAGCAAAAAGCACCGAGTAGAAGGTCAGCATCTGCGCGCCGACCGCCACCATCAGCGCAACGCCTTGCACAGTGTGTCGCATGTTGATTTTCCTGCATCTGTTATTTTGTATTGCCTTGCGGCAGGCGCGCCTATGCACCTCTGCCTGCTTTGTAACAATCGCAAAGACGGCCTTCGCAGTTGCAACAAATGCAACAGGCTGTGGCTGGAAAAACACGGAATGCCGCGAGGCTGATTTTATTTGTCTAGTTCGGCGATCAGAGCCAGCGCGGCTGCCGGCGCGCGTACCTTGGCCCCACTGATGAAGAAGGCGAATGCATCGCCCTTCCCTGCCTCATCCCGCAGCATTTCCGCCCAGCGCGCTATGTCCGCGGGCGCATAGCCGGTCTTTTCTTCCTCGCGCGTACGCATCAGGCGCGCGTAGGAAAAGCCCACATCATGCCCGTGCAACGCCGGATAGTCGTCATGGTCGGCGAACACGACCGCCGCGCCTGCCTCCCGCGCCAGCGCAAGGAACACGGGATCGTCGAAACTGTCATGCCGTACCTCCAGCGCATGGCGCAACGGCGCGCCGTCTACGCTGGCCGGCAGCAGCTTGAGGAACGCGCCGAAATCGTCGGGATCAAAGGCCTTGGTCGGCATGAACTGCCACACTATCGGCCCGAGCCGGTCGCCCAGATCGGCCAATCCCTGGTTCACGAACTTTCCGATCGATTCGCCCGCCTCGGCCAGGACGCGCCGGTTGGTGCAGAAGCGCGAAGCCTTGACCGCGAACTTGAAGCCGTCCGGCACCGCTTTGGCCCAGTTGGCGAAGGTCGCCGGTTTCTGCGTGCTGTAATAAGTGGCGTTGATCTCCGTCGCAGTCAGGTGGGTGCCCACATAGGCCAGTTCGTCCTTCTGCCGCAGCCCTTCAGGATAGAAGGTCCCCCGCCACGGTTCGAACGTCCATCCACCGATGCCCACCCTGATCCGTCCTGACATGCGCGCTTCCTTTCGGGCCATCATCCTGAAGCGCGATGCCTGTCAGGGCCAGCGGAAAGTCAGGGGTTCGGCCTTCTTCTGAGCCCGATCAGCCACGGCTTCACTCCGCGCGTCGGCTTGGCCACGCCGTCGAGGCGCCGGGCCCGCCGGATGACGATCGGCTTCACGATCATCTGGCCACGCATCGGCCCCGACCCGCAGCAGGTCGGCATCGCCAATATCTTCTTCACCACGTCCATGCCCGCCACGACATGGCCGAATGCGGCATAGCCGATATAGTCGCCCCGCGCGTCCATGTTGGGCGTCGGGCCGATGGTGATGAAGAAATTGCCCATGGCCGAATCCGCCCGATTGGGCCGCGCCATGGACAGGGTGGCATCAAGATGCCGGATGCCGGTCTTGGTGGTCGGCTCATGCGGGATCGGCGGCAGCGACCGCCGCGCATCGGTGTCGATCCCGCCCTGGATCAGCCCAAGACTGGGACTGCTCTTGCGCCGCGCCGCGCGGTAGAAGGTGACGCCGTCGAAGCGGCCGTCATCGACATAGGTCAGGAAATTGGCCGAGGTGCGCGG
>DATEDR010000442.1:0-2284 GCA_035281605.1 Sphingobium sp.
CTGACATGGACCGTTCGTTCCGCAGCCGAGCGCGCCCGCGCGGCGGTACATGCCGACCAGATCATCTTCGAGGCCGCTCTTGACTGAGTGGGTGGCGCGGGTGGCGGGCGGCGTCGCGGACCTGCCCCGCGACGAATGGGACGCGTGCGCGGGAGGGGCCAATCCCTTCATGAGTTGGGATTTCCTGGCGGCCCTTGAACGATCGGGCAGCGTCGGTCCCGGCACTGGCTGGCAACCCTTGCCGCTGCTGATCGACGGCGCCGACGGCCGGATCGCCGCGGCAGCTCCGCTCTACGGCAAAAGCCACAGCCAGGGCGAATATGTGTTCGATCATGGCTGGGCCGATGCGTGGGAACGGGCCGGGGGCAGCTATTATCCCAAGATCCAGCTCGCCTCGCCCTTCTCGCCCGTCCCGGGCCCCCGGCTTTTGCTGCGCGATCGGGCGCTCGCCCCCGCCCTGATTGCCGGGATCGAGACGCTGGTTGAGCGAAACAATCTCTCGTCCGCACATGCAAGCTTCGTGGATGCTGATCAGGTTTCGCTGTTCGAAGCGGCCGGCTGGCTTATCCGGGAGGACAACCAGTTTCACTGGACCAATCGCGGCTATCGCGATTTCAGCGACTTCCTCTCCACCCTATCGAGCGCCAAGCGCAAGAATATCCGAAAGGAACGCGCGCGGGCAGTGGAAGGATTGGAGATCGTCCACCTGACGGGAGGCGCGCTTACCGAAGCGCATTGGGACGCCTTCTGGCATTTCTACCAGGACACCGGCTCGCGCAAATGGGGCCGCCCCTATCTGACCCGCTCCTTTTTCTCGATGTTGAGCGAAAGCATGGCGGATCGCGTCCTGCTGGTTCTCGCGAAACGAGCGGGGGTCCCGATCGCGGGCGCGCTCAACCTGATCGGCGGCGACGCTTTGTACGGGCGCTATTGGGGCTGCATCGAGGACGTGCCCCATCTGCATTTCGAGCTATGCTATTATCAGGCAATCGACATAGCCATCGCGCGCGGACTGTCCCGCGTCGAAGCGGGCGCGCAGGGGGGGCATAAGCTCGCGCGGGGCTATGCGCCTGAACCGACCTATTCGGCGCATTTCATACCCGATCCCGCCTTCCGCGCCGCCGTCGCGGACTTCCTCGACGCCGAACGGGCCGGGGTGCAACGCGATCGAGCTTGGCTGTCCGAACGGGCCCCTTTCAGAAAGAGGGAATGAAGCGTCAGGCCGCGCGCAGTTGGGTGGCGGCGATCAAGGCGCGGGCCTGGCGCTGCGCTTCGACAATCTCGCGCGCGGTCATCTCCTCGGCGATCTCGGCGCGCATCGCCTGACCTTCCTCGCTGCCCCGCAGCGCGGCGAGGTTAAACCATTTATGCGCTTCGATAAGATCGATGGGCAGGTCGCCGGTGCCGCAGCTATAGGCGACGCCCAGTTCGAAACAGGACTCCGCCGATGCCCATGCCGCGTCGGTAAGACGGCTTTCCATCAGAAACTGTGCGCTCTTCAGACTATTCGCCATGATCGATTTCCCTGTGGGTTTCGCCATACTGGTTTTCGACAAGCGCCACGGTGCACCGGCAGCCGATAAAAAATGGTTAACGCGGCTTTGACCATGCGATAAAGCCTGTTCGCCGTTTCCCGGCGTCGGGCACGGGCAGGCATTTTTGGGGGGTGGTATCCGCGGCCAAACATCCCCATAGCCGACGCATGACCCATTCTCCCCTACCGGTCACCGCTGCCTTGCCGGAAAAAGACATTGGCTTCCGTGAGTTCGTCCTGCTCTGCGCCTGCCTGATGGCGATCAACGCACTGTCGATCGATCCGATGCTGCCCGCGCTGCCGGACATCGGCCGCGATCTGGGAGTCACTCAGGCGAACGACCGGCAGCTGATCATCAGCATCTATTTCCTGGGGCTAGGCATCGGATCCTTGCTGTTCGGGGTGCTGTCCGACCGTTTTGGGCGAAAGCGGGTGCTAGGCGGGGCCATGGCTCTTTTCATCGTCTCGTCGATCGGCTGCGCGGCGGCGCAGAGCTTCCCCATGATGCTCGCAGCGCGCGCCCTGGCAGGATTTTTCGCCGGTTCGAGCCGCGTCATCACGGTCGGCATCGTCCGCGACCGGTTCAAGGGCGACGCCATGGCCCGCGTCATGTCGCTGATCTTCGCGGTCTTCATGCTAATCCCGGTGATGGCGCCCTCCGTGGGGCAGGCCATCCTGTGGATTGCGCCATGGCGCTGGATCTTCTGGATTCTCTCGATCCAGGCGACGCTCATCCTGCTGTGGATGATC
>DATEDR010000443.1:0-2319 GCA_035281605.1 Sphingobium sp.
TAGGCTGGCCCGGCTGCTATGGCGCCTCCTCGACGTTGCAGGGACGACCCGGGCTTTTCCCTTGTCGGATGGCGCGGAGGAGCCTTCGATCAAGCGGGAGTTCGATGCTCTAGTGAAGGCGAGCAGCAGGATCGAGATCGCGCCCGGCGTCGAGCTCAGCCGCGCCTTCTGGACCCACGCCGATGCCCTGCACAGCCGGCGCGCCTATGCGATTCTGAGGCGTCTCTCCGGAGACTGGCCTCCCGGCCACGCGCCGCAGGCGTTCTTCGCGCTCTTCTCGCATCAGATCACCGGCCATGTCATCGAGACCGCCGACAACCGGCCAGTGCGCGTCGCCAATCGGGTGCAATCCCCGTCGGTGCGGGGCAACCTGGTCCGTGGCCCCTTCCTCGTGATCGTCGTCGCTGGTCAATATCCCGAGGCGCGTGGCTATGCTCCGCTTCGCGCCTACGCGCAGCCGATCTACTCGGGGCAGCGCTTCATCCCGGTCGAGTCCGAGTTCGAGCGCAGCCTGCTGCGCGAATTGCTGTCGATCCAGCGCAACCTTCACCGGCATGGCATCGATGCCGCGATCGAAAAGCCCGTGTTCGATATTCTGACGCCGCTCGGCCCTGCGCGACCGGACTTCCTGATCGAGGCGCGCTCGCGGATTACCGGGGAGATCAAGCGTCTGGCGATCGACGCCATCGACCACTGTGACGACGACCACGACGGATCGAGCACCAGCGGGCATTCCCGCATGCGCGAGATCGCTCCGCTGCTCTGCCTCAGTTCCGGCGACCTCGAGCTGGGCCGGGTAGCGCGAAAGGTTGCCGCCGCCCTGGACCTGTGAGTTGAGCCCCGTGCTTCTCAGCTCCAGCGAAGCGTCATCGCGAACCCGCCCACAATGGCGATGATAACCGGCGTCGAGCGAAAGTAGAGCCGTTGCCACAGCCACCAGAGCTTGGGCACGAAGAGGATTGCTTGTCGAACGCTCCGAACTTCTTCCCAGGCGCGTTCGCGGCAGACCTGCACTCCAGCGCCGACAATCGACAATGCGAGGGCGATCGCACAGCACATCGCCGTAGCAGCATAGAGGGCTGCCCAGTTCGCCAGTTCGAGTTGCGTTAGCTGCGCCATTTCGACCGTACCTACTCGCACCGCCATCCAGGTAAGTGTCTGCCCTCGTCTCGGTTCCTACAATCGTTGCTGGCCGCCAAAGTCTGGCCTCCGACCCTTGACGGGGCGCGGAAGAATACTAGCTCGACTGACGCCGAACGCCATAGCGGGTTCGGCTGGGACTAGAGGGCGCCGGCTCTCTCTCCGGCGCATCTCATGCCCGAATTGCTCATGTAGAGGATTTGGATATGAGGACGATTATTCGCGATCTGATCCGTGGGCGCCGGCGCGTTGCTGCCGATAGCTCCCACGACAACTCGCTCCGCCATCTGGAGAGCCAGACGCCACCCTCTCGATCGGAGGTGCGTCGCTGGCCTTCGCGCGCGATGAAGGTGCTGACGTCGGCAATCGTCGGTCTGCTGGCGCTCTTCGGCATGTCCCTTACCCCCGCCGCGGCTCAGGTCTGGGCGCCGCCGCCGGCGTGGGGGCCGGGCTGGCATCATTGGACCGGCCATCATCGCTGGGCGCCAGGATGGCGCGGCCCAGTGTGGATAGCTGAACCAGGCCCTCGTCATGGTTGGTATCGCTGGCACGGCCGGTGGTACCGGCATTGCGGGTGGCGCTGGGAAGCGCCGCATCTCCGCGTGTGGCGCTGCTACTGACGCGTTGGCCCGACCCGCGGCAGTCGGGCCAACATCGACCACGTGGCGATGGACCGCGACCATGCCCAGCAAACTGCGCATCGGGCTAGACGGATTTGCTCGCTAAGCATGCCTTCCGCCGACCGGAGGCTGAGGGAAGCTTTGATGTTCGAGTGTCTGATTCTTGGGGACAGCACGGGCGTCGGCACCGCGCAGGCGATAAACGCGCGCTACGAGCGCCATTGTGACGTTCAGGCCGCAGAGCGGGCCACGGCCGCCCAGGTCCTTTCCTGGCGAAGACCGGGAAAACGCTACAATACCTGCATCTTCTCGATGGGCTCCAATGACATGGCCGGACCGGCTCTCGCCGCCCGCCTCGCTGAGATACGTGCGCAGTTCTGCTTCAACCGTGTGATCTGGCTGCTGCCATACGCCCGCCCCCAAGCCTACACCGTCAGCTCCGTCGCTGCTCGCTTTGGTGACGAGACCCTGGATCTCGGCCGCTTCCGCTCCCGCGACGGCGTCCACCCGAGCCGGTATATGGACGTAGCCGAAGCACTGTTAAGGTAGATTCTCTCCA
>DATEDR010000444.1:0-2446 GCA_035281605.1 Sphingobium sp.
CTGGGTTTCGGAACCGTTGTTGAAGCCGATATAGCCGATGAACTTGACGCTCACGATGCGTTCTCCGGTAATTTAGATGACGTAGAAGCCGTGGGTGCCGTCGCGCTCCAGTTGGGCGACGAGGCCATATTCCCAATCAAGATAGGCCTGCATGGCGGCGACCTTGTTGTCGGTGCCTTCATAGGGCCGCTTGTAGCGGCCCTCCGGCCCACGCGGTGACGGCGCGTCATCCGGTCCCCGTTCCAGCACTTGGCCCGACCAGTCGATGTCCAGCACATAGACCTCCCAGCCCAGTTGAGCGAGCCAGGAGGCGGTCATGTCCGCGCGCGGGCCGATATCGTCGGTCACGACGATGCGGGCGCCCCGGACAGGGGCGTTGTGATCTGTTTCCTGCACCAGCTGGCCGCCCTGGGCATTGCGAAAACCGGGCAGATGGCCGCTTTCATATGCGCGCGGCTGGCGCACATCATAGAGATAGAGGGTGCGCGAGGCATCGGCCTTGAGCCTGCCCAGTTCGTCCCAGTCGATGCGTTTCACGCCAGCGCGATAGGCAACATCACGGGCATGGGCGCGAGCCTGTTCAGCAAAACGGTTATCGACCTCCGGCGCCACGCGGGTCTGGCCGGTCTCCAATTCCTGCGCCGCCAGCGTCCAGCCGATCGTGCCGTTCCGCAACGCGAAGATCCTGTTGGGAAGGCCCGCATTGACCAGAGACTGGGTGCCGATGATCGATCGCGTGCGGCCCGCGCAATTGACGATGATCGTGGTGTCGGGATCGGGCGCGATGCTCTGCGCGTGCAGCACCAGTTCGGCACCGGGCACGCTGGTGCCGGTCGGGATGCTCATGGTGTGATATTCGTCGTAGCGGCGGGCATCGAGGATGGCGATATCCGCCTTCTCCCGGATCAGCGCCTGCACCTCCTCGGCCGCGAGCGAGGGCGTGTGACGGCGATGCTCGACCAGTTCGCCGAACGCCTTGCTATAGCTGTTGACGTCCTCGAACAGCTCATAGCCCGCCGCCGCCCAGACGGAAAGGCCACCGTCCAGTTCGCGCACGTCACTATAGCCCAGGGCCTCCAGCCGCACGGCCGCCTTGCGCGCCAAGCCTTCGCCATTGTCATAGACGACCACCGGCGTGTCGAGGCGCGGGATCCGCCAGCGCGCCTCCTCATCGATCCGGCGTAACGGAATCTGCGCGGCGAAAAGGGGGTGGCCCTGCGCGAACTCATGCTCCTCGCGCACGTCGATCAGGGCGATTTCGCTGCCCAAGAGCAGCGCGCGGCGAATGTCCTGCGGCGTGGCGGTCTGGATGCGTTCCCGGGCGGGAGGGGCCAGCGTGTCAGTGGTCATACGTTTCTCGATCTGTCCCAAAGGTTGGGGATCACGCTGTTGGCGTAACCCGAAATGAAGGTCTTGGGCGTGCCGTCGGCGGCATAGGTGGCGCGTTCGACCGCGCCGATATTGGCACCATAGACATGGATGCTGATGGAGGGCCGGTTTTGAAGGCCATTGCTCACGCGGTGAATGTCGCCGATGCGGGGCGAGACGGCATCGACTTGCTGCTCACGCAGCAGTTGCTCGCCATGCGCGACTAGTTGGCCGGTGGAGGATTGGCGGAACCGCTCAACCTTTTCCGCGCCGCGCAGCACACCGACCAGACCCCAGATGGTATGATCATGGATCGGCGTCGACTGACCCGGCCCCCAGACGAAGCTGACGACGCTGAACCGCTCCCGGCTGTCACAATGGAGCAGATATTGCTGATAGCGGGCAGGATGCGGCCGGGTGAATTCGTCGGGCAGCCAGTCATCCCTGGCGATCAGGCGGGCCAGCAGGGCGCGTCCGCTTTCCAGAATCGCCCCTTCATCGCGCGTTGCCGCCAGCAGATCGGCAAAGGCGGTGACGAAGCCACGCAGCCTGCCGATATTGGCGCCGCCATCGGCTGGCCGGTCGAGGGTCGCAAGGACGTTCATTCCGCGGCCTCAGCGATCGGCGCGAAGGGCAGCACGCCCTCCCCATGATCCTCACCGCCCAGATAGGAGAGCAGCTTTTCACGCAGGCGGCCGGAAATGCCCGACCGTTCGCCGCGCGGCGCCGCGATCCGCTCCTGCGCGACGATACGCCCCTTGTCGAGCACCAGAACCCGGTCGGCCAGCGCGATCGCTTCCTCCACATCATGGGTCACGATCAGCACGGCGGGCCGGTGGGCGCGCCAGAGCGACAGGACCAGATCATGCATGCGGTAGCGGGTCAGCGCGTCCAACGCCGCAAAAGGTTCGTCGAGCAACAGCAGCTTGGGTTCTCGCACCAGCGCGCGGGCCAGCGCCACCCGCTGCGCCTCGCCGCCCGACAGGGTCAGCGGCCATGCGTCAAGGCGATGGCCAAGCCCAACCTCCTTGAGTGCTGCCTCGCTGCGGTCACGGACCTTCTCGCCCTTGAGGCCTAG
>DATEDR010000445.1:0-7375 GCA_035281605.1 Sphingobium sp.
GATCCCCACGCCCGCCAGCACCAGCGCGGGCAGCAGCGCCAGCAGCGCCGGCGACCGGGCCGGCATCATCCGCCAGAGCAGGCCGTCGCGCAGCAGGACATGGTGCCGCAGCGCGCCAGCGACATGCAGCAGGACCAGCGCGATGCCGATCCACGCGAGCAGGCCGTGCGCCCCTTCGGCCAGATCGTGGGCGCTGGCGGGCAAAGGCAGATGCGGCAGCGGCACGACACCGAACAGCAGCGTCGGCACCTTGACCCGCGCGGTCGACACCAGCGCCCATCCGGTGAGCGGCGCGGCCAGCATGAAGCCATAGAGACCGCCATGCACCGATCGGGCGAGCAGGCCCTGCCAGCCGCCCTCCACCGCCTCGGGCCGCGGCTTGGCATAGCGCGCCGCCAGGCGGAACAGCGTCAAGACGAGGATGCTGATGCCGATCGACTTGTGCAGTTGATACAGGGAGAAGGCCCGGGCGCCTCGATCCTCCAGCGCCCATCCGACGCTGATCTGAAAGGCGAGCAGGGCGGCTATCGCCCAGTGCAGGAAGATGGCGATCAGGCTGTAGCGGCGCATGGCATCTCGGCGAAGCGGGAAGGGTGGGGCGACGCTATGGGCCAGCAGGCGCGAAGTCCACCGCCTGTATGGAAACGAAGCGTCCGCGTCGAAACGCCCAACCGCCGCCCTGTGTTAAAAAGGTCGCAGTTGCGCCAATTTTTGCGCGGTGATTGAATCCCTGCAGGCAGGGGGTAAGAGCGTTTCGGGTAACGGATTGGAAAGCATAGATGGCAAAACCTGAATCCTGGCGCCTCGGCCCGGAAGCCTACAGCTTTATCACCAGCATCGATACGCGCTTCCAAGACATCGACACCATGGGCCACATCAACAATGTGGCGATATCGGGTATTTTCGAAACGGCGCGCATCCGTTTTCATCATCATCTGGGCCGTCATCCGCAGGAACAGGGCGTGCGGTGGCTGGTGGCGAACGTGAACCTCAACTTCGTCGAAGAGGCGCATTTTCCCTATCCGTTCGAAGTGCATTGCGGCATCGGCCATATCGGCCGCACGAGCTGGACCGTCAGCTCGGCCGCGTTCCAGAAGGGCGTCTGCGTCGCGACCTGCGATACGACCGTCGTCACCCATGGGGCCGAAGGACGGCGGGTGATCGACGAAACGCTGCGCGAGGCGATGGAACGGAACTTCCTCAAGCATCCGGGCTGAGCGATCGCCCCACGGCTCTGGCGCGCGTCGCGGTCAGGCGAAACCGTCCATCCGCCGCGCCCATTGAAAGGCGATGACCGCGCCCTTTGCCGGCTGGATCATGATCACCGCCAGCAGCAGGGCCAGCACCGGCCACAGGATTGCCTGTACGCCCAGCGGAATGGCGAGCGCCATATTCACTTCGATCATCAACGGCACCAATATGTGCCCGAGCAACAGGATGACGATATAGGCCGGGAAATCGTCGGCCTGCGACCGGTCCCAGCGCTCGCCGCACTGGTTGCAGGCGGGACTCGGCTTCAGGAACCGCGCGAACATCCGTCCTTCGCCGCAAGCGGGGCAGCGCCCCCTCAGCGCCAGCGCGAGCGCAGGGCGCAACGGTCGCTCCGGCCGCGGTGAGTCAGGCTGATCGTCCATGCGCCAGTCCCTATGGGCAAGCGCGCGACGAGGCAACAGCGTCGAGCGCCAAGGCCCTTTCACTGTCGGGAAAGACTGTCTAGACGACGGCCATGCGCCTGCCCGGTCCCACCGAAGCCTTTGCTCTGTTTGACGACGCGAGAGAGCGCGGAGCGGCGCCCTCGCGGCTGTATCGCGATCCGGTGGCGGTCATCGCCGCCCATCGGCTGGAGGAGGTGCAGCCCGCGCTCGACCGACTGGCCGAGGCAGGGGAGGCCGGCCTCCACGCGGCGGGATATATGAGCTATGAGGCCGGGCTGGCGCTGGAGGAAAGGCTCCATCCGCTGGCCGCGCGGCATCAGAATCAGGCCGGGGCCATGCCGCTGCTCTGGTTCGGCCTGTTCGAAGGCGTCCGCATGATCGATCCGGCGAGCGTGCCCGACCTGCTGCCCGATCCGGCGTCGGTCACGGTCGAAGCGCCGCGCCCGCTGATCGACGAGGCCAGCTACCGCGCCGCCTTCGACCAGGTGCAGGAACTCATCCGCGCGGGCGACATCTATCAGGTGAACCTGACCTTTCCCTGCCTGGCGCGCTTCTCCGGCGATCCCATGGCGCTGTACGCGGCGGTGCGGCCCCGGCAGCATGCCGGCTATGGTGGCGTCATCCGCATCGGCGGGCACGACATAGTGTCCTTCTCGCCCGAACTCTTCTTCACCAATGTCCGGGGGCAGCTGACGGCGCGGCCGATGAAGGGGACCGCGCGCCGCGCCGCCGATCCCGACCGCGACGCCGCGCTCGCGCTGGAGTTGGAGACGGATCCCAAGCAGCGCGCCGAAAATCTCATGATCGTCGACCTGCTGCGCAACGACCTGTCGCGCGTGTCGCGGGCCGGCACGGTGACGGTGCCCGACCTGTTCCATGTCGAAACCTATCCGACCGTGCACCAGATGGTTTCGACCATCCGCGCGCGGCTGCTGCCAGGTCTGTCGCCCGTCGACGTGCTGCGTATCCTCTTTCCCTGCGGCTCCATCACCGGCGCGCCCAAGGTGCGCGCGATGGAGATTATCGGGCAGGTGGAGCCATTTCCGCGCGGCCCCTATACCGGGACCATGGGGTGGATCGATCCGAATGGCGACGCTGCCTTCAATGTTGCCATCCGCACCATTTGCGTCGAAGAAGGCAGTGGAGAGGGGCGCCTGGGATTGGGGTCGGGCATCGTCGCGGACTCGGATGCGGCATCCGAGTGGGCGGAATGCCTTGCCAAGGGGCGCTTCCTCACGGCGACTGGCTAGTTAAGGGGCGTGATTCATTTCGATGGCATTCGCTGACGGACGGTTCGACCTGCTTGAAACGATGGCCTTCGACCCTGTCGACGGCATCAGGCTGCTGGAACTGCACCTGGAACGGATGAAGGCGAGCGCGGCGGCGCTGGATTTCGTCTTCGACCGCCATGATGTGCGTAACGAACTGCAGGCCGCGACCTTTCGCCTGCGCGAACGCAGCCGCTTGCGCCTGCTGGTGTCGCGGCGCGGATCGGTGGCGATCGAGGTGCGGGAACATCGCACCTGGCCCCAGGCGATCATGCAGGTGGCGCTGGTTCCGCGCAATGCGTCGGCCGACGACATGCGGCTGGCGCACAAGATCACCGACCGTGCCATCTACCGGGACGCGCTGACACGCGGCGGCACCTATGAAGTCATCATGACTGACGACCACGGTTATCTCACCGAAGGCTGTTTCTCCTCCATCTTCGTGGAGCGGGGCGACAAGCTGGTGACGCCGCCGCTGTCGCGCGGAGTGCTGCCCGGCGTGCTGCGCCGCAGCCTTCTCGACATCGGCGAGGCGGTGGAGGGCGACCTGCGGCCGCGCGACCTTGAACAGGGGTTCTTCATCGGCAATGCCGCGCGCGGCATGGTGGCCGCGTCGCTCGCGCGCTGACGCGATAATCTGCCTTGTCGGCTGCCGGGATCCATGACCGGCGAACTGGCGGTTGCCCCTGTCATCGTTGCGCTCTAAGGGAGCCTCGCGTCCGCTGCTGCGCGGACCCGAAAAGGATCCTTCAGAAAGAGTGTCACGATGAGCCAGACTTCCGCTGCCCTCGGTCGCATCCAGCCCTCCGCCACCCTGGCGATGAGCGCGCGCGTGAATGCCCTCAAGGCCGAAGGCATCGATGTGATTGGCCTGTCGGCGGGCGAGCCCGATTTCGACACGCCCGATTTCGTCAAGGAAGCCGGCATCGCCGCCATCCGCAAGAACCTGACCCGCTACACCGACGTCGACGGCACCGCCGATCTCAAGGACGCGGTCGCCTTCAAGTTCAAGCGCGACAACGGGCTTGAGTATAAGCGCAGCCAGATCAGCGTGAACTCGGGCGGCAAGCACACCCTGTTCAACGCGCTGGTGGCGACCGTCGACGTGGGCGATGAAGTCATCATCCCGGCGCCTTATTGGGTCAGCTATCCGGACATCGTGAACTTCGCGGGCGGCACCCCCGTCTTCGTCGAAGGGCCGGCGAGTCAGGGCTACAAGATCACCGCCGCGCAGCTCGACGCGGCGATCACGCCGCGCACCAAATGGCTGATCCTGAACTCGCCTTCCAACCCTTCGGGCGCGGCCTATTCGGCAAGCGAATTGAAGGCGCTGGGCGAGGTGCTGGCGCGCCATCCGCACGTCTTCATCATGACCGACGACATGTATGAGCATGTCTGGTACGCGCCGACCCCCTTCGCGACCATCGCGCAGGTCTGCCCCGACCTCTATGAGCGTACGCTGACGGTCAACGGCTGCTCCAAGGCCTTTTCGATGACCGGCTGGCGCATCGGTTTCGCCGGTGGCCCCGAATGGATCATCAAGGCGATGGGCAAGCTGCAGTCGCAGTCGACCTCCAACCCCTGTTCGATCAGCCAGGCCGCCGCCGTCGCCGCGCTGACCGGCGATCAGGATTTTCTTGAAGAGCGCAATTCCGCCTTCAAGCGCCGCCGCGACATGGTCGTGTCGATGCTGAACGATGCGCCGGGGCTGGACTGCCCGACGCCCGAAGGCGCCTTCTACGTCTACCCCGACGCCAGCGGCCTGATCGGCAAGACCACGCCCAAGGGCCTGCTGATCGACAGCGACGAGACGCTGATCGGCTATTTCCTTGACGAGGCCCGCGTGGCTGCCGTGCACGGCGCTGCCTTCGGCCTCTCCCCCGCCTTCCGCATCAGCTATGCGACGTCGGAAGAGGTGCTGGAAAAGGCCTGCAAGCGCATCCAGGAAGCCTGCGCCGCCCTGAAATAATCCGTCGCCGAAATCATCCCGTCATCCCAGCGCAAGCTGGGATCTCAGGCCGGATTGCGCGACACCCCGCGCCATAACGATCGAAATCGGAAACGCTACTATTCCGCCGAGCCGTCTTGCAGATGGAGCGGCGGACGCTATATCCCGTTTCGATCCGAAACTGGTTTTCCCCGTTCACACTTGGGTAAGCCATCTCACGCTAATACCGCCCTTTGACTGGGCCGAACGACCGAAAAGGAAGAAAGCCATGATGGCATTCCTCAAATCCGACCTGTTCCTGCGCTTTCTCGGCGGTTTCGTGATCGGCGCTATTGGCATCTTCACTTTCCAGCCGAACGATGACCAGCCCGCGCTGACCAGCCCCGCCATGGCCGCCTCGGCCAGCGCCGCCTCGGACGATGCGGCGCTCTGACGGCATCGCGCTGGCTATCCTGGCGGCCCTCGCCGTCGCCTCGCCCTTGCGCGCCGAACGCCCGGTCCTGGCGCCCATTCCCACCATCGACGCGCCAGCCGCCGGCAAGCTCGACAGCGCCGTCTTCGCAGGCGGCTGCTTCTGGGGCGTTGAAGGAGTCTTTTCCCATGTGAAAGGCGTGCGCGGCGTCGTGTCCGGCTTTGCCGGCGGACCCGCCGGCCGCAAGGTCGACTATGAGCGGGTCAGCCAGGGCGACACCGGCTTTGCCGAAGCGGTGCGCGTCACCTATGATCCGAAACGGGTAAGCTACGCGACGCTGCTGCGCGTCTTCTTCTCGGTAATCGCCGACCCGACCACACTCAACCGCCAGGGACCGGACCGCGGCACCCAATATCGCAGCGCGCTTTTTCCCCTGAACGCCCAGCAGGACAAGGCAGCGCGCGCCTATCTCGCCCAGCTCGGCAAGGCGCGCCTGTGGCGTGATCCGATCGTGACGCGCGTCGAGCGCTTCACGGGCTTTCAGGCCGCGGACAGTTATCACCAGGATTTCATGGCCCGCAACCCGCGCCACCCCTATATCCAACGCTGGGACGCGCCCAAGCTGGCAGCCTTCAAGGCGATGTTTGCCACGCAATATCAGGAACGGCCGGCCGCTTAACAGCGGAAAAGTCCGGCTTTTACGAACTGCTGCGCTCCGTCCTTTCCAGTTGGCGGGAATGAAACCCTGGCGCTATGCATAAGTCCTTCAACAGGGGGAAGTTTATGCGAAATTTCATTCTTGCGCTGATGGTGCTCGTCGCCCTTCCAGTTTGCGCAAAGGCCGCCGACCGCGTGGTTGCGTTGGATCAGGGGCATGCTTTGGCCGAGGCGGTTCGGCTTGGAGAAGCCACGGGCGGACCTGCTGTCCGTGAGCTTGTTTCTGCGGAAATAGCTGAAAAGGTGTTCACATCGGAACATGATGGCGAGCCTGCAAATGGCTGGTTCAACCGCACCTATCGGGCGGCCCTGCGAACGAACGGTTTCCTGGCGAAAAAGCCGGAACTCGCACGCTATGAATTGACTGCGGAAGTAGGCTCCATGAGCATCACGCCTTTGCTGACCGGCACTCATCACAACAGCGTTGTAACGTATCGCTTGCGGGACATCGCTAAGGGCGAACAGCTATGGGAGCAGACCCAATCCATGGACTTCGACGTCAATCGGGGCATGCGTTTCGGCGCGATCGGGGGAGCCATCGGCGCCGCGGCTGGCGGCGCGATGACCGGGCAAAATCCTGCGGTTACGGCTGCGATGATCACCAACCAGCGACCGCACCGCCCCTTCGATGTCCGCATCGATGTTTATGAAGGGATCATGCGCGGATTTCAGCGCATGGCGGAAAAAACAATGATCGAACTCGCTGGCGTCCATCTGCCTCAGCAATAAGGGGAGGCATGCGGCGCCTCGCAAGCCTCGGTGTAGATGCTTGCGAGCGAGAGGGCAGCGAAAAGCAATCGGGCGGAGTCTGTCGCCAGACCCCGCCCGATTGCGTACTCTCATGTGTAGCGCTTATTTCGGGGCCAGCACCATCAGCATCTGGCGGCCTTCCATGCGCGGATAGGCTTCGACCTTGGCGATCTCGCCGACATTTTCCGCCACCCGCTGGAGCAGTTGCATGCCGAGCTGCTGGTGCGACAATTCGCGGCCACGGAAGCGCAGGGTGATTTTCACCTTGTCGCCGTCGCCGATGAAATCATGGACCTTCTTCATCTTCGTATCATAGTCGTGATCGTCGATGTTCGGACGCATCTTGATCTCTTTGAGTTCCTGCGTCTTCTGGGTCTTGCGGGCGATGTTCGCCTTTTTCTGAGCTTCGTACTTGAACTTGCCGATGTCCAGGAACTTGCAGACCGGCGGATCGGCGGTGGGCGACACTTCGACCAGGTCCAGCCCGATCTCATAAGCGCGCTCCATCGCCTCCTGCGTAAACATCACGCCCAGATTTTCGCCTTCGTCGTCGATCACGCGCACCTTGGGCACGGTGATGAACTCATTGTAACGGGGACCGGACTTAGGCGGCGGCGCCATCGGG
>DATEDR010000446.1:0-5837 GCA_035281605.1 Sphingobium sp.
GCGCACCCGGCAGCCACTGGCCCGCGATCACCGAGAGAGCGCGCGGATGGCCCTGCAAGGCGGTGCGCTGCATGTAATGCTTGACGCCGCGCACGCCGCCCATTTCCTCGCCGCCGCCAGCACGGCCGGGACCGCCATGGATCAGCATCGGCAGAGGCGAACCATGGCCGGTGGATTCCCGGGCATTATCGCGATCGATCAATATGATGCGCCCGTGATAGGCCCCAGCGCCAAGGACGAACTGACGCACCACCTGCGGATCATAGGTGAAGAAAGACAGGGCCAGCGACCCCTTGCCACGATTTGCCAGCCGGATCGCGTCGTCCAGGTCGGTGTAGGGCATCAAGGTGGAGACAGGCCCGAACGCTTCCACGTCGTGAATCAGATCGGCGGCCCATGGATCGTCCGCGCGGAACAAAAGCGGCGAGATATAAGCGCCCTTTTCGGTATCTTCGCCCACCGCCTCGACCGTGTCGATATCGCCGAAAGCAAGACGGGCCTGGGACCCCAGCTCTCGCGCCTTCGATCGGACATCTTCCAGTTGGGAGACGCTTGCGAGCGCGCCCATGGTGACGCCCTCCACACGCGGATCTCCAACCACCACCTCGGCCAGCCGAGCCTTGAGCGCTTCCTCGGCGGCATCGAGCAGAGCCGCTGGCACGAAGGCGCGACGGATTGCGGTGCACTTCTGACCGGCCTTCACCGTCATCTCGCGCACCACCTCCTTGACGAAGAGATCGAATTCCAGGCTGTCGGGCGTCGTATCCGGGCCAAGTACCGACGCGTTGAGCGAGTCGCGCTCCGCTACGAAGCGCACCGATTCCCGCTGAATCACGGGATGGGATTGAAGTGTAATGGAGGTTTGTGCAGAACCTGTGAAGGATACGACGTCCTGACAAGTCAGATGATCGAACAGGTCGCCGGTCGATCCCATGATGAGTTGGAGAGTGCCTGCGGGAAGCACGCCCGCCTCGATCATGATGCGGAACGCATGCTCGGCGACATAGCCGGTGGAGGACGCGGGCTTCACAATGACGGGCACACCGGCGAGCAGTGTCGAGCCGAGCTTTTCCAGCATGCCCCAAACGGGGAAGTTGAACGCATTGATATGAATCGCCGCGCCCTGGAGCGAAGTGTAGATATGCTGGCCGACGAAGCTGCCCCGCTTGCCGATCGGCTCCAGCGCGCCGTCGATCAGGACGACGTCATCCGGCAACTCGCGACGACCTTTGGAGGATGTCGTGAACAGCGTGCCGGCGCCCCCTTCGATATCCACCCAGGAATCTGAGCGGGTCGCGCCGGTCGCGACCGAAAGTTCGTACAGTTCCTCCTTGCGCGCCATGATCGCTTGGGCAAGGGCCTTGATCATCGCGGCGCGCTGGTGGAAGGTCAGCGCGCGCAAGGCTGGGCCGCCGACAGTCCGCGCATGGTCGAGCATCGCCCCGAAATCCAAGCCGTCGCTGCCGGTCAAAGCCACCACGTCTCCAGTGATGGCGGAACGGACTTCGGTAAGGCCGCTCGTGGAGGCTTTCCACTCGCCAAGAGCATAATTTTCAAGTGTACGTGTCATTTCAATGTCTCCGCGCATTCAAGCCGCGCTTATCGCCCGACGAAGGTAGGCTTCCGCTTTTCCATGAAGGCAGCGACACCTTCACCATAATCATCACTATTACCGAGTTCGCGCATCGTATCGCGCTCAAGATCCAGCTCTTCCTCAAGCGTGAATTGCGTCGAACCGCGTATCAGTCGTTTGGTGCCTGCGAGACCCCGGGTCGGACCTGTCGCGAACTTGGCGGCGAGCGTATCCGCTTCGAACGACAGATGCTCGTCATCGACGCACTTCCAGATCAGGCCCCATTGTTCAGCCATCTCGGCGGGCAGAGGCTCACCTGTCAGGGCAAGGCCAAGCGCCCTCGCCTGCCCGACAAGGCGCGGCAGGATCCACGTCCCGCCCGAATCCGGGATGAGGCCGATATTGGCGAAGGATTGAATGAATTTGGCGCTGCGGGCCGCGATGACGATGTCGCATGCCAGGGCGATGTTCGCGCCCGCCCCCGCCGCCACGCCATTGACCGCTCCGATGACCGGCTTTTCCAGCGAAGTCAGGCGCCGGATCAGCGGAGCATAATAGCGCTCGACTGGAACGCCCAGGTCAACCGCTTCTCCACCCGGTGCGACCGCGCGGTCAGACAGATCCTGGCCCGCGCAGAAACCGCGGCCTGCCCCCGTCAGAACCAGGACCCGTATCGCATCGTCATGGGCGATCCATTCCAGAGCGTCCGCCACTTCCCCATGCATCTGAACGGTAAAACTGTTCAAACGATCCGGACGATTGAGGGTGAGCCGCGCGATGCCGTCCACCACATCCAGCCTGATTGTCTGGTAACCCATCAGTCTGCTCCTCTCGACTCTCATTTTTTAATAGACTGCCCGGTCGGACAATTATTGGCAAGAGGAAATTTAGGGACTAGGGTGAACACATGGAGATTCGATCATCAAGCAAGATCGCCGTGGTCGGCGCGGGAACAATGGGCGTGGGCATTGCACAGGTAGCTGCCGCCTCTGGCCATCAGGTTGTCGTGATAGACCGCGTCGAAACGGCCTTGGCAAAGGGCTGTGAGACGCTGAAAGGCTCGCTCGATCAGCTGGTCAAGCGCGGTCGTATCGACGCGGAGCAGGCGGAGGCGGCGATCGCCCGAGTCCAGTGGTCCCCGCAGATCGAGGCCGCGTCCGACTGCGCGCTTGTGATCGAGGCGATCGTCGAACGCCTCGAGGTCAAGCAGGCGCTTTTTGCCGAGCTGGAGAATATTGTCGGCGAGGAGGCGCTGCTCGCTACCAACACATCCTCCCTGTCGGTCGACGACATCGCAAAGCCCCTTGGAATGCCGTCGCGCTTTCTGGGCCTCCACTTCTTCAATCCGGTGCCGGCCATGAAGCTGGTTGAAGTCGTGGCGAGCGCCGCGACTTCGCCGCAGACGGTGGAGGCTGTCACCAGCCTAATGAGAGGATGGGGCAAGCATCCGGTGACCGTGCGCGACGTGCCCGGCTTCATCGTCAACCGCATCGCCCGCCCCTATTATGCCGAAGCCTTCCTCGCATGGGACGAAGGGGTGCAGCCTGCCGTGGTCGATGCGGCGCTCACCGGCAGCGGCGGATTCAGGATGGGACCCCTGATGCTCGCCGATATGATCGGGCATGACATCAACTATGCGGCGGCGGTCTCCGTTCATGAGGCTCTCCAGCCCCGCGCCCGCTTCCGTCCGCAAGGAATGCAGGGGGAGCTGGTCGAGCAGGGTCATTTGGGGCGCAAGTCCGGACAGGGCATCTACCGATACGAGACGGACATGCCTCGCCCGCGCGTCCGAGAAGGCAACGCCGGCGCCGTCATCCAGCTTCCGGCGGTGCCGGCCGCGGCTGCGGACTTGATTGTTGAACTGTCCGCCCCCGTGGATCCGAAGCTCGACCCTGGCGTGCTCAGCGTCGACGGGCAGCGCATCGCCCTGGGCGACGGGCGGTCGCTCGCAGCGCGTGAGGACGCCCTCCATGTTCCTTCCTCCTCCCTCTTGGTCGCGACGGTCCGCGACGAAGCAGCGGCACAGGCCGCAGGCGGTCTTGCAGGGGCGCTGGGCAAAGAACTGCTGATCGTTCCCGACCGCCCGGGCCAGATCGTGCTTAGAACCTATGCGCAGATCGCAAATGGCGCGGTTGATGCCGTGCTCGAAGACATCGCCAATGCCGGGGCGATCGACGAAGCCATGGTTTACGGCGCGAACTATCCGGTCGGTCCGCTTGCATGGGCCGCCAGGACGGGGACGCAGCGCGTGCGCAAAGCACTAGCTCACATTGCGTCTGAAACAGGGGACCGGCTTTACGAACCCGCCGACGACTGGACGTCCCTGTGACCGATGAAAGAGCAAGGCGTATCGCGGACCTGCTGCGCTCGCGGGAAACGATGGGCGGGGATTGGGGCATACTGGTCGAGGATGCGTGCGAAGGCTACGCCCGCATCGCCTGCACGATCGGACCTCACATGCTGAACGGCCATGGGAGCGCCCATGGCGGCGCGCTGTTCACCCTGGCCGACACCGCTTTCGCCTATGCCTGCAACTCACATGGCGAAAATGCGGTGGCCTATGCGGCGACGATCAACTTTCTCAGCCCCGCCAAACCGGGCGACCACCTGATCGCAGAAGCCCAGGAGCTGATGCGCGCAGGCCGCAGCGGCAGCTATGTCGTGAGTATTCGGACAGAGGATGGACGCCCGATCGCGTCCTTCCACGGATTGTCGCGCTGCCTGGGCAGCGCAATCGAAGGATTGGAGGATTGAAATATGACTGAAGCTTTCATTTGCGACGCGGTGCGGACGCCGGTCGGACGCTATGGCGGGAGCCTTTCGTCGATGCGCGCGGACGATCTTGCTGCCGTGCCGCTCAAGGCGCTGGTAGATCGCAATCCCGGGGTCGACTGGGGCGCGCTGGACGATGTCATTCTCGGCTGCGCCAATCAGGCGGGCGAGGACAATCGCAACGTGGCGCGGATGGCCGCCCTACTCGGCGGCTTCGGCGCAGGCGCGCCCGGAACCACGATAAACCGGCTGTGCGGATCGGGCATGGATGCGGTGGCGATGGCAGCGCGTGCGATCAAGGCGGGCGAGGCGGAGATCATTGTGGCGGGCGGCGTCGAGAGCATGAGCCGCGCCCCGTTCGTCATGCCCAAGGCGGAATCCGCCTTCTCTCGCGCCAACGTGGTCCATGACACGACGATTGGCTGGCGCTTCGTCAACAAGCGGATGAAGTGGGAGTTCGGGATCGATTCGATGCCGGAGACCGCCGAGAATGTCGCCGACGACTTTCAGATCAGCCGTCTCGATCAGGACCGCTTCGCGGCCGAGAGCCAGCGCCGTGCTGCGGCCGCGCAGGCGGCGGGCCGGTTCGATACGGAAATCGTCGCTGTCCATGCTCCTCAAAGGAAGGGCGACCCGATAGCGGTGGACCGTGACGAACATCCGCGCGAAACGAACGTCGAAGCACTTGGCAAGCTGAAGCCCATTGTGCGCCCGGACGGCACGATCACGGCAGGTAATGCGTCCGGCGTCAATGACGGCTCAGCCGCGATCATTGTTGCCAGCGAAGCCGCTGCCGCCAAATATGGCCTCACACCCCGCGCCCGCTTTCTAGGTGCCGCCACGGCCGGCGTTGCCCCTCGCATCATGGGCATCGGCCCCGCACCGGCGTCGGAGAAGCTGCTCGCGCGGCTGGGCCTTTCCATCGCCGACATCGACATCATCGAACTCAACGAAGCTTTCGCGTCGCAGGGCCTTGCCGTTCTTCGCCGACTGGGCCTTCCTGACTCGGCCGAACATGTGAACCCGAACGGCGGCGCGATCGCGCTCGGCCATCCACTCGGCATGTCTGGCGCACGGTTGATCCTGACGGCGACCGAAGAATTGCGGCGGCGCAGCGGCAGGCTGGCGCTGTGCACCATGTGCATCGGCGTGGGCCAGGGAATTGCGGCCGTTGTCGAGCGCGTGTAATTAATTAGTTGACCGTATGGTCGGTTAATTATATAGTGGTGCGGCAACCGAGATTGAGGAGCGAAGGCATGTATACCACCGAGTTGAAGGATCGCAGCGCCCCCGCGCCGCTCTCCTTGGCCCACGAGGATCCGGAACTGGTGGCAGCGTTCGAGGCGCGCGTCGCCGCCGACGAATTCATCGAGCCCAAGGACTGGATGCCCGAGGCTTATCGCAAGACCCTGGTCCGTCAAATTTCCCAGCACGCCCATTCCGAAATCGTGGGCATGCTACCGGAAGGCAATTGGCTGACCCGCGCGCCCTC
>DATEDR010000447.1:0-5144 GCA_035281605.1 Sphingobium sp.
TGGGAGATCGACCTTTTCGGCCGTGTCCGAAATCTATCGCGGGCAGCGCAGGAACAGTATTTTGCGTCGGTTGAAAATCGAAACGCTGCGCAAGCGGCGCTGATCGCCGAGACCGCGACGGCCTGGCTCACCATGGCGGCCGACCAGGAAAGGCTAAGGATCGCCCGCGACCTGGAGGCGGCCTTCGGCAAGACTTTGGGACTGACCCGCGCGCGCTTCGCGAAGGGGATCGCATCGGAACTGGAGGTGCGTCAGGCGCAGACCAGCTATGATCAGGCTCGCGCCGACATAGCCGCCGCAACCACTCTGGTCGCGCAGGACCAGAACAGGCTTAACCTGCTCGCCGGGACGAGCGTGGCGTTGGGCGATCTGCCGTCCGCCATGCCCGCTACGGACGTCACCCTGTCCCGTCTTCCTGCCGACCTTCCCTCATCGCTGCTGCTGCGCCGCCCCGACATCGCGGCTGCCGAACATCAGCTGCGCGCCGCCAACGCCAATATCGGCGCGGCGCGAGCCGCCTTCTTCCCCAATATCTCGCTGACGGCCGCCTTCGGAACGTTGAGCATGGGCCTGTCCAACCTCTTCGGCGCGGGCAGCGACTATTGGTCGGTCGCGCCTTTGGCCCGGTTGCCGATCTTCGATTTCGGCCGCAATCAGGGCAATCTGCGCTCAGCCCGCGCCAGCTACGACGCCTTGCTCGCCACCTACGAGAAGAGCGTCCAGACCGGCTTTCGCGAAGTCGCCGACGCGTTGGCTCGGCGCGGCACGATGACGGACCAGCTGGAGGCGCAAACCTCCCTGCGGGATTCCGCGCGCATCGGCTACCGCCTGTCCGAAGCCCGTTTCAGGGCGGGAGTGGATGCCTTCCTCACCACGCTGGACGCGCAGCGGACGCTCTACGGTGCAGAGCAGGGCCTGCTCGCCACGCGTCTCGCGCGGGCGGCCAACATGGTGGAACTCTATCGCGCCATGGGGGGCGGGCTCCGATAGGGCGGAGTCCGTCGCTTGAGCCGTCACAGGTGGATGCGGATTACGCAATGACAGGCCATGCAAGCGGTCTGCCGATTAAGCAGGCAGCTGCTGTATCATGAACGCCAAATCATCCGGAGGATGGACGGTAATGGTGCACCCAAGAGGATTCGAACCTCTGGCCTTTGCCTTCGGAGGGCAACGCTCTATCCAGCTGAGCTATGGGTGCGTGTCGCTGGTGCGAAGGGCCGCTTAGCAAAGGCCAACCGCCGGCGCCAGCACCAAAATCGCGACACGCAATCTTATTTGCCGACCTTTGCCATTGGCTGGAACTTGCCCAGGCCACAGCTGGCGCCCCGCATCAGTGTCGGTGAATCGTACAGCACGGTGATGATGTCCACCGAACAGAGCTGAGACAGGCTGGTCTTGTACATGAACCGCCGTTCGAACCCCAGGCTTGGGCAACTGTTGGGCAGCATGTTCCGATAGATTTTGTTGCCGTTCATGATGAAGTCGATGGTGCGGTCGTTTCGAACCTCGGTGTTGCGGATCGACCGGATCTGCACGCAATCTATGGCTTTGCCGGAAGGCACGAGATTATCGGGTTTCGTCTTCGCCGCCGCCGGCGCGACGGTGCAGGCGAGGGCCAATGCCAGCGCGACGCGGGCAACCCTGCCGGAGAATTGAGCGGGCATGCTTGTCTCTCCTTGGATCATATTGCTCTTGTGACGTCGCCGAAGGGCGCGTTCCGTTCATCGACCTATCACAATCGTCCTGAACCGCGCGATAATGGGAATGGTTTCAGGCCGTCCGCGCTGTGGCCGGCGCAGGCGTCTTGGGCTTGTAGCGGCAGAGGTCCGCCACAACGCAGCGCCAGCATTCGGGCGTACGCGCCTTGCACACATAGCGGCCGTGCAGGATCAGCCAGTGATGGGCGTCCCGGCGGAACGGGCCAGGAACCCGCTTTTCGAGCTTCAGTTCGACCGCCAGCGGCGTTTTTCCCGGCGCCAGGCCCGTGCGGTTGCCGATGCGGAAAATGTGGGTGTCGACGGCGAAGGTCTCATGGCCAAAGGCGGTGTTCATCACCACGTTCGCAGTCTTGCGGCCGACCCCGGGGAGGGTGGTCAGCACATCCCGGTCCTGTGGCACCTCGCCCGCAAAATCGCGCACCAATATTTCCGACAGGGCGATGACGTTCCTGGCCTTCGCGTTGAACAGGCCGATGGTCTTTATATGGGCCTTAAGCCCCTCTTCGCCCAGGTCGACCATCTGCGCGGGCGTCGTGACTTCCCGAAACAGCGCGCGCGTGGCCTTGTTCACGCCCACGTCGGTCGACTGCGCGGACAGCACGACCGCGACCAGCAGCTGATAGTCGTTGCCATATTCCAGCTCCGTCCGGGGCGCAGGATTGGCTTCGGCCAGCCGGCTGAAAAAATCGAAGATCTGGTCCTTGTTCATGCGCGCGCTAGAGGCCGAGAACGCCCTTCATATCATAACGTCCGACCGGTTGGCCGATCAGCCAGCGCGCGCCCTTCACCGCGCCTCGCGCGAAAATTGCACGGCTTTCGGCACGATGGCCTATCTCTATCCGCTCGCCTTCGGTCGCGAAAATGACCTGATGGTCGCCCGCGACCGATCCGCCACGCAGCGCCGCGAAGCCGATCGCGCCCGCCGCCCGTGCCCCGGTGATGCCGTCACGGCCGCGCTCGCTATGGTCGGCCAGCGTGATGCCGCGCCCCGTCGCAGCTGCTTTGCCCAGCAGCAGTGCCGTGCCGGAGGGGGCGTCCACCTTGTGCCGGTGATGCATTTCGACGATTTCGATGTCCCATTCGTCGCCAAGCCGCGACGCAGCCTGCTCGACGAGCGCGGCCAGCAAGTTGACGCCCAGCGATGTATTCCCCGTCTGCAGCACCGGGATCGAGCGCGCGGCTTGATCGATCAGGATATGATGCTGTGCTTCCAGTCCCGTGGTGCCGACAAGCACGGGCTTGCCCGCGGCCACGCAGGCGTCGAGATGCGCGTTAAGCGCCGCCGGCACGGAAAAGTCGATCAGCACGTCGCTTTTCGCCGCCAACGCCAGCGGGTCGGTTGAGATGGCAAGCCCCGGCAGGATGTCGCCGCTCCCCTCGCGGTCGGTGCCCCCGGCGATCTGCAAGCCGGCGTCCACCGCGACCTGTGCGATCGCCCGGCCCATGCGCCCGCCCGCTCCGAAAATGCCGATCTTGCTCATATGATGTCGCCGGTTCCTGATGATCAGACTGCCCGATGCCAGAGTGGACGGGCTTTGTCATCCCGGCGCTGCGGATTGGCGATCGAGGTGCGTGGCGCCCTGCCAGCCATGGCATCCTTCGCCCCTCGTTGCTACGATCCGCGCATGGACGACATTCGCAACATCGTGATTTTAACCGGCGCCGGCATCTCGGCCGAAAGCGGGCTCGCCACTTTCCGCGGGCCCGACGGTCTTTGGGAAGGTTATCGCGTCGAGGATGTCTGCACGCCCGAGGCGCTGTCACGCGACGCCGCGCTGGTTCACCGTTTCTATGATGAACGTCGCGCGAAGCTGAAGGATGTAAGGCCCAATGCCGCGCATGAGGCCCTTGCTGCGCTCGACGCTCAATGGCCGGGTGACCTCCTCGTCGTGACGCAGAATGTCGACGACTTGCACGAGCGGGCAGGGGCGAAGCGCCTCGTCCACATGCATGGCGAACTGCGTTCGGCGCTGTGCGGCCATTGTGGAAAGGCCGTGCCATGGTCAGACCCGCTGCCGCCGGCAACGTCCTGTGATGCGTGCGGCCTGCCTCGGCTGCGCCCCGACATCGTGTTTTTCGGCGAGATGCCTTATGAAATGGAGGAGATCGACGACGCGCTGCGACGCGCCGATCTGTTCGTGTCGATTGGCACTTCGGGCGCCGTCTATCCCGCCGCCGGCTTCGTCCAGACCGCCCGGCATGTGGGCGCGCGCACCTTGGAACTCAACCTGGATCCGTCCGCGGGAAGCTTCTATTTCGAAGAAAGCCGGATGGGGCCCGCGAGCAAGCTGGTCCCGGAACTGGTGCGAGACTTGCTGGTTTAGCCGCCCTGGTGGCGATTCGCGCGGATGAACTGAAGTGCGCGCGGCTCAGTCCGGGGGCATTTCAGGCACGGCCCGATCCGGCTGGTCGAAATCGGGTCGGTTGGGCACGATCTCCGGCGGTTCACCGCCCGGCGCCTCGTCGGGGGTGAGCGGCGACGGTGTTTCCGGGGGTGATTGCGGGTCGATCCTGTCGGGTGGAGGTATGTCGATCGGGGCGGGATCGGGCTGTGTGGCCATAGCTGTCTCTCCTTTGAAACAGGCTACGCGCGGGCCATGATGCGGGTTCCCCGCGACTTATCCACAATTGCTTGCCTCTCCCTGCGCTTTTCTCTATGCCGCGCCGACCGGCGACCGATGCGGGCGTGGCGAAACTGGTAGACGCGCCAGATTTAGGTTCTGGTATCGCAAGATGTGGGGGTTCGAGTCCCTTCGCCCGCACCAGTGCGCCAGACCCGTGTCATCATAGGCGCCACCTGAATTCAGCTGAAGAAAGCGTTTGAGAGAAGAGATGCAGACTGTCGAGACGTTGAACGAGGGCCTGAAGCGCGCCTACACCGTGACCATCACGTCGAAGGATATCGACGCCCGCGTGGAGAAGGAAGTGGCTGCGATCGCACCGCAGGTCCGCATGCCCGGCTTCCGCCCCGGCAAGGTGCCCGCCAATCTCGTGAAAAAGATGCACGGCGAATCGCTGCAGCGCGATGCGCTCAACAATTCGATTCAGGAAAGCATCCAGAAGCTGATCGCCGACAACAAGCTGCGTCCCGCGATGCAGCCCTCGGTCGAGCTGGATGAGGGCTTCGAGTTCGGCAAGGATGCGGAGATCAAGGTTGCGCTGGAAGTGCTGCCTGAAATCGCGGCACCCAGCATCGATGGCCTGAAGCTGGAGCGCCTGACCGCCGAAGTCGCCGACTCGCAGGTTGACGACGCCGCCGGCCGCATCGCGACCCAGCAGGGCGCGCTGGAAGAGCATGCCGCAAGCCACAAGGCGAAGGACGGCGACACGCTGAGCATCGATTTCGTCGGCAAGATCGACGGCGAAGCCTTTGAAGGCGGTTCGGCCGAAGATGTTAAGCTGAAGATCGGTTCGGGCCAGTTCATC
>DATEDR010000448.1:0-6094 GCA_035281605.1 Sphingobium sp.
GCGCTGGACCGCGCGTGAACTCGACCTGCGTCGGGAGGCGGCATCCGCCTCCGAACTCGGCGAAGCGATGGAGGCAATGCCGGGCTATCGCGTGCCGGAAATCGATTGGGATCGCACGACCGGCAAGGTCATGACGATGGAATGGATCGACGGCATCAAGATTTCCGATCGCGATGCCCTGATCGCCGCCGGACATGACGTGAAGGACATTGCCGCGCGGCTGGTCAACGCCTTCCTTCGGCAAGCGATCGCCGAGGGCTTCTTCCACGCCGACATGCATCAGGGGAACCTGTTCGTCACCGCCAATGGCGATATCGTCGCGATCGACTTCGGCATCATGGGCCGGATCGACCGCCGGGCGCGCATGTGGCTTGCGGAGATTCTCTACGGGCTGATCACCGGCAATTACAAGCGCGTGGCGGAGATCCATTTCGAGGCGCAATATGTGCCGGGCCACCATAATGTCGAGGAGTTCGCCACGGCCCTGCGCGCGGTCGGCGAACCGATGCGGGGCAAGCCGGTGCGCGAATTGTCGGTGGGCGGCATGCTGGACGGCCTGTTCGCGATCACACGCGATTTCGACATGCAGACGCAGCCGCACCTGTTGCTGCTCCAAAAGACCATGGTGATGGTGGAGGGCGTCGCGACCGCGCTCGATCCCGACATCAACCTTTGGGAGACGAGCGGCCCCTATGTGAAGGAATGGCTGCGCGCCGAACTCGGACCCGAGGCGAAGGCCGCCGATGCCCTGATCGAGAATTGGCGCATCCTGCAGCGCCTGCCCGGGCTGATGAAGCGCATCGAGGAAGCCTTTCCCGAAAAGGGGGGCGCTCCTCCGCCACCGCCGCTCTCCGAAGTCCGGTTGATCCGCGTTGGCGGCGGCTGGCGCTATGCCGCGGTTGCGGGCATAGCCGCGGTGACTGGAGCGCTCGTCACCGCCCTGCTACATCTTCGCCTATGACCCAACCTCGCATCCTCCTGATCATCTCTGGCGGCATTGCGGCCTACAAGTCGCTGGAGTTGGTGCGGCTACTGAAGAAGCGCGGCATCGCTGTGCGCGCGGTGCTGACCGAAAGCGCGGCGCAGTTCGTGACGCCTCTGTCGCTGGGCGTGCTGACGGAGGATCAGGTATTCGAACAGCTGTTCGACCTGAAGGAAGAGCGGGAGATCGGCCATATCCAGCTGAGCCGCCAGGCCGAGCTGGTGGTGGTGGCGCCGGCAACGGCGAATATCCTCGCCAAGATGGCGGGGGGCATCGCCGACGACCTCGCCACCACATTGCTGCTGGCGACCGACAAGCCGGTGCTGGCCGTGCCGGCGATGAACGTGCGCATGTGGCATCATGCCGCCACCCAGCGAAACCTGACCCAGCTGCGGGCCGATGGCATCCATGTCATGGAGCCCGACAGCGGCGAGATGGCCTGCGGCGAATATGGCAAGGGCCGCCTGCCAGAGCCGGAGGCCATCGCGCAGGAGATTGACCGCCTCCTCGCCCGCCCCCGCGCCGCCGACCCGCTTGCCGGACAGCCCGACTTCGAAGGGCCCGACCTGCCGCTTGCGGGCAAGCACATACTCGTCACCGCCGGGCCGACGCATGAGCCGATCGACCCGGTGCGCTATATCGCCAACCGCTCCTCCGGGAAGCAGGGTTTTGCCATCGCCGCCGCCGCCGCGCGGGCCGGCGCGCGGGTGACGCTGGTGGCCGGACCGGTCAACCTGCCGACGCCGACGGGGGTGGACCGCGTCAACGTGGAGACAGCCCGCGAAATGTTGGCCGCGGTGGAAGGCGCCCTGCCCGCTGACGCCGCGATCATGGTTGCGGCTGTCGCCGACTGGCGCGCGGCCGATGCGGCGGATCAGAAGATCAAGAAGGACGGATCGGGCAAGCCTGCGCCCCTCGCGCTCGTCGAAAATCCCGACATCCTTGGGGCTCTTGCCCGCCATGCGAACCGGCCCGCCCTCCTGATCGGTTTTGCCGCCGAGACGGAAAAGCTCGCCGAACATGCGCGGGCGAAGCTGGCGCGCAAGGGCGCCGACTGGATCGTCGCCAATGACGTATCGGGCGACGTCATGGGCGGCGACGCCAACAGCGTGCATATCGTGACGGCGCAGGGCATCGAGAGCTGGGCCGCGATGCCCAAGGAAGAAGTCGCCCACAAACTCATGGAAAAGGTTGCCGATGCCCTCGCCTCTGCCCCCGATTGAAATTCGCTTGAAGCGCCTGCCCCACGGCGAGGGATTGCCCATACCCACCTATGCCACCGCTCATGCGGCCGGCATGGATGTGGTGTCGGCGGAGGACGTCACGCTGGCTCCGGGCGCGCGGCATGCCGTCGCGACCGGCTTCGCCATGGCGATCCCCGAGGGCTATGAGGTACAGGTCCGCCCCCGCTCGGGTCTGGCACTGAAGCACGGCATCAGCCTGCCCAACACGCCGGGCACGATCGATGCGGACTATCGCGGCGAATTGAAAGTGATCCTCATCAATCTGGGAAGTGAGCCCTTCGCGGTCGCACGGGGCGACCGTATCGCCCAGCTGGTCGCGGCACCCGTCCAGATCGCGACCTTCGCGGAGGTGGAGGAACTTGACGAGACGGTTCGGGGTTCAGGAGGTTTCGGGTCGACGGGAGTGGGTTCGTCATGACCTTGTCCGACGAGCAGCTGGAACGCTATGCCCGCCATATCGTCCTTAAGGAGATTGGCGGCGCAGGCCAGGCGCGGCTGTTGTCAGCCGATGTGGCGGTCGTCGGGGCGGGCGGCATCGGCAGTCCTGCGATTCTTTATCTAGCGGCTGCAGGCGTCCGCACGATCCGGGTCATCGACGATGACGAAGTGGCGCTGTCCAACCTGCAGCGGCAAGTTCTGTTCGGCACTGCCGACATCGGCAAGCCCAAGGCGGAAAGCGCGATGGCGGCCGTCGCGCGGCTCAATCCCGACGTGAAGCTCATCCCCATCAACGCCCGCATCGATGCTGGCAACGCCGCCCTGATGCTTCGGGAGGCCGACGTGGTCTTAGACGGGTGCGACAGCTTCGCCACTCGCCTGGCGGTCGCGGATACGGCTCAGCGACTGCGGATCCCGCTGGTGTCGGCGGCGGTCGGCCCGTTCGAGGGGCAACTCGCCACCTATCGCGGCTGGGAAAAGGATGGGCCCTGCTATCGGTGCCTGGTCGGAAGTCCAGAGGACGCGCCCGAGCGCAACTGCGCGGAAACCGGGGTCATCGGGGCGCTCACCGGCATGATGGGAAGCCTTGCCGCGCTTGAAGTCATCCGGGCGCTGGTGCCCTTTGGCGCCGATATGGCGGGCAAGCTGCTGCTTGCCGACCTCCTTTCGATGCGTTTCCGCACGGTGGCGGTGGCCAAGGACCCTGCCTGTTCCGGTTGCGCCGTCGAATTATGCGCGCACTGAGGATCGTCGTCGCGACCGCTGATCCCGAGCGGTTGCGCGGCGCATTGGTCCTAGCGGCCGCGCAGGCCGCGCTTGGCGGCGCGGCGGCCGTGTTTTTGCAGCTGGATGCCGTCGCCCTGCTGCGCCAGCCCATTACCTGCGATCTGGACGACACGCACCGGGCCGCTGGCCTGCCGTCTCTGGCCCTGCTTCTTGAGGAAGCCCTGGGACTTGGCGTCGTCATAGCGGCCTGCCAAAGCGGACTGGCGCTCAGCCAGCTTTCCGCCGACGCGCTTCCCCCGGGGGTCGAGGTAAACGGCCCGGTCTCTTTCCTCCAGCAGACTAACGACGACGCGCGCCTGCTCTTCGCCTGACCGACCCAGGCGGGCGCCCTTCTATTGACAGGGGATGCCGCCCATTTATGGGGAAGGCGCGGCATTTCGCGCCAACCCTGCCCAATCACAGAAAGACCATCCGTGTCCGCCATGCTCAAGATTACCTTGCCCGACGGTTCCGTGCGTGAAGTCGCGCCCGGCACTACGCCGGCGGAAATTGCGGCGGCGATCGGGCCGGGGCTGGCAAAGGCCGCCATTGCCGCGCGGGTCGATGGCGAGCTGCGCGACATCATGCGGCCGCTGGAGACCGACGCCCAGCTGGCGCTGGTCACCGCGCGCGACGAAGCCGATGCGCTGGAACTGGCGCGGCACGATTTCGCGCATGTGCTGGCCGAAGCGGTGCAGGCGCTGTTCCGGGGAACGCAGATCACTTTCGGGCCATCGACCGATGACGGTTTCTACTATGATTTCGCGCCGAAGGACCGGCCCTTCACCGAAGAAGACCTGCCAGCGATCGAGGCCAAGATGCGCGAGATCATCGCCGCCGACAAGCCGCTACGCCGGGAGGTGTGGACGCGCGAGGACCTGATCGCCCGCTGGAAGGCAGAGGGCGAGACGTTCAAGGCCGAATGGGCCGCCGAACTGCCGGAAGGTGAGGAACTGACCGTTTACTGGTCCGGCGATGGATGGCTCGACATGTGCCGGGGGCCGCATCTCGCGTCCACGGGGAAGCTTGATCCGGCGGCGTTCAAGCTGACGCGCGTGTCGGGCGCTTATTGGCGCGGCGATCAGAAGAATGCGATGTTGAGCCGGGTCTATGGCACCGGCTGGCTCAACAAGAAGCAGCTTGAGGCGCATCTCCACAAGCTGGAGGAAGCGGGCAAGCGCGACCATCGTAAGCTGGGCGCGGAGATGGACCTGTTCCACCTCCAGCAGGAGGCGCATGGATCGGTCTTCTGGCATCCCAAGGGTTATCTGATCTGGCGCGAGCTGGAAGCCTATATGCGCCGCGCCATCGATGACGCGGGCTATCGCGAGGTGAAAACACCGCAGGTGATGGACGCGCGCCAGTGGGAGCAGTCCGGCCATTGGGGCAAATATCGCGAGAATATGTTCGTCATCCCCGACGAAGTGCCCAATGTCGCTGACGAAGGCCCGCTGGTGTCGGACGATGCCGATTGGATGGCGCTCAAGCCGATGAACTGCCCGGCGCACATCCTGATCTTCAAGCAGGGGATCAAGAGCTATCGCGACCTGCCGCTACGCTTCTACGAAAATGGTTGCTGCCATCGCAACGAGCCGCATGGCGCGCTGCACGGGTTGATGCGCGTGCGCCAGTTCACGCAGGACGACGCGCATATCTTCTGCCGCGAGGACCAGATCGTCGAGGAAGTCCGCGCCTTCTGCGCGCTGGCCGACCGGATCTACAAGGATTTCGGCTTCACCTATTCGATCAAGCTGGCGCTCCGCCCTGAAAAGCGCTTCGGCACTGAGGAAATGTGGGACAAGGCCGAGGAGGAGCTGCGCAACGCGGTGGCGGCGGCAGGGCTCAACACGGCCGAATATGGCTGGGAAGAACTGCCGGGCGAAGGCGCCTTCTACGCGCCCAAGCTGGAATGGCATCTGACGGATGCGATCGGGCGGACTTGGCAGGTCGGCACGATCCAGTCCGACCGCGTCCTGCCCGAGCGACTCGACGCCTCCTATGTCGGCGAGGATGGCGAACGGCACCGGCCGGTGATGCTCCACCGCGCGATATTCGGCAGCTATGAACGCTTTATCGGCATATTGATCGAACATTATGCGGGCAGATTCCCGCTGTGGCTGGCACCGGTGCAGGCCGTGGTGGCGACCATCGTGTCCGATGCCGACGGCTATGCTGGACAGGTCGCGGAGAAGCTGCGGGCGGCCGGGATCCGCGCAGAAACCGATATCCGCAACGAGAAGATCAACTATAAGGTGCGCGAGCACAGCCTTGCCAAAGTCCCGAATTTGCTGGTCGTGGGACGCCGCGAGGCCGACGAGGGCACGGTGGCGCTCCGCGAACTCGGCAAGGAAGGACAGAGCGTCCTTTCCGTTGATGATGTCATTGCCCGACTTGCAAAAGAGGCGCTCGCCCCCGATATGCGGTGAGGCAGCGATGCCACATGGGGCCGGCGAATCCGCAACTGCGGGCTTGCCGCCCCTTTCGGCTTTGCGCTAAAGGCCGCCAGAGCCGTTTTGTCACGACTATAGGAGAAGCCGCTATACGTCCCCCAATGATGCGCCGCCCGATGGCGCCGCCGCCTAAGTCCGGTCCCCGTTACAATGAGTTCATCACCGTGCCCAAGGTGCGCGTGATCGACGACGAAGGCGAAAATCTGGGCGTGATG
>DATEDR010000449.1:0-8519 GCA_035281605.1 Sphingobium sp.
AGCATCAGGGCAGCCGTCCTCATGAGCGGCGTCTATGAAATCACGCCCGATCATGAAGGCGGTAACATCAACCTCTATTTCGGCAATGACGCCCAGGAGCTGGAGGACCGCTCGTCGGTGAACCATGTTCATGAAAGCTCAGTGCCGGTCATCCTGACCGTCGCGGAACTGGAACCGGCCTTCTTCGGCCTGTCGGCGGCCGCCCTGATGAAGGCCCTCACCCAGCGGGACAAGCACGCGCCGCAGCTCGTCTGGTTGAAGGGGCACAATCACCTCTCGCCAGTCCTCAACCTCGGCAATCCGGGGGACGAGCTTGGCGACGCGATCGAAGAGGCCCTGCGCGCCTATCTGTAAGAGAAGGCGAGGCCGCTAGCTGGAAGCGCCCCGGATCAGGCAGCCGGGGCGCGCAGCTTCCGCTGACGCGGAGCAATTTCGTGCCAGTCGCTTCCGGGATCGAGCGTGGCGCGCCTCGCCGCGATATTCGCGACGGACATTCCTTCACCGATCGCCTTGCCGCCCGCCGCAACCGACCGCGCATTCTTCAGGAGCATTTTATATAGCTGCGCGATAGCCCGGTCAGAGGGCCCCAGATGTTCGTTGATCCTCGACCGGAGCGGTCCTGCCGATACGCTGACCATGACATCCTCCATCATCAGCGTTTCCCCGCCGGAGAAATGGCCCCGGCGCATCTGTTCCCGGTTCTGGCGGTAGCCGTTCGCCCGTGAAGGATGCCGACCCGAGTCGAATGTCCGCAGGGTCAGTCCCTGCTCCTCCTGCTCCTCGTCCGAAGTGCCGATCATTGCATTCTGCTGGCTGCGGAGCGGCTCGGTCCCGAATGGCTGCCGCCCGTCCCACCAGATGTTGAAGAAAGCGGTCTTGGTGTCGTTGATCGGAACGATGGCGGTCGTCAGGTCGCCATGCGGGTGCAGGTTATAGAAGGGAGAGATGAAGGCGACCACCCGCGTTTCGGCCTTGCCGCCAGCCATGCGGATGGTGACATATTGCAGGCCGAAATCGGTCTCCTCCGCCTCGATATGCGGTGCTGAGTCATCCAGCATATGCTGGGTGTGAACAGCATAGGGAAGGTCATTGCCACCGGCCGCCCGCAACACGCTGCTGTGGAGGATGCTGAGATGCGATCCGTCGAGCAGGCCCTCCATCACCTGAACATAATTGCAGCCGACAATGGTACAGGTGCTAAGGCGCATCTCGGGCGGGCTGCCGATCCAGCCAAAGTCCGGCAAGGGCGGCAGCTCCTCCTCCGGCCCCAGATAGGCCCACAGAAACCCGCCCGCTTCCCGGACCGGATAGGCCCTGCCCTTGAAGCGCGACTTGAAGCGCGCATCCGCTATATTGGGTGTTTCCAGCACCGTGCCATCCGCGGCGAAAAGCCAGCCATGATAGATGCAGCGGATACCGCAATTTTCCGCCCGGCCCAGGGTCAGCGACACGCCCCGGTGACAGCAATATTCGTCGAGCAGGCCGACCGTGCCGTTGCTGTCGCGGAAAGCGACATAATGATCGCCAAGCAGTTCGACATGGACCGGATCGCCATCGGGCTCCGGCAAATCCGAACTTGTCAGAAAGGGCATCCAGAACCGGCGAAACACCTTTCCCATCGGCGTGCCTGCGCCAACCTGGCAGATCAGATTATTTTCCTGTTCAGACAGCATGCCTTCTCCTTCCGGCAAGCCAGACCGGGTTGCTCCCGACTCCATCCTCACCGGTCAGACTATAATATTTCCATGGAAGATAAAACCAGCCGCTTGGCGCATGCCCCGCGGCCTTGCCGCATCACGCTTGCGCCATGGTGATGGCGATCTCGCCCAGCGCCCCGAAATCGCCATGGATCCGGTCTCCGGGTGCAAAGGGCATTGGCGGTACGCAGGCGCCCGTCGTCACCACCTGCCCCGCGCGCAGCTCTATGCCGAGCCCGGACAGCTCATTAGCCAGCCAGGCAAGCGCCAGCCGGGGATCGTCCAGCACATTGCGTCCCACGCCTTCGTGCCGCGGCCCATCGTTGATCTGGCCGCAGACCACATAGGAAGCGAGGTCCATGCCGCGCCACGCGTCCGGTGCGGCTTCGCCCAGCGCAAAGCGGTGGGCGCAGGCGTTGTCGGCGATGAGCTGCGCCTCCCCTGCCCGCTCAAAGGGTTCGAAGCGCGAGTCCGGAATTTCGATTGCCGGGTGGAGCGTATCGACGGCGCTCATGACCTCCTCCAGCGAATAGGGTTCGGTCCGGGGGTCCAGCGTGCGCCCCATGCGGAAAGCGAACTCGATCTCGCCGACCCGCATCCTGTTGCCCTCAAGCGGACAGACGCTTCCCGCCGCCACTACGCGCTCCTGCAGCAGCCGGCCGGCAAGTGGCCCGTCCACCGCGATATGGGCCTGGCCAGCAGGGCTGGTCGCGGCGATCTTCCAGCCATAGAGCGGCGCGTTTGTGAAACCTTCTATGCAAGCCTGGATCGCATATCCTTCCGCGCGGGTCCGCGGGCGCAGCTCGTCCGGCAAAGCGGCGATGCACGTCCCCTCCTGCCAGTGGCGGGCCAGAATGTCGGCTGCGGCGCGGGCGGTGTCTAGGTTCACACTATGCTCCCTTCATGGGATAAGGACGATGCCGCCGGGGCTTTGTCGCGCCTCCAGCACCCGGTGGGCCTGCGCTGCTTCGGCGAGGGGAAAGGTCAGGGGCTCGACTGGCCGGATGACGCCCCGTTCGAAAGCGTCCAGAGTCTCGTCGGCCAGCGCGCGCAAACGGTCGGGCGTCCGCAGATAATGGAAGATGATCGGCCGCGACACCGAAAGCGACCGCGCAGCGAGCAAGGCAGGGGAAAAGGGCGCGACCGGACCCGACGACTGGCCAAAATTCACAAGCTGCCCGCAAAAGCCCAGCGCGTTCATGCTGGCGAGGAATGTATCGGCCCCGACCGAATCATAGGCGGCGGCCACCCCTTCCCCGCCGGTGATCTCCGCCACGCGGGCCGCCACATCCTCCTCGCGATAGAGGATGGTGTGCGCCGCGCCAGCCGCCCGCGCAATTCCGGCCTTCGCCGAACTTCCCACGGTGCCGATCACCGTCGCGCCGAGATTGGCCGCCCAGCTGCACAATAGCTGCCCCACGCCGCCCGCCGCCGCATGCACCAGCACCGCCTCTCCCGCCCTCACCTGATGAACATGGCGGACGAGCATGCAGACCGTGAGCGCCTTCATCAGCGACGCGGCGGCGGGCACATCGTCAAGCATGTCCGGCAGCTTGATCGCAAGAGCGGCGGGCAAGTTCCGTTCGGCGGCATAGGCGCCATAGTTGCCGGAGACATAGCCGATCCGGTCTCCTGCCTTCACATGTTCGACCCCAGGGCCGGTGCCAGTGACGACGCCCACCGCCTCTATTCCCGGAACGCCCGGGAGAGGCAGCGTCTGGTAGAGGCCGGAGCGAACGTAAACATCATGATAGTTGACGCCGACCGCCGTCTGGCGAAGCCTGATTTCCCCCGCGCCCGGGGACGGCAAATCCACGCCGGCAAGGCGAAGTTCGTCTGGATCGCCCGCTCGTTCCAACAGGATTGCTACTGTCACGGCCATCTCCCTGAACAACGGCGAATTGCTCTCCTCCGCCCCTGGCGAGTCGGCGAGGAGAAACGCACATTGACAACCCCGCGGCTCGGGATCAACGTCCTTGGAAGATATACAGCAGGAGGCAGGATGTGGCGCAGGGCGAGGTCCTCATTATCGTTGAAGTTCAGGAAATCTTCGATGAGGAGACCTTCGCGGCCTATCGGACACAGGCGCGGCAGCAGCTGCTGGAGCGTGGCGGCGAGCTTCTGGGACGGGGCGGAGAGTTGTTCGAAGGCAGCCCTCCCCTTGCAGGGTCCGTCCTGGTTCAGCGTTGGCCAAGCGAGAAGACGTTCCGGGAGTGGCAGGCGAGCGATGACTACAGGCCATTGCTCCAGCTTCGCAAGAAAGCTGCCAGGCTCCGCTTGGTCCTCGTCCCCGCCACCGCTTGATCGAATCGCGCAACTCGCCAGCAGAAATGCAGGCTCCAAGGGAAAGGCAAAGTAATGAACGCGCCCATCCAGAAGTCCGTCCCCTTGCCCGCCGGCTTTGCCGAAGATCTTCAGCGCCTTTTCGGTGAGCGCACCAGCTTTGCTCAGGCCGTGCGCGAGCATCATGGCGCCAGCGAAAGCCATTATCCGACGCTGCTGCCGGACGCCGTGGTCTTCCCCCGCTCAACCGCGGAAGTCGTCGAACTCGTGCGGCTCTGCAATCGCTTTGAAGTGCCGCTCATTCCCTATGGCGCAGGCACAAGCGTGGAGGGACAGACGACGGCCCTGTGCGGCGGCGTGTCAGTCGACATGTCGCAGATGGACCGCATCCTCGAAGTGCATGCCGAAGATCTCGATTGTGTCGTTGAGCCCGGCGTTCGCCGCGAGCAACTCAATGATTATCTGCGCGACCAGGGCCTCTTCTTCCCGATCGACCCCGGGGCCAATGCGACCATCGGCGGCATGGCCTCGACCCGTGCTTCGGGCACGAACGCCGTGCGCTATGGGACGATGCGGGAAGCGGTCCTCGCTCTTCGCGTCGTCACCCCCGACGGCAGGGACATCCGCACCGCGCGGCGGGCGCGCAAGTCCGCCGCCGGTTACGACCTCACCCGGCTGTTCATCGGGGCCGAGGGCACGCTCGGCATCATCACGGAAATCACGCTGCGCCTGCACGGCATCCCGGAGGTCGTCTCGGCCGCGACGTGCAGCTTCGCGACGTTGGAGGGCGCGGTTTCGACGGTCGTTCAGTCACTCCAGATCGGCATTCCGCTGGCGCGGGTCGAGCTTCTCGACGAAGTCCAGATGCGCGCGGTCAATCTCCGTTCCAAGCTTGGCGAACCCGAGCTACCGACCTTGTTCTTCGAATTCCACGGCTCGCCAGCGCATGTGAAGGAACAGATCGAGCAGGTCGACCAGCTCGCCACCGCCAATGGCGGCGGCCCCTTCCGCTGGGCGCACAAGCCCGAGGAGCGCTCCCGGCTCTCGCGGGCGCGGCATGAGGCCTATTATGCTGCACTGGCACTGCGGAAAGGCTGCGTCGGCCTTACGACGGATGTGTGCGTACCGATCAGCCGCCTGACCGATTGCATCCTGGAAACCAAGGCCGAGCTCAGCCAATCGTCCCTGCCAGCGCCGATTGTGGGGCATGTCGGCGACGGCAATTTCCATGTGATCTTCATCATCGACCCCAATGCTGAGAATGAGTTCGCCGAAGCCGAACGGCTCAACCGGAACATGGTCGAGCGGGCGCTGTCCATGGATGGCACATGCACCGGCGAGCATGGAATCGGGATCGGAAAACAGGAATTTCTGGCTCAGGAACTGGGCGAGTCGGTCGAGCTGATGCGATCCATCAAGGCGGCTCTTGATCCCAAAAATCTGTTCAATCCGGGCAAGATCTTCGCATGAAATTCTTGTGCGAAAGAGTCGGCGGGCTTTGGGAAGGGTGACAAAAGATGGACATGGGACTTGCGGGCCAACTGGCGCTCGTCACCGGCGCTTCGCAGGGAATTGGTGCGGCTACGGCCTGGGCCCTCGCCCGCGAAGGCTGCGATGTGATCCTGGTATCCCGCACGGCGGAAAAGCTCGATCGTCTGGCTTGTGAGATCCATGCCGAGACCGGCCGTAACGCAAAAGCCTTCGTCGCCGACCTTGCCCGGAGCGAGGAAATCGAACGTTTGGCGCAATCCTGCGGGAATGTGGATATTCTGGTCAACAATGCCGGCGCAATACCCGCCGGGCGGCTGGAGGAGATCGGCGAGGCAAGCTGGCGCGCGGCCTGGGACCTTAAAATATTCGGCTATATCAACCTTACGCGTCCGATCTTTGCGTCGATGAAAGCGCGCGGCGCCGGGGTTATCGTGAACATGCTCGGCGCAGCCAGTCAGATACGCGATCCGTCTTATATCTGCGGGGTGACTGGCAATGCCGCGCTGACTGCCTTCACCATGTCCCTGGGCAGCGATAGTCACAAGCACGGCGTGCGTGTTCTCGGGGTCAGCCCCGGTCCGGTCGCCACCGAGCGGCTTGTTGCCCTTCAACGGACGCTCAACAAAAGCAGCGCCGAACTGCCGTTTGAGCGCGCTGCAACAGTAGACGAGATCGCCGCTGCGGTGGTGTTCCTCGCTTCGCCGAAATCCGCCTACACATCGGGCACGACGCTGATGATAGATGGCGGCCTGTCGGCACGAGCCGCAACATGAGATCGTTCCCGAAACTGACGAACAGGTGAGAGAGCCATGAAACTGTTAGCCTCGAGCAAGCTGGCGATCGAAGGAAAGTTCCTGCCTTCCGAAACGGCCTTGGTCTGTATCCACTGGCAGACGGGGATTACGAACCCCGATTACGTATTCGGGTCCATGTTCGCTGGCCAAGTGGAAGCACTCGAACTCATTCCCAGGATGACCAGCCTGCTCGCATTCGCGCGAGAACGTGGCGTAACGGTCATCTTTGTGAACGTGGTGCTCGATCATCCACCGCAGGACACATCAAATCCGGCCGCGAGGCTGGCAGCGGAACATGGCGCCCTGCTTCGAGGATCGGTCAGTGCGGCGGTCGTACCGGAACTGGGACCCAAGCCGGGAGACCTGGTTTGCGAGCACAACAATGGAAGTGCGTTCTACAATACAAATCTGCGGGCCTATCTGGATGAACGGGGTATCAACACCATTGCCATAAATGGCATTGCGACCAATGTGGCAGTCGACCACACCGTCCGCGACGCGCTCACCTTCGGCTACCGTACTCTTCTCATTGAAGATTGCTGTTGCTCGGCCAGCTCTGAATTCCACGATGCCGCTCTGGTCACCTTGCGGATATTGGCGGCCGACGTGGTTTCCGCGGAAGGATTCAAGAACTCTTTCTGACACGGAAAATCGACTTTACCAACTCCCCACGCGAAAGGAAAATAATGGGCCATATCACCCTCGGTGAAGCCAACCGGATCATTGCAGGCGCGTTCGCCAAGGCGCAGGAGCTTGCCCTCAAGCCCCTGGGCGTCGTCGTGCTCGACGCGGGCGGGCATCCGGTCGCCTTTGAGCGGCAGGACAAGGCTTCGTCCGGACGGTTCCAGCTCGCCACCGGCAAGGCGGCCGGTGCGCTGTTCCTTGGCATGTCATCGCGCAGGATCGGCGAGATGGCCGCCGAACGTCCGACCTTCATCGCCTCCCTGGGCCCCATCGCGCCGGCGGGCCTGGTCCCGGCCGCAGGCGGGGTGCTGGTGGTGGATGAGGACGGCGCGACGATCGGCGCCGTCGGCATCTCCGGCGATCTTTCCGACAATGACGAGCTATGCGCCCTTGCCGGCATCGCAGCCGCAGGGCTCAGCGCGCAGAACTGACGCGGGGGCCAGCACGCATCACGCCTGTTGCACAGGGCAGGGTCTTGCAGGCTTCGGGCGCCCTGACCGGTGAATCAGAATGACGCCAGGGCTGTCAAAGTTTCCCGAGCTGTCCCGCCCAACGCAATGGGACCAGGCCCTTCGTCTGTACCGCGCTCGCGACAGCGCGTTCCACCATGGGAAGGTTCGCCAGCGCCATGAGAATGGCCATGCCAGCCATCGCCAATAGCGGATCGGCGGCGGGTGCGCCTGGCAGCAGGACGCTCACCTCCGCCAGAATGATGCAGAGAAACTGCCAGATCAGCAGCAGCGCGACGCGCGCCGGTTCAGCGGAACCGCGTGCAAGAGCGCAAATGATGACTCCGATCAGCATCCCGGCATGTGCCGCGGGCATCAGCGTCCAATGCATGCCGATCCGCCCTGCGAGCGATCCCCCGGAGGCGCAAATCGAAGGAATGGACCCGGTTGGGCTGCTCAACATGTCGATGAGCAGCCCAAACCCCATTCCGGCAAGGCATGGCATGCCTCTCACGCGCTTTCCTCTTGGCCCCTGCCGCGCGGCCGATGCGGACGGCTCACGACGCGGCCTTGAAGAAAGCCGCGTCGGTCACGCTGCCTTGTTGGTGACGATGGTCTGGGAGTTCGTATATTCACTAAGACCCTCCAGCGCGTTCTCGATGCCGATGCCCGACTGTTTGTGGCCGCCAAAGGCGACATGGGGCGAGAAGGAGTGGATCTCGTTGATCCACACCGTGCCGGCTTCGATGCGTTCCGCGACGGAACGGGCGGTGCCGATGTCCTTGCCCCAGACCGAAGCGGCAAGGCCATATTCGGTGTTGTTGGCGCGGGCGATCACATCTTCGATGTCGTTGAACTTGAGCAACGGCAGCACCGGTCCAAAGGCTTCCTCGGCAACCACCCGGCTGTCCTCTGGCGGATTGTCGATGATGGTGACCGGCACGAAATAGCCGGGCTTGTCCTCCACCTCGCCGCCCAGCAGGAAGCGGCAGCCGCTGGCCTTCGCATCGGCCAGCAGGTCCTTGAGCTTCTCGAACTGCATCTTGTTCTGGATGGGGCCGAGGTCGGTCCCCTGCTGCGATCCGTCGCCCAGCTTCACCGTGCGCGCATAGTCGACCAGC
>DATEDR010000450.1:0-6618 GCA_035281605.1 Sphingobium sp.
CGTCCAGAAGATCAGCGACAGCACGCCGTAGATATGGGCCGCGTCGACGGTGAGCGGATGATGGCCCACGAAGCTTTCCTTCAGGGCGTAGAGCGGCGACGTGCCGATATCGCCGAACACAACGCCCAATGCCCCCAGGGCGAGCCCGGGAAGCGATCCATGCGGCCCGTTGGCGGCGCCGGAATCCCGGATGTCGTGCTGTGTCATGCGCAAGCCCCTCTGTTCGGCACGGCCTATGCCACAGCCTGCCATGAGAACGCCACAGCCCATGCGCCGCTTCGCGCGTGATAATCTCATCGGCCTGCCTCTTGCCAGCGGGTAGAAAGCGCGCCAATGACGGCACCAACGTGGATTGAGGGGATTGCTGGCGGATGAGCCATTATGACGTTCTGATCGTGGGCGCCGGTCATGCAGGCGCGCAGGCAGCCATTTCGCTGCGCCAGCTCGGCTTTGAAGGTTCGGTCGCGATGATCGGCGACGAAAAGGACCCGCCTTACGAGCGACCGCCCTTGTCGAAGGAATATTTCGCCGGCGACAAGAGCTTCGACCGCATCCTGATCCGCCCCGCCAGCTTCTGGGACGACCGCAAGATCGACATGCTGCTCGGCCGTCGTGTCAAAACGGTCGATCCGCAAACGAAAATCGTCACCGCCGGCGACGAGCAGATCGAATATAGCAAGCTGATCTGGTGCACCGGCGGCTCCCCGCGCATGCTGACCTGCAACGGCGCCGATGCAGAAAACGTCCACGCCGTCCGCCGCCGCGACGATGTCGACGCGATGATGGCGAAGCTCGACCAGATCAACCATGTGACCGTCATCGGCGGCGGCTATATCGGCCTGGAAGCGGCGGCCGTCCTCAGCAAGTTCGGCAAGAAGGTCGTGCTGCTCGAAGCGCTCGACCGGGTGCTTGCGCGCGTCGCTGGCGAGGAGCTGTCCCGCTTCTACGAGGCAGAGCATCGGGCCCATGGCGTCGATCTGCGCACCGGGACGAAGATGGACTGCATCGAGGTGACGGACGGAAAGGCGACCGCGGTCCTCATGCAGGACGGCGAACGCATCGAAACCGACATGGTTATCGTTGGGATCGGCATCATCCCCGAAACCGGCCCCCTGATCGCCGCTGGCGCCGCCGGTGGGAACGGCGTCGACGTCGATGAATATTGCCGTACCAGCCTGTCCGACATCTACGCCGTCGGGGATTGCGCCTCCCATGCGAATCGCTTCGCCCGTGGCGCGCAGATCCGTCTGGAATCGGTGCAGAATGCCAATGATCAGGCAAAGACCGCCGTGCAGCACATTCTGGGCAAGGAAGAAGCCTATGATGCCGTGCCGTGGTTCTGGTCGAACCAATATGATCTGAAGCTGCAGACGGTGGGCCTTTCGACCGGCCATGATCAGACCATCCTGCGCGGCGATCCGGCAACCCGCAGCTTTTCGGTGCTGTATCTGAAGGGGGGCAAGCTGATCGCGCTCGACTGCGTGAACGCGGTCAAGGACTATGTCCAGGGCCGGGCCCATGTCGTGTCGGGCGCTATCCTGGACCAGGGACAGCTCGCCGATGCGTCGGTGCCGCTCAAGGAAGTTGGCCTAGCCTGATCGCTCCGCTCGTCACCTTGGACGCGGGAAGCGCGTGCAGGGTGACGATGGAGTCTCCCCGTCCCCGCATCATCCTCGGAAGCTGGCCTTCGTCGCCAGCTCCCAGGGGCCGCCGCGATAGTGCCAGGCGGCCAGGCCGGCAATCTCCAGCCGGCGCGGCCGAAACTCCGCGCTCAGCCTTTCCGCCAGCGCCCGGGCCTGCGCCGCCTCGACCTTGTTCTGCACCGTGATGTGCAATCGCGGTGTCGCTTCGTCCTGGGGGATCAACAACCCGGCGAAGGCATCAGCCAAGTCCTGCCGGATCGACAGCAACTCTTCGCTGACCACATCATAGGCGACCGCACGGCCCAATAACCGCACCCGCGCCAGTTTCGCCGCTGGCGGGGGCCCCGCGCATATCTGCCGCATCCGGCTTTCCAGTTCGGGAAGAATGGATGGCGGCAGATGGTGGAACAGCGTGATATGCGCCGGCACCAAATTGCGCTCGGGCGGGAAATGCGCCCTGCGCAGCCCCTCCGCCCAGGCGAAATCCGCTGCACCCATCAACGCCGTGACGATGATCGGCGCGGCCGGCGACCGGTCAGCCAGCCCGGTTCGCCTTCAACCATTCCAGCACGGGTTCGGGCCTGGTCTCGCCATAGGGATCGTCATCCTCGCCGACATCGTTGATGCCCGGCTCCTCGAACCAGGCGACGACCTTGCCGTCGTCAACCACCATCGCGTAACGCCAACTGCGGTCGCCGAAGCCCAGATGGTCCTTTTTGACCAACATGCCCATGCGTCGCGTGAAGTCGCCCGAGCCATCCGGCAGCAGCTTCACATTCTTGACGCCCAGATGCTTGCCCCACTGGAACATGACGAAGGCGTCGTTGACCGAGATGCAATAGACATCGTCCACCCCCAGCGCTTTGAAATCATCGTAAAACCGCTCGAATGCGGGGCATTGCTCGGTAGAGCAGGTCGGCGTGAAGGCGCCGGGCAGAGAAAACACGACGACGCGCTTGCCCCTGAACAGATTGCCTGTTTCCACATCCTCCCAGCGAAAGGGGTTGGGTCCGCCGACGCTTTCATCGCGCACGCGGGTCTTGAGCGTCACATTGGGCACGGAACGTCCCTGCATGATCCTGCCTTCCTCTCTTGGGCGCCGCTTTTCTGGCGCCGTGCATTGCCATATGATCCTGTTCAGCGTCGCCACTCAAGCGCCATGTCAGGGGAACACGCATGATCGCATCTCGATCCTTCACGATCATCGCCATGATACTCCTCATATGGAACCTCATCGGCGTGGCGGCCTTCATCCTGCACTATACCGCCGACCTTGCCGCGCTGGCGAGACAGGATCCCTATACTGCCCGCATCTTCAGCCAGATGCCCGCCTGGGCGTGGATCGCCTATGCCGTCGCGGTGGGCGCAGGGACGCTCGGCGCCATCCTCCTGTTGATGCGAAAGGCCGCGGCGGTCGTTCTGTTCCTGCTGTCTGTGGTCGCCGTCCTACTTCAGTTCAGCTACAGTTTCCTCGGCACGGACATGCTGGCGGTGAAAGGGCCGTCGACCATGATCTTCCCGGCGATCATCCTGGCAATCGCCGTCGCGCAGATGCTCTACGCCCGCAACCTCGCGGCCAAGGGCAAGTTGCGGTAGTTGAGGGCCGGAATGGGTGGTTAGCGGAATGGCGGCTTTCAAAACCGCTCTGATCGTTACCAGACTTTAGGAAATGGCGGATAGTTGCTATGCGCGTCCTTGTTGGAGAATACCATGCGCGCCGCCCTCCTTGTCGCCGTTTTTGCAATGAGTGTTTCGTCTACCTCTTACGCGCGCGATGATGAAAGCGGTCGCTATGGCCCGATGGATGGACGTGGGGACGGCTTTAAGAACAAAACTGCAAAGGACGGATTCTGGGAAATTACCGGTGGCGTCAGCGGACATAGCCAAGCGACCGCAGCAGATTTCGCGATCTACCGCGCTGCCGAAATGGCACGGGCCGATGGTCACCGCTATGTTGAAATACATGACGCTGTAGGTCGGCAAAACCGTTCCTCCGGCGCAGAAAGCGTGACGTTGTTCGCGCGCCCCGTTGACGCTCCGGTTCACCCATCAGCCTGTAGATCGGGTAAGCCAAAGCGCTGCTATACGGCCAATGTGGCATTGGTGTTTGCCCGCTTGAGCGGCGCAGATGGCAACCACCCCGGAGTGGCTGCACCTAGCTATATCGACAAGTTCGGACGCACTGTCACTCAAAGCGGATTTGGCACCGGCGCAGTAGGCGTTCCACCTCAATAATTCAGTACGGCTTAGCGCGAAGGTGAAACTGACGACCGCTTTTGGTCCGCTTCCAGCCAATGCCCCTTCGTCATGCCGGGCTTGACCCGGCATCCCGCTTTCTTGTCCATGCACGGTAGATGAATAAGCGGGACGCCGGCTCAAGGCCGGGGTGACGTCAGTATGAGCCGCTCCCTTTGGTCGTCAGTTGCCAGCCACTGAGCGCAACAATGGCAGCCGCCAGCACGGCTAGTGTGATGATCATTGGGTGCGCTTGCCCGCGGGACGAATGTCCGCCATCAGGAAGAGGCGTCCTTAAACGGCAAAATCTGCCTGAAACCGCCCTCAAAGCTCGCCGCGCGCGCGTCTTATCTCGAACCACTTCCGCACATTTTCATTATGCTGCTGCAGCGTGTCCGCGAAAATATGCCCGCCCTTGCCGTCCGCGACGAAATAGAGCGCCTTGGTTTGCGCGGGATGCAGCACCGCGAGGATCGACAGTCGGCCCGGATTGGCGATCGGCCCTTTGGGCAGGCCGGTCATCGCATAGGTGTTATAGTCGTTGACGGCCGTGATCTCGGACTTCTTGATGCGCCGTCCCAGCGGCTTTCCCTTGGTGATCGGGTAGATGATGGTCGGGTCCGCCTGCAACATCATGCCGGTCTTCAGTCGGTTGCCATAGACCCCCGCCACCATGGGCCGTTCCGACGGAACCCCTGTTTCCTTTTCAACGATGCTGGCAAGGATGATCGCCTCCTGCGGCGTCCTGGCGACCGTTTCCGGCGCCCGCTCTGCCCATAGCTGGGCCAGCGTCCGCGCCATCGCGTCCTGCATGCGCTTCAGGACAGCCGCGCGCGTCTCTCCCTTGTCGAAAGCATAGCTGTCCGGAAGCACGCTCCCTTCCGCGGGCACGGCGACGGCGCCCGTCAACTGATCGTTCGCCATCAATCGCTCATGCACCAGGACCGAAGGCATGCCTTCGGGAATGGTCACGAGACGGGTCAGCGTCTTGCCACCCTGCAGAATCGAGAAGATGTCCGAATTGCTGGCGCCCTTTGGGATCAGGAATTCGCCCGCCTTGATCGACTTGCCGCGCCCGAACACCTTCGTCCGCGTGAGGAAGGCGTCGGCCGATCGTACCGCCCCCGCCTGCTTCAGCAGCACGGCCGCATCGGCGATCGTCGCGCCTTCGGGCACGACGAGGGTGACATCTCTCGCCGCCGGCCCCTCCTCGGTCCAGCCATGGACGAAGCGAAACGCGATGAAGGCCGCGACGGCCAGGCCAACCAGCAATATGCCAAGGCCAAACCGCCGCATGTCCGGCTCAGATCGCCTTCATGATGAGCGAGGCATTGGTGCCGCCAAAGCCGAAGCTGTTGTTCAGCACCGCGCGGACCTTGCGCTCCTTCGCCACGTGCGGGACCAGATCGACGCCCGCGCAGCTTTCGCTTGGCTCATCGAGGTTCAGCGTCGGCGGCACGATCTGGTCCCGCATCGCCAGGATGCAGAAGATGCTCTCCACCGCGCCCGCGCCGCCCAGCAGGTGACCGATGGCCGACTTGGTGCTGCTCATCGACATGGTCGCGATATTGTCGCCGAACAGCCGCTTGACCGCGCCGAGCTCCAGCTCGTCGCCGAGCGGGGTCGAGGTGCCGTGCGCGTTCACATAGTCGATGTCCGCGAGGCTCAGGCCCGACTTCTTCAGCGCCATTTCCATCGAGCGATAGCCACCATTGCCCTCCGGGTGCGGAGCGGTGACATGATAGGCGTCGCCCGACAGGCCATAGCCGATCACCTCGGCGTAGATTTTCGCGCCGCGCTTCTTGGCGTGCTCATATTCTTCCAGCACGACCACGCCAGCGCCCTCGCCCATGACGAAGCCGTCACGGTTGACGTCGTAGGGGCGCGACGCCTTTTCCGGCGTGTCGTTGAAATTGGTGGACAACGCCCGCGCCTGGGCAAAGCCCGCGATGCCGATCGGGCAGATCGCGCTTTCCGCGCCGCCCGCCAGCATGACGTCGGCATCGTCCATCGCAATCATCCGCGCGGCATCGCCGATCGAGTGCGCGCCGGTCGAGCAGGCGGTCACCACCGCATGGTTCGGACCCATCAGGCCATATTTGATCGAGACCTGACCCGAAATCAGGTTGATGAGGCGACCATGGACGAAGTGCGGCGACACGCGGCTCGGCCCCTTGTTGGCCAGCACCAGCGATTCGCTCTCGATGCCCGGCAAGCCGCCGATGCCCGAACCGATCGAGCAGCCCGCGCGATAGCGCGTCGCTTCGTCCATCTCGGTGAGACCGGCATCCTCGATTGCCTGGCCGGCCGCATCGATGCCGTACACGATGAACGGATCGACCTGGCGCTGGATCTTGGGATCAACGCGCTTGTCCGGATCGAAGCCATATTCATGGTCGGCCGGCTTCACTTCGCAGGCGATGCGGCACTTCTGGTCGGACGCGTCGAAACGCCGGATCGGCCCCGCGCCGCTTTTCGAGGCGAGGATGTTCTTCCAGACCGTCTCGACATCCGCGCCCAGCGGCGTGACGAGGCCAAGACCGGTTACAACCACACGGCGCATGCTAAACCTCCAAAATCACGAAAGGCCCAGCCTTTGCGGGGCTGGACCTGTCGATGCCCCATTCTGCGACCGCGCGACGCGCGACCGTGCGGGGAGAAAGGGCAGATCAGCCCTTGTGTTCGTCGATATACTTGTTGGCATCGCCGACGGTGGCGATCTTCTCGGCCGCGTCGTCGG
>DATEDR010000451.1:0-3330 GCA_035281605.1 Sphingobium sp.
GTGGCGCCGCGCATCTTCCCGGCATGACCGCGTCGATGACGCGCCTGCCGGTCCTCGGCGTCCCGGTCGAATCCAAATCGCTCAAGGGCATGGATTCGCTTCTTTCCATCGTCCAGATGCCCGGCGGCGTTCCGGTCGGCACGCTCGCCATCGGCAAGCCCGGCGCGATCAACGCCGCGCTGCTCGCCGCCTCCATCCTCGCCACAACCGACGCCGCGCTGGCTGAGCGGCTCGACATCTGGCGGGAAAAGCAGACCAACGACGTAGCGGACACGCCCGAATAAGATGACGACCATCGCGCCCGGCTCCACCATCGGCATTCTTGGCGGCGGCCAGCTTGGCCGGATGATTGCCATCGCCGCCGCGCAGTTGGGCTATCGCACCCACATTTACGCCCCCGAAACGAGCGGCCCCGCCGCCGACGTCTCGCCGCGCTGGACGCAGGGGCCCTATGAGGATGCCACGGCGCTGGCCGCCTTCGCCGACAGCGTCGACGTCGTCACCTACGAGTTCGAGAATGTCGATCCCGCCGCGGTCGAAGTCCTCGCCACCCATGGCCTGGTCCGTCCCGGCGTCCAGGCCCTCCGCGTCGCGCAGGACCGTCTCGCCGAAAAGAATTTCGTCCGCGATCTCGGCGGACTGACCGCGCCCTTCGCCTCGGTGGAGAGCCTGGACGACCTCGACCAGGCGATCGCCACGATCGGCAGCCGCGCTATCCTCAAAACCAACCGCATGGGATATGACGGCAAGGGGCAGGCGCGTCTCAGCGAGCCCGGCGATGCTGTAGGCGCCTGGAACGCCATCGGCCGCCAGAGCGCGATTCTCGAAGGCTTCGTGACCTTCGCGGAGGAATTTTCCGTCATCCTCGTGCGCGGCGCCGATGGGGAGGTTCGCTTCTGGAACTCCCCCGCCAATGTCCATGTGGACGGCATATTGTCCACCTCGACCGTTCCGGCCGGCGGTGCTGTCGAGGGGCAGGTGGAAGCCGCCCGCGCATTGGCGCGGCAGGTCGCCGACGCGCTCGCTTATGTCGGCGTGTTGACGCTCGAATTCTTCGCCAGCGCCGACGGGCCGGTGTTCAACGAAATGGCGCCCCGTGTCCACAATAGCGGGCACTGGACGATCGAAGGCGCGCTGACCAGCCAGTTCGAAAACCATGTGCGCGCCATTTGCGGCCTGCCGTTGGGCGACACCGGCCTTGCCGCCGCGCGGGCGGAGATGCGCAACCTGATCGGCGAAGAGGCCAATGACTGGCAGGCGATCCTGTCCGATCCCGCCAGCCACCTGCACCTCTACGGCAAGCATGAGGCGCGCCCCGGTCGCAAGATGGGCCATGTCACCCGGCTGACACTGTGAGCGAAGCGCCTGAGATCGTGCTGGTCCTGGCCCGCGCCGACAATGGCGTGATCGGCAAGGACGGCGGCCTGCCCTGGCGCCTGCCCGCCGATCTCAAGCATTTCAAGGCGCTCACGCTGGGTCATCCGATGGTCATGGGCCGCAAGACGTTCGACAGCCTGCCCGGCCTGCTGCCCGGCCGCCGCCACATCGTCCTGACGCGCGATGCGGGCTGGAGCGGGGAGGGCGCGGAAATCGCCCATAGCGTCGACGACGCCATCCGCCTTGCCGCCGCACCTTGCGTCATGGTGATCGGTGGCGCGGAGATCTACCGTTTTTTCCTGCCGCGCGCTGATCGCATCGAACTGACCGAGGTGCATCTGGATGCGCAGGGCGATGTCGCCATTCCCTATCCGGGGGCGGATTGGGAAGAGGTCGCGCGCCGGGACTATCCGGCCGAAGGCAAGGCCGCCGCCCACAGTTTCGTCACCTTCCGCCGCCGCGCCGCTTGATCAAGCCGCATTGCCAGCGGCGGGTCGCCTCCCTATAGCCTGCCCCATGGAGCGGCTGGAAAGCGGCGTCCCGATCCCCGCCCATTTGCGCGTGAGCATCATGGCGCTCGGCAATTTTGACGGGTTTCACCTCGGCCATCAGGCGGTCGTGGGTCGCGCGGTCGAGCGTGCCCGGGCAGAGGGGCGCCCGGTGATCGCGGCGACATTCGATCCCCATCCGATGCGCCTTTTCCGCCCCGATACGCCCTGGTTCCGCCTCACCACGCTCGACCAGCGCGAGGCGCTGTTCGCCCGTGCCGGGGTGGACGCCATGCTCGTCTTCGCCTTCACGCGCGATCTCGCCGCGCTCGATCCCGAAGATTTCGTCTATCTGCTGACGCACGGCATGGGTGTGGCAGGCGTCGTCACTGGCCGGGATTTCACCTTTGGCAAGGGGCGCAGCGGCACTGTGGAGACGCTGGCGCAGCTTGGCGCGGCGGCGGGGATGAGCGCGGAGTCGGTGCCCCCCGTGGCGGATGCCGATGGGGACGTTATTTCCTCCAGCCGCATCCGCCAGGCGTTGAAGGCTGGGGATTGCGCGACGGCGACCCGCCTTCTTACCCGACCCTTCGCCATTCAGGGCGTGGTGCAGCATGGCGACAAGCTTGGCCGCACCATCGGCTTTCCGACGGCCAATATCGATCTGGGCCATTATCTGCGGCCCGCCTATGGGATCTATGCCGTGCGCGGCCTGCTGCCCGATGGGAGGGTGCTGGACGGCGCCGCCAATCTGGGTATCCGGCCCAGCTTCGATCCGCCCAAGGAGTTGCTGGAGCCGCATTTCTTCGACTTTGCCGAAAATCTGTACGACCAGCGGATCGAAGTGCAGATGATCCAGTATCTGCGGCCTGAAGCCAGATTCGACAGCCTCGACGCGCTTACCGCGCAAATCGCGAAGGACTGCGATGCCGCGCGGCAAATCCTTGCGGGAACGCCGCGCGTCCCCTAATGCCGCGCGGATATTTCAGCATATAGCTTAACCGCGCGGACCTTCATGACCGACCAGCCCGACTATAAGAGCACCGTCTTTCTTCCCGTTACCGACTTTCCGATGAAGGCGGGGCTCGCGCAGAAGGAACCGGCCATCCTCGCGCGTTGGGAGGAAATGGACCTTTACGGCCAGCTGCGCGAGCGCCGAAAGGGCCGCGAGCGCTTCATCCTGCATGACGGCCCGCCTTATGCCAATGGCGACATCCATATGGGCCATGCGATGAACAAGGTGATGAAGGACATCATCGTTCGCAGTCAGTCGCTGCTCGGCAAGGATGCGCCCTATATCCCCGGTTGGGACTGCCACGGTCTTCCGATCGAATGGAAGATCGAGGAGGAATATCGCAAGAAGAAGCAGAACAAGGACGAGGTTCCCCCCCAGGAATTCCGCGCCCAGTGCCGCGCCTATGCCGACAAATGGGTGGGCGTGCAGAAGGAACAGTTCCAGCGCCTT
>DATEDR010000452.1:0-4199 GCA_035281605.1 Sphingobium sp.
CATCACCGCTGAACTGCGCGGCGGTAGGATAGCTGGTGTAGCGCGGCACGGACTGCGTCAGCAGGTCAGGATGATAGGTCCACATGGCGAATCTTGATCCCACGACCAGCGCGGCGGCACCTTGCGAAAGGTCAAATTGCCGGTTGCGGAGAATCAATGTCGCGTCGTTTCGATGACGTCACACCGAAATCTCCAACAACAGGGAGATACAGCAATGACGGTCAAGATGATCCTGTGCAGCGGTGCTGCGCTCGGCGCACTGGCGGCAGGTCCGGCGCAGGCGGCTCAAGGCGACGTGCTGGTGCGGTTGCGCGGCATCATGGTGGTGCCCAATGAAAAGAGCGGCAGCGTCCTGCCAGCCTTTCCGGGAGAGAAGGTGAAGGTCGACAATAGCGTGATGCCGGAAGTCGATATCACCTACATGGCCACCGACCATGTCGGCCTTGAACTGATCGCGGCGACCACCAAGCACTGCGCGAGCGGGCGGACCGGCACGACCGGGGCGATTGGCAAGCTTGCCTCCACCTGGGTGCTGCCGCCCACACTGACGGCGCAATATCATTTCCTGCCCGAAGGGAAGGTCCGCCCTTATGTCGGCGCCGGGATCAACTATACGCTGTTTTATAACGAGAAAGCTTCGGGCGCGCTGGCAAGCGCGGTGGGCGCAACCCGCGTGCATATGTCCGATAGCGTCGGATGGGCAGGTCAGGCGGGCGTCGACGTCGACCTGACCGACAAGGTTTTCCTTAACCTGGACGTCAAATATCTGGACATCGATACCACGGCGCGCCTGACCACCGCCGCCGCCGGCGTGCAGCGGGTCAAAGTGCATCTTGATCCCTTTGTCTTCGGCGTAGGGATCGGCTTCAGGCTGTAGTCCCACCCGTTCATGTCGACGCGAGCGCCTTCACGACGAAAGGAAGGCGCTCGCCGCTCGGCGCGCTCAGGGAGAGATAACTGCCGGGCTGAATGGCGTGGGTGTCCAGACGGAAGATCTTTTCGTCATCCTCCTCCCCCTTTTCGTAGGACAGCGCCCATCCCGAAGGGGTGTGCAGCAGGCAGCCATGATGATCGGGCTCATTGGGCCAGAAGCGGCGCACCGTCGCCAGTTCGGGATGACGGCGATATTCCTGTTCGTCGATCAGGCCTTCCGGCCCCAGCGGCAAGCGCATCACATAGCAGCGGGCCGCCGATCCGTTGGGGAAAGCCTGCGTGCGGGCAAGTTCAAGGCGTATCGTCGTCCAAGTCATTCCTCCTCAATCCGATTCCCCCGGGGAAAATCATATAAGGACTATCCCTGATGGCAGGGACGACCGTGCCTGGCCTACCAGTAGCAAGTGAGCAATGGCTTGCCGGGAGACGTGCGATGAAATCGGTTCTGTTGCACATTCATGAGGATCTGGGATTTGAAAGCCGCCTGCAGGCCGCCTGCGACATTGTTCGCGCGACAAGCGGCCATATCCATTGCGTGCAGGTGACGTCGATGCCCGACTTTGTCGGCGCGGACATGTATGGCGGCGCGGCGGTCGCCCCTCAAATCATGGCCGAGTTGCGCGAGATTGACGAAAAGATGCGCATCCGGGTCGAAGAACGGCTGGCCCGGGAGGGCGTGAACTGGGACTGGGTCCATGTTGAAAGCGACCTCGTCCATGGCTTGCTTTCGGCGGCCACGCTGGCTGACATCATCCTCGTCACCCTGCCCGAACAGCCGCGCAAGCATCTGCGCGATCCGTTGAACCTGGCCGCCGACCTCGCCCTAGCGGGACGGACGCCGGTGCTTGCTGTTCCGCAGGCGGCGAAATCATTGAACGTGGCGGGTGTTGCCCTGATCGCCTGGGATGGGTCGCAAGAGGCATCGACTGCACTCCGCCTCGCCGTGCCGCTCCTCAGGCTGGCTGAGCAGGTGCATGTCGTCATCATCGAGGAGCCGGGGAAATATGCTTTCCCATCGACGCGCGCGTGCGAATATCTATCGCTGCACGCAATCCCATCGCAGTTGCATAGCGAGGCGCGCAAAGATGGATCGGTCGAGGACGCGCTGATGGCAGCGGTTCGGGCCTTGAGGCCTGACTGGATCGTCATGGGCGCCTTTGGTCACAGCCGGATGCGCGAACTCGTTTTCGGCGGGGTCACGCGGGTCATGCTGCGCGATGCGCAAGTGCCGCTCTTGCTGGCGCACTGAACACGCGGCATGATGGCGCCATGGGGGTTGCGGACGACGAAATCGAAGGCTTGAGCGAGCGCGAGCACAGCCTGGAGCAGGCGCTGCTGGGGTCGATCCTGGCAACGGTGCCGGACGCCCTGATCGTCATCGACATGACGGGCCATATCATCTCGTTCAGCACCGCTGCCCAGCGCATGTTTCAATATGCCGAAAGCGACGTGCTGGGCGAGAATATTTCGATGCTGATGCCTTCGCCCGACCGGGAGCGGCATGACGGCTATATCGATCATTATCTCGGCACGGGCGAAAAGCGGATCATCGGCATCGGGTGGCTGACCAGTGCACGGCGGCGGGATGGGTCTGTTTTTCCCATCGAATTGTCGGTCGGCGAGGTCCATGATCAGGGACGACGCCTGTTTACCGGCTTCATCCGTGACCTGACCGAGCGGCAGCAGGCCGAGCGGCGCGTCGCCGACCTGCAGGCCGAACTGGCTCATGCAAGCCGCGTGACCGCTATGGGCACGCTGGCTTCGGCGCTGGCGCATGAACTGAACCAGCCGCTGACCGCTATCGCCAACTATCTGGAAGCCGGGCGCGACATGATCGATGCCGGAGGGCCGCTGGATCGTGAGCTGCTGCGCGAAGCCATGGAGGAAAGCGCGAACCAGGCGCTGCGCGCGGGTGAGATCATCCGGTCGCTGCGCGAGTTCATCAGGCGCGGCGAGACGATGCGCCAGCCTGAACCGCTGCGCGGGCTGCTGGCGGAAGGCGCAGCGCTGGCCTTTATCGGCACCGACAGCCGGGGCATCGACATGGACATCCACGTCGACCGGCGCGTGGACGAGGTGCTGGTCAACCGCGTCCAGTTGCAGCAGGTGATCATCAACCTGATCAAGAACGCTGTCGAAGCCATGGCGAACAGCCCCGCGCGCATTCTGCGTCTGTCCGCCGCGCCGGGGGAAAAGGGGCGCGTCGAGGTGACCGTGGCCGATAGCGGGCCGGGTCTGGACCCGGACATGTCGCGCACGCTGTTCACGCCCTTCACCACCACCAAGGCATCGGGGATGGGCGTCGGCCTGTCGATCTGCCAAACCATCATCGAAGGCCATGGCGGGCGTATCTGGGCCGAACCGTCGCCATGGGGAGGCGCGGCTTTTCACTTTACACTGGACGCGGCGGACGGAGCATGAGCGAACCCTATCCCATCTATGTCGTGGATGATGACGACGCGATCCGGCGATCGCTGTCCTTCTTGCTGAAGACGAGCGGCTATGCGGTGCAGTTGTTCGAAGGCGGGAACGCTTTCCTGAAGGCGGCGGCCGACCTGCCGACGGGCTGCGTCGTGCTGGACGTACGGATGCCGGATATGGATGGGCTGGAAGTGCAGCGCGAATTGCGCGCTCGGGGCATCATGCTGCCGGTGGTGATCATGACTGGGCATGGCGATATTGACATGGCAGTCGCCGCGATGAAGGGAGGCGCCAGCGACTTCATCGAAAAGCCGTTCGAGAAAGCGGCGCTGCTGGGGTGTGTCCAAGCGGCGCAAAGGCTGTCTGTCGCCGATCGCGGCGCCAGCGCGCGGGCGCAGGATGCACGGGCGCGCCTCAACATCCTGACCGACCGGGAACGCGACGTGCTGGATGGGCTGGTCGAGGGGCTGCCCAACAAGACGATCGCCTATGATCTGGGGATCAGTCCACGCACGGTGGAAATCCACCGCGCCAATCTGATGCAGAAACTGGAGGTCAAGAGCCTGGCGGAAGCGCTGCGCATTGCTTTCCATGCGGGGGAGTGAGGTGCACGCAGTCTTTCCTGCGACACGCTTCGTCCATCATGCTAGGTTGTAGTGAGGATTTAACGATTAGGGCTTTTCAAGCGGTGTCAGGAATGATTGAAGGCTGATTTTGGAGATCGGCCGAATGTTGGAAGCTGACCGTGAGGGCCTGAGGGATGACCAATGGGGCCGCCTTGCCCCCTTTATGCCCGGAGGCTGCCGTGGCAAACGGGGACCGCGGACCAACAATCGGCTTTTTAT
>DATEDR010000453.1:0-4237 GCA_035281605.1 Sphingobium sp.
AGATCGCCCGCATCCGCGACATCCTGCACAGCGACGCCGTCCATCATGATTGCTGTCCAGGACGGGATGGATGCCTGTTCCGGCGGCGGTGTATGCTCGCCCGGCAAGCCGTAGATTTCAAGGCCGCGCGATGCGGCTGCGCAACCTGTCTCCCAGGTCGTTCCATCGACGAACAGCATCTGGGCGCCGGAATGATCCAGAATATAGCGGACTTCTTCCGGACCCAGCATGAAGTTGACGGGCACGAGGACGGCGCCGATCCGGGCGACCGCAAAGCGCACGGCCACAAAGGCGTGGCTGTTGCGGGCAAGGATTGCAACCCGGTCGCCCGAACGGATTCCTCGTTCACGGAGTCCGCGGGCCAATGAATCCGCCAGATCGTCAAGGGCGGAATAACTCAGACTTTCCGCTCCGCAGACGAGCGCCACTTTGTCCCGATGCCGTTTTGCCGAACGACGCAGCAGTAATGAAAGCGATTGCCTGCGTGTATTCGCGAAACCCATTCGCCTCTCCAATCCTCAGCTGATTGATACCGTTGCTCGTTAAATATGACGATATATTCATTTTTATATTGATGCAACATTTTTGAGCGACTATGACGGTGAGAAGGCGCCGTTGAGGCGATGGCTGCCGTGGGAGAGGGTCATGGCTGTTCACAGTTTGGGATATTGGGGGTTTGAGGTGTCCGACCGCGCCGCATGGCGGCAGTTGTTGGTCGACGCCCTTGGGTTGATGCGGGCTGCAAAGGGTAGCGACGGTGCGGACGTCTATCGCATCGATAGCTATGAGTCCCGCATCCGCGTCTATGAGGGCCCTCTGGACGATGTGAGCTTCATCGGTTGGGAGGTCAGCGGTCCGGCCGAGCTGGCATTGTTGAAGGTGCAGCTGCAAGAGGCGGGCTACGCGATTGACGAAGGCGACGACGAATTGCGTCGCGCCCGTTCCGTCGAGGACATTTTCGTTGTACACGATCCGGATGGCTTGCGCACGGAGCTGTTCTGGGGGGCGAAGATGGCGGCGCAGCCCTTCAGTTCACCACTGGTGCCCGGCGGATTTGTCGGCGAGCCGAACGGCGTGGGGCATCATGTCCTGATCGTGCGGGACAGGGAAAAGGCGCTGTCCTTCTACCGCGATCTGCTGGGCCTGAAGCTGTCCGATTATATCCGGTCGGAAGAGGAGGGGCGGCCGCAGATACTGATCACGTTCATGCACGCCAACCCGCGCCACCATTCGCTCGCCTTTGCTGAGGTGCCGTTCAAACCCAAGCGGAAGATGCAACATTTCGCCTTGCAGGTGAGCGACATGTCGGCGGTGGGCCTGGCCTATGACAGGCTGCTTTCCGGCGATCTGCCGATGGCCATGACGCTGGGGCATCATCCCAACTGCCAGTCCTTTTCCTTCTACGTCCGATCGCCTTCAGGGCTGGACCTCGAATATGCCTGGGGAACGATCGATATCGACGACGATAGCTGGGTTCCCAAGACCTATTCGCAGTTGAGCGACTGGGGTCACAAGGTTGGCGTCGATCTGATCGAGGCAGACGAATCCGCCGGCGCCTGAGCGCCATCATTCATCATGGAAGGAGCGGCCCCGTGGCGCTACCGATATTGTATCATTTCGCCTATTCAACCTGCTCCCAGAAGGTCCGTATGGCTCTGGCCGAGAAAGGCCAGGAATTCGAATCCCGGGAGGTCAATCTGCTGGCCGGGGAGCAGCATGATCCTGAATATGTCCGCCTCAACCCCGATCATGTCGTGCCGACGATGGTGCATCGGGATGAGGTGATGACCGAATCCACGTTGATCAACAACTATATCGACGAAGCTTTCGAAGGCGTTCGCTTGCGTTCGGCCGATGCGGTGCAATCCTATCGGGCCGACGCCATCATCCATCATGTCGACAACAAGTTGCACGGCAAGGTCACGGGCGTGTTCTCGCACGGGGTGCTGACCCGCGGCATGGTGTCGTCGCGGCCGCCGGAGGCCATTCAGGCCTATCTGGATGCCATTCCCGATCCGGAGGAGCGCCGTCTGCGCTCCAGCCTGATCCATCATGGCGCGCAGGCGCCGGAAATGCCCCCGGCCGTGGGCGCGATGGTTGCGTTCTTCCAACGGATGGAGGCGTTGCTGGGGCAGCAGCCATGGCTGTCGGGCGACGGTTTCGGCTTGGCCGACATCTGCGTCATTCCCTATGTCGCGCGCATCGGCGAACTCGGGCTGAGCGCTTTCTGGTCCGACGGCGCTTCGCCCCGCGTCGAGGGATGGCTTGCGCGCACGACCGCCCGCCCGAGCTATGGCGTCGCCTTCTCCCAATGGATGCCGGAGGCCACCGCCGCGATGTTCAAGACATTCGGGGAAGCTGCTCGCCCCGGGATCGAAGCCATCATCAAGGACAAGCAGGGACGGTCATGACCTACAAGATGCTCATTGATGGTGCGCTGGTCGACGGCCCGGTTACGCTCGATGTGGTCAACCCGGCTACGGGCGCGCCGTGGACTTCGGTGCCGCGTGCAACGCCGGAACAGGCCAGGCAGGCCGTCGCGGCGGCGAAGCGCGCCCAGCCGGCCTGGGCGGCGCTGCCTGTCGAACGGCGTCAGCAGGCGTTGCGGGCCCTGGCCGATGCGATCGAGGCCGATGCGGACGCCTTCACGCGCGCCATCGTTCAGGAACAGGGCAAGCCGAGCGCCGAAGCGGGTCTGGAGGTTGTCCATACCTGTCTGTTCCTGCGGGCTTTCGCTGACATGGCGCTGGAACCCGAACTGGTTCAGGACGATGAAGCCTATCGGATCGAGGTGCACTACCGCGCGCTGGGCGTTGTGGCCGGCATCACGCCGTGGAACTTCCCATTGCTGATCGCCGCCTACAAGCTGGCGCCGGCGCTTCTGCTGGGCAACAGTTTCATTCTGAAGCCCGCACCCACGACCCCGGTTTCGGCTTTGCTGCTGGGTCGAGCCGCAGCGCCGCTGGTTCCGCCCGGCGTCGTCAACGTGCTGATCGACGAAAATGATCTTGGTTCGCTGCTGAGCGCGCATCCCGACGTCCAGAAGGTTTCCTTCACCGGATCGACCGCGACGGGCCGCAAGGTCATGGCGGCGGCGGCCGATACGTTGAAACGGCTGACGCTGGAACTGGGCGGCAATGATGCCGCGATCGTGCTGGAGGATGCCGACGTCGAACGCATCGCTCCGGGGATTTTCGGCAGCGCCTTCTTCAACGCCGGCCAGGTCTGCATCGCGATCAAGCGGGTTTACGCCCACCGCAGCATCTATGATGCCTTGTCCGCCCGGTTGGCTGAGCTTGCGAAGACGGCGGTGCTGGGTGACGGGCTGGAACAGGGCGTTACCGTCGGGCCGCTGCAAAATGCACAGCAATATGCCAAGGCGCGCCATTATATGGAAATCGCCCGGCGCGACGGCAAAGTCATTGCGGGCGGCGGTTTTCCGGAAGGCGTCGGCTTCTTTGTCGAGCCGACCGTCGTGCGCGATATTGCCGCGGACAGCCCGCTGGTGACGGAAGAACAGTTCGCCCCGATCCTGCCGATTCTGCCGTTCGACGATCTCGACAGCGTGGTTGCCGATGTGAATGCGGGTGAATATGGGCTGGGCGGATCGATCTGGTCATCCGACGAAACCAGGGCTTCCGCTCTGGCGCAACGGCTGAAGTCCGGCACGGTCTGGATCAACCATCATCTGCATTTCGCCCCGCACGTGCCCTTCCCGGGCGCCAAGCAATCCGGACTCGGAGTCGAGTTCGGTCGTGATGGCTTGACCGAGTTCGCGCAGATGTCGGTCGTCAGCATCGCGCATGCAGGAGTCTGAACCATGACAAAGATCCATCTCAACTGGATCGGCGGAGAACAGGTTTCCGCCGCTACCGCCGCGCCCAACGTCAATCCTTCCGATACTGCCGACATAGTCGGGGACTTTGCCCGCGCCGACGCGGCTCAGGCGATCGAAGCGATTGCAGCCGCGCGCGCCGCATTCCCGTCCTGGAGCCGCAGCACGCCCCAGCAGCGCTTTGATCTGCTCGACCGCGCCGGAACCCTGATCCACGAGCGGCGCGCGCAACTGGGTGAACTGCTGGCCCGCGAAGAGGGCAAGACCCTGGCCGAAGCGACCGGAGAGGTCGTGCGCGCCGCGCAGATCTTCAAATTTTTCGCGGGAGAGGCACTGCGTCCCGGCGGAGAGGCGATGCCGTCGGTCCGGCCCGGCGTTGACGTGGAGATCAGCCTTGAGCCG
>DATEDR010000454.1:0-16341 GCA_035281605.1 Sphingobium sp.
CCGCAACTCATTGGGAGACCTGATCGGCTTTGCCAAGGTCACGCGCGACCTGACGGAGCGGCGGGCAGCACAGGAAGCGCTGCGGGCGAGCGAGGAGCGGTTCCGGCTGCTGGTCCAGAGCGTCACCGATTACGCGATCTACATGCTGGACCCGGTCGGCACGATCACGAGCTGGAATGCGGGCGCCGAACGCTTCAAGGGCTACAAGGCCGAGGAAATTTTAGGGCAGAATTTCTCGCGCTTCTATTCCGAGGACGACCGCATGGCCGGCGTCCCCACGCGAGCGTTGGAAACGGCTGAGCGCGAGGGGCGGTTCGAAGCAGAAGGCTGGCGCATCCGAAAGGATGGTTCGCGGTTCTGGGCAAGCGTCGTCATCGATACCATCCGCAACTCATTGGGAGACCTGATCGGCTTTGCCAAGATCACCCGCGACCTGACCGAACGGCGCGAAACGCAGCTGGCGCTGGAGGAGGCACGGGAAGCGATTTTCCAGTCGCAGAAAATGGACGCGATCGGCAAGCTGACCGGCGGGGTCGCGCATGATTTCAACAATCTGCTGGCCGTGGTGGTCGGCAGCCTGGACCTGGCCAAGCAGCGACTGGCGACCGGGGCGGATGTGTCGCGCTATATCGACAACGCGATGACAGCCGCGGAGCGCGGCGCGACCCTGACGCAGCGAATGCTGGCCTTTGCCCGCAAGCAGGAATTGCGGCTGGGCAGAGTAGACTGCGTGGAATTGGTGCGTAACATGGCCGACATGCTGCAATCGACGCTGGGCAGCACCATCGCGATCGAGACCCGTTTCCCTTTGGCGATGAGTCCGGCCCATGCCGATCCGGCGCAGCTTGAACTGGCGCTGCTGAACCTCGCGGTCAATGCGCGCGACGCGATGGCCGACGGTGGGCGGCTGATCATCGAAGGGGCCGAAGCGCAGGTCGAGAAGGAACAGCGGCCCGACCTCCAGACCGGCCGATATATCCGCCTTTCGGTGATCGACGAAGGCGAGGGAATGGACGAAGCGACGCTCGGCCGGGCCCGGGAGCCGTTCTTCACCACCAAGGGCGTGGGCAAGGGCACGGGGCTGGGCCTGTCGATGGTCCATGGTTTCGCGCAGCAATGCGGCGGATCGCTTATCATTGCGAGCGAGCCGGGTCGCGGCACGACGGTATCTTTATGGCTACCGGTGGCAACCGCCGCGCTGGCGCAACAGGAACATGTCGTGCCACCCCGCGAGCCGCTGGCGCCCGCCAGCACGCAGCCGCTCGTCATATTGGCGGTGGATGATGACGATCTTGTCCTCACCAACACAGCGGGGATGCTGGAGGAACTGGGCCACACGGTATTTCAGGCCAGCTCGGCGACGGACGCGTTGCGCATGCTGGATCACGGCGATGTCGATCTGGTGATCACCGACCATGCAATGCCGCGAATGACCGGCGCGCAGCTTGCCGATGCCATCGAGGAAAGCCATCCCGACCTGCCGGTGATCATCATCACCGGATTCGCCGAACTCCCGGCTCAGGCCACCAAGCGCCCGCGACTGGACAAGCCGTTCAAGCAGGCGGAACTGGCGCGGGTAGTGGCTAAGGCTCGACGCGGCTGCCATGCCGATCGACTCGTCGGCCTGGCACAGCGGCCAGGCGAGCTATAGGGCAAGGCCCCCCTTTTCTCCCGTTTTGGCACGGCGGCGACGCGGGCGGCCGCCAATAAGCGCATCCGTTTCGGGAAAAGGCTGGTATAACAGCTTCATTGCTGATGAAGCAGATTGCCAGCAGCGCGGAGTTCGCCGAAGGAAGATGAACATCAAGCACGCCTTCCCCGTCAGACCGCAGGAGCGCATGGACACTTCTTCCGCGATCAGCCCCACATCGCATTTCTTCACATCGCTGCGTACCCGCCTGCATTATCTGGACTGGGGCAACCGATCCGCACCGACGCTGCTACTGGTGCATGGTGGGTTCGACCATGCCCGCAGCTGGGACTGGACGGCGCGGGCGCTCGCGGCTGACTATCATGTGATCGCCCCGGACCTGCGCGGCCATGGCGACAGCGCCTGGTCAGCCGAGGGTTCCTATGTGATGGCGAACATGGTCTATGATCTGGCGCAGCTGGTCGACCAGTTGGGCCGCGAGCCGGTGACGATAGTGGGCCATTCCCTCGGCGGGTCGTTGGTGCTTCGCTATGCGGGGCTGTTTCCGGAGAAGGTCGCCCGGCTGGTCGCGATCGAGGGGCTGGGCTTCTCTCCCAAGCGATTGCGCGAGAAGGCGGACGTTCCGACGCCGGATGAATGGCGCGAGTGGATAGAAAAGCGGCGGATGGGTGCCCGGCGCCTGCCGCGGCGTTACCCTACGCTGGAGGCGGCGGTGGCGCGGATGCGGGAACGTAATGACCATCTGTCAGCCGAACAGGCGCTGCACCTGACCGCCCATGGCGTCAACCGCAACGAAGACGGCAGTTACAGCTGGAAGTTCGATCCCTATCTGCATGATATGCCGCCACAAGGCGGGCCGGAGAGCGACCTGCCCCAATTCTGGAGCCGGATCACGTGCCCGGTGCTGCTATGCCTGGGACTGGACAGCTGGGCGTCCAATCCGATCAAGGATGGACGAGCCGCGCATTTTCAGGACGCGCGGCTGGTGGAGTTCGCAGATGCGGGGCACTGGCTGCATCATGACCAGTTCGATCGTTTTCTGGCCGAACTGCGCGCCTTTCTATGATCGGAAAGCGCCGATCGCAGCCTGATATTGGGCTTTCAGATCGGCGATGAAGGTCGCGGCCGGCTGAACTTGCCGAATCGCGCCGATCCCCTGCCCCGCGCCCCATATATCGCGCCACGCTTTCTGATCGCCTGCCACGCTTGCGAAATCCATCTCGGCCGCCGCGGGAAGGCTGTCGGGGTCCAGCCCCGCTGCCAGGATGCTGGGACGCAGATAGTTGCCGTGCACCCCGGTGAAATGATCGGAATAGACGATGTCGGCTGCTCCGCTGTCGACGATCATCTGCTTGTAGGCGGGGTCGGCATTGGCTTCCTGGGTGGCGATGAAGGGCGATCCCATATAGGCGAGGTCGGCACCCATCATCCGCGCGGCGGCGATCGACCGACCGGTGGCGATCGCACCGGAGAGGGCGAGCGGGCCATCGAACCAGGCGCGGATTTCCTCCACCAGCGCGAAAGGGGACAGCGTGCCGGCATGGCCGCCAGCGCCGGCCGCCACGGCGATCAGCCCGTCAGCGCCCTTCTCAACGGCCTTGCGCGCGAAGCGATTGTTGATGACGTCATGCAGCACGATGCCGCCATAGCTGTGCACTGCGTCGTTCACATCGGTCCGGGCCCCGAGCGAGGTAATGACGATGGGCACGCGATATTGGACGCAGAGGGCCAGATCCTCTTCCAGTCGCGCGTTGGTCTTGTGAACGATGAGGTTGACGGCGAAGGGCGCGTCCTCGTCCGTCAGTTCCTGCTGAAGCAGTCGAAGCCATTGCTCGAATAAGCCGGAAGGACGGGCGTTCAGCGAAGGAAAGGCGCCCACGATGCCAGCGCGGCATTGCGCAATGACCAACGCCGGCTGCGACACGATGAACATGGGCGACCCGATGAGCGGGAGGGACAAACGGCCTTCGAACTGCGGCAGAGTCATCGGTGCATTTCCTTCCTTCAATTGCCCGCGCGCTACCATCCGAAGGCAAGAGGAGGAAGATCAATCGTGACAGCATGCCATGGCGCTCGCCCGCCTCGCACGGCAGGGTCTGTCGTCAGTCGCCTACGATCTTGAGCAGCCGCCGCTCCACGGGGGCGAGGATCCCCTGTAATTCCGTGCCGCGCTTCAGGATAGTGCCCGCTTCGCCGACAAGTGCCCACATGCCTTGGCGATGGCGCAACGCCGGCCGCTTTTCGATGCGATATTCGGGACGTTCCGCCGACCGGCGAAAGGCGGAGAAGATCGCGGCATCATGGCCGAGGTCGATGGCATAGTCGCGCCAGTGCCCCGCCGACACCATGCGGCCATAAAGATCCATGATCCGTTGCAGTTCGAGGCGATCGAAGCCGGTCTGTCCGGCGAGGGCGGCGTGCGACGGGAACGGCGTCACATTGGTCATCAGGCGCGCCCGCGCTCCTTGAACAGGGGAATGTCGTCATCCGGCCCGGACGGCTTGCGCGCCCGCTCCTCTAGCAACTCGGCAAGCCGCTTTTGCAACTGCTCCACCTCGCACTGCAGAATTTCGAGCTTCTGCTTTTCCGGATCGTAACAATCGCTGCAAGGGGTGCCATAGGGCAGGAATTCGCGCTGGTAGGCGGTGACATCGACCAACATCTGCCGCGCCGGTATGCCGACCATGGTGGCTCCCTCCGGAACCTCCTTGGTCACGACGGCGTTGGCGCCCACCCGAGCGCGCGCGCCGACCAGGATCGGCCCCAGCACCTGCGCACCGGAGCCGACGATCACGCCGTCACCCAAGGTAGGATGCCGCTTGCCGGCGATGCCGTTGGCCGGATCGGTGCCCCCCAGGGTGACATTCTGGTACAGGGTCACGTCATCGCCTATTTCCGCCGTTTCGCCGATCACGGTGAAGCCGTGGTCGATGAAAAACCGCCTGCCGATGCGCGCGCCGGGATGAATGTCGTTTCCGGTAAGAAAGCGTGACATATGGTTGACGGCCCGCGCCAGAAAATAGAGCCGAACCCCGTACAGCCGATGCGCGACGCGATGGAACGCCAATGACCATACGCCGGGATAGAGCAGGATTTCCGCGCGCGAGCGCGGGGCGGGATCGCGCGCTTTGACTGAATCCAGATAAATAATAAGATTGCGCAGCATGACGGCGGCCCTGAAAACCCTAGTTTCCGCTACATAGGCCCAAAAGGATGATTTTTCCAGATCGGCTGCTATTTCGACTTTGACCCATTAAACAGAAAGTTTCTTGGCGCGCCATCATATACTAATCAGAGCGGTAGACAATCAAGCGGGGACCCCTTTGAATGAGTGACATCCTATTCGCCCATTTTGGCGAACTTCTGCCCTTCATTCTTATCGGTTTCGGGGCCCAGATGATCGATGGCGCCCTGGGCATGGCCTATGGCGTGATCTCCAGTACATTGCTGCTTGCACTTGGCGTTCCGCCCAGCCGCGCCTCGGCGAGTGTCCACGCGGCAGAAACCTTCACAACCGCCGTGTCGGCCGCCAGCCACATCGCGCACCGCAACGTCGATTGGCGCCTGTTCGCGCGGCTCATCATTCCGGGGGTCATCGGCGGGGTGGCGGGCGCGTATGTGCTATCAAACATTGATGGCTCGGCCATCAAGCCCTTCGTCCAGATTTATCTGGCGACTATCGGCGTCTATCTGATCTGGCGCGGTTTTCACTTCCCGCCGCATGCCCGCGATCCGAAATGGGTGGGACCGCTAGGACTGGTCGGGGGGTTTATGGACGCGTCGGGCGGCGGTGGCTGGGGGCCGATCGTCACGTCCAACCTGCTGATCCAGGGATCGAGCCCGCGTCACACGATCGGCACCGTCAACACGGTGGAATTCGTGCTAACCATGTCGATCAGCCTTACCTTCATCCTGCATCTGGGCTGGCAGGCATTCACCACCTACACGGTCGGCCTGCTGATCGGGGGCGTAGTGGCCGCTCCGTTCGGCGCCATGCTGGCCCGCCATGTCGCTCCAAAAACGCTGTTCACGGCCGTGGGTACCATCCTGACGCTGACGTCGCTGTTCGGGATCACCAAATGGCTTGGATTGATCGGTTGACCTGCTTATATTCGCCTTTCTAATCGAGGAAGGCGATCAATGTCCAGTTACATGCCCACACTCAAGCAACTGCAATATCTGGTTGCATTGAAGGAGCAGGGGCATTTCGGCAAGGCGGCTGACAGCTGCTACGTCACCCAGTCGACGCTGTCGGCGGGCATCAGGGAGCTGGAGTCGCTGATCGGCGTCACTCTGGTCGAACGGACGCGGCGCGTTGTCCGCTTCACTGCGCTGGGCGACCGGATCGTGGAAAAGGCGCATCGGGTGCTGCGCGAAGCCGAGGAGCTGGCGGCCATCGCCGAAGCGTCGGGCAAACCGCTGACCGGCGAACTGCGGATGAGCGTCATTCCCACGATCGCGCCGTTCCTTCTCCCCCGCCTGTTGCCCCGGTTGCGAGCCGACCGACCCGAACTGAAACTCTACCTGCGCGAGGAAACGAGCCAGGCCGCCATCGAATCGCTGCGTCACGGCAATGTCGATTGCGTGCTGCTCGCGCTGCCTTTCCCGATGGGGGAGATGGACAGCGAACTGCTGTTTCAGGACCGGCTTTATGTCGCCTTTCCACATGATGATCCGCGCGATCCGCCGGAATGGATCGCGCCGGAAATGATCGACGAGACCAAGCTGCTGCTGCTGGAAGACGGCCACTGCTTGAAGGATCATGCGCTCGCCGCCTGCAACCGGCCCGAAATCCGGGCGAGCGCGATGATGATGGGCACCTCGCTCCATACGCTGGTGCAGATGGTGGACAATGGACTGGGTATGACGATCATGCCGGAAATGGCGATCGCGGGCGGGATATTGGATCATACCCGCATCACCGCGCGACCGTTGCAGTCGGACCGCTCGCACCGCGACATCGCCCTGGTGTGGCGGAAGAACAGCCCGCGCGAGAAGGAATTCAGGCTGCTCGCCGGATTGCTGCGGGAGGCGGCAGATCGTCCGCCGCTCAGCGCCCGGGCGGCCTAGCAGCGATCAGCGCTGCCAGTCGCGCGCCTTCGCTTCGTCCTCCGCCCGGGCTTCGACCCAGGCAGCGGCGCCGTCGGTGAAATGCTCCTTCTTCCAGAAGGGCGCTTCCGATTTCAGCCAGTCGATGAGGAAGGCGCAGGCTTCGAGCGCGGCGCCGCGGTGGCGGGCGGCAGTGCCGACGAAGACGATCCTCTCGCCCGGTTCCAGACGGCCCACGCGATGGATCACCCGCACGCCGAGCAGCGGCCAACGCGCCGTGGCATCGGCGACAATGCGTTCCACCTGCTGCGTCGTCATGGCGGGATAATGGTGCAGCTCCAGGGCGGCGAGCCCCCCTTCCCCCCGCACGATGCCGGTGAAGCTGGCGACCCCGCCGCCACCGCAAGCCTCCAGCGCAGTCAATTCCGCCGCGACGTCAAAATTCTCCGCCTGGATGGAGACGCGGCTCATCCACCCGTCACTGGCGGAAAGATCGCCAATTCCCGCGCGTCGCCTATCGAGGTGTCGAGTGGCACGAACCGCTGGTCGAGCGCGGCGCGCAGCCGGGTGGGATCGCCCAAAGCCTCGGCATAGCCGCCGCCCCGTTCCGCGAGGTCCGCGATCAGCATCGCCACCGTCATGTCCGGCGCGGGCCGAGCGATCTGCTCGTCATCCCGGCCGATGACTTCGCGCACCCAGGCGAAATAGAGAATATCGAGCGAGGCCATTGGTCAATCCATATGCTTTATGCCGACGCGCAGATAGTCCCATCCCGTCACCAGCGTCAGGATCGCCGCAGCCCAGAGAGTGAGGATGCCGACCAGCTGAACGACGGGAAAGTGCGGCACCGCCCCGGCGAGGATCAGCGCGCCGAGCGCGATCAGCTGAAAGGTGGTCTTCCATTTGGCGAGCCGGGAAACGGGCACGGATACCTGCAACCCGGCGAGAAATTCGCGCAGGCCCGAAACCGCGATCTCGCGCAGCAGGATGATCATCGCGGCGGCGATGTGGATGCCCGCAATATCCCGCGTCGCGGCCAGCATCAGGATGACGGCGCCGACCATGATCTTGTCCGCGATGGGATCAAGGAAAACGCCCAGTTTCGACACGGTGCCCTGCGCGCGCGCGAGATAGCCGTCGAAATAGTCGGTGATCCCCATCAGGCAGTAGAGCGCGAAGGCGAAGGCATAGCCGGTGGTCCAGCGCGCGCCGACCTCCGCCGGCCAAAGCAGCGCGACCAGGAGGGGCACGGTCAGGATGCGCGAAAGCGTCAGCAAATTGGGCAGCGTCAGCATGGCGGCGAACTGCCACAGTCCGTGCCCCGGCACAAGCGCAGCCCGCATGCTCCTCGCACAGTGTTGGACAGACTGTCCCGCAGAGGCTAGACCCCGCTCCGCTCCTCCACAGCGAAGAAGACCCCCTCGCCTATGCAAGCCTCTCTCAGGCTCCTCAACAAGCGACGTTTTCTGCCGCTTTTCATCACGCAGCTGCTCGGCGCCTTCAACGACAACCTGTTCAAGAACGCGATGGTGCTGTTCGTCGTCTACAGCGTTTATAGCGACGAACGGTCGGAGACATGGTTCAGCGCGCTGGCGACCGGCGTGTTCATCCTGCCCTTCTTCCTCCTGTCCGCCCTGTCGGGACAGTTGGCCGACCAGCGGGACAAGGCCGTCATCATCCGGTACGTGAAGGCGGCGGAGATCGCGATCATGCTGGTGGGCGCAGCCGGGCTCGCCCTGATATGGACCGGGGTCGCGGTCCATACGCTCGCCATCCCGCTGCTGCTGGCCGCCCTGTTCGCGATGGGGGTTCATTCGACCTTCTTCGGACCGATCAAATACGCGATCCTGCCGCAACATCTGCACGACGACGAAGTGCTCGGCGGCACCGGCCTGGTCGAGGCGGGAACCTATATCGCGATCCTGGGCGGCACGATCCTGGCGGGCGTCATACCGGTCGAGGTCGCCGCGATCGGCATCGTCATCACGGCGGCGATCGGTTACGCGGCCGGCCGCGAAGTGCCTCCGGCGCCCTCCTTGCTGGAGCGGCAGCCGATCGATTTCCATATCATTCGATCATCAATCGCGCTGGTGCGCGGGACCATGCACATCCGCCGCCTTTATCTGGCGATCATGTCGATCAGCGTCTTCTGGGCGATTGGATCAATCCTGTTCATCCAGTTTCCGCCGCTGGTGAAGAATGTGCTGACTGCCGACAAACCCGTAGCCAGCCTGTTCCTCGCCATATTCTCGATCGGCATCGCGATCGGATCCGTCGTGATCAACCGGCTGCTGAGCGGGCATGTGTCGGCGCGCTACGCCCCTGCATCGGTGATCGGCATGGGCATCTGCATCGTCGCTTTCCACATCGTCTGCGACCTCTGGACCCCGCCGGAGGGCGGCGGGATGCTCTCGCTCCAAGGCTTCCTGGCGCATCCGCTCGCCATTGCGCTGTCGGCCTGCCTGCTGGGCGTCGCTACCTTCGGCGGGATGTTCGTGGTGCCGCTCTACGCCTTCCTCACCACCACGGTGGAAAAGTGCGAGGCGGCGCGGACCGTGGCAGCGAACAACATCGTCAATTCAGGCGCAATGGTGCTGGGATCGCTGGTCGCCATCGGACTCAGCATTGCGGGCATGTCGGTTGTCAACCAGTTGCTGCTGGTGGCCGTGCTGTGCGTGCCGTGCGCCTGGACCGCCTGGACGCTGCACAAGGCGTGCGACTGAACGGCGGCGCTAGAATATGAAGCTGTAAAAGGCCGTGAAGAACGCGCAGAAGCTCAGCACGAAGAGCTTCCAGTCATTGTCGTCGTCCAAAGGCGCCGCAGCGGCTCGGGCGCCGGTCGCCTCCTTCACGGCAAGGACGTGGCGGGGCAGCCGCCGGCGGAACGGGTGGCGGGCGGCTTCGGTCGTCAGGACGAGAGGACGTGTTCGCATGATGGCCGAGTTAACGCTTTCTTTACTTTTTCGACCAGTCCCATTCGTGGTTAATCGAAGATTGTCCCGCGACGGGACGCTCTTGACTGTGTCATTTCAATAATACAGTTTCGCCAGACCGATGAGAGACCCGCTGCCCGTTCCTCCGCCCGACACCGCACCGGCCCGCGAATTCGGCGCGGGTCCGCCCAGCGCCTTCGCCCCGCCGACGCCGTGGAAGCGGCGGTTGCAGATCGCGGGCTGGGTCATCGCGGCGTCGCTGGCGCTGATGATGCTCATGATCGGCTGGCTTGCGGTCACCGCGCCCCTCTCGCGCTCGCTAAAGCCCATCGCGCCGCCGAGCATCAGCCTGGTTTCGGCAGACGGCCATCTGATCGCCCGGCGCGGCGCCATCATCGACAAGCCGGTCGCGATCGCCGATTTGCCCAAACATGTGCCCCAGGCCTTCATGGCCATCGAGGACCGGCGCTTCTACAGCCATTGGGGCGTCGACCCGCAAGGGATCGCGCGGGCGGCCTGGCACAATCTCTGGTCGGACGGCGCGTCCCAGGGCGGCAGCACGATCACGCAACAGCTCGCCAAGGGCGTGTTCCTTTCCAGCGACCGCACCATGGGCCGCAAGCTGCGCGAGGCGCTCATCGCCTTCTGGCTGGAGGCATGGCTGACGAAGGATCAGGTGTTCGAACGCTATCTGTCGAACGTCTATTTCGGCGACAATGTCTATGGCTTGCGAGCCGCTTCGCTCCATTATTTCAGCCGCCAGCCCGAACGGCTGACCGTCCCGCAGGCGGCGATGCTGGCGGGACTGCTGAAGGCTCCGTCCCGGCTGGCGCCCACGACGAACCTGAAGGGCGCGCGCGCCCGCGCCGCGCTAGTGACGCAGGCGATGGTCGAGGCGGGCTATCTGACCCAGGCGGAGCGCAACAGGCTCTCGCCCGCGCGCCTCAATGTACGGGAAACGCCCGATTCGACCACAGGGACCTTCTTCGCCGACTGGGTCCTGCCGGAAGCCCGCGACCGGGCGGGCGCCGTTTATGGCGCGCAGACGGTGCCGACGACGCTTGACTGGCGGGTGCAGCGCCTGGCCGAAGCGGCGATCCGCCGCGCCCCGCTGGGCAAGGCGGAAGCGGCGCTGGTGGCGATGAAGCCGGACGGCAGCGTCGTCGCGATGGTGGGGGGCAAAAATTACCGCAAAAGCAGCTTCAACCGCGCGGTGCAGGCCAAGCGCCAGCCCGGATCGACCTTCAAGCTGTTCGTCTATCTCGCAGCCTTTCGCGCCGGCATGACGCCGGAGGATTTCGTCGAGGACAGGCCGATCACGACGGGCAGCTACCGTCCCGCCAATCATGGCGGCAAATATCGCGGGCGGATCACGCTGCGGCAGGCGTTCGCGGCATCGAGCAATGTCGCGGCGGTGCGGCTGACGCAAAAGGTCGGCGTCGATGCGGTCATCAAGGTCGCGCGGGACCTGGGCGTGACCGCGCCGCTGACGGAGGATCTGAGCCTGGCGCTGGGGACGTCGGAAATTCCGCTTGTGGAACTGGCCGAGGCCTATGCGGCGGTGGCGGCAGGCGCCTATCCGGTGCTGGCCCATGGCCTTCCCCCCGAGGAGCAGAGCTGGTTCAGCCGGCTGATGAGCCGCCAACGGCATTTCAGCCAGGATCAGCTGGAGATGATCCGCGACCTTCTTTCCTCTGCGGCGAACCGTGGAACGGGCAGCGCGGCGGCGCTCAGGACCAGCACGTTCGGCAAGACCGGCACGACGCAGGACAGCCGCGACGCCATCTTCGTCGGCTATGCCGGGGGGCTGGTGACGGCGGTGTGGATCGGCAATGACGACAATAGCCCCCTGCCCGGCGGCGCGGCAGGCGGCGGCGTGCCCGCCCGCATCTGGCGCAATTTCATGAGCGGCGCGATCAACGAGCCCGCCGAGGTGCCGGAAGAGGAACAGGACAGCGACCTCGTCAACGCGATCGCCAATGTGACGATCGACGCGGGCCTGGGCAATATGACGCTGGACATCGGGCGGGAGGGCATGTCGGTGAACATCGGTCCCAACGAACTCCGCCTGCCGATCGGCGAGCCGGCCGACGGCCCGCCGCCGCCTGCCCCGCCCCAGGGCACGCCGCCGCCTCGGATCGCGCCCACCCAGCCAGTGGACGAAGGCGCGGAACCCTGAGCGCCGCTTGACGCCTGAACGATGCCCTGCGCATGCGTCGACCTTGAACGAAGGACGATTCGAAAAGATCTGGACATGGCATTTGTGGCGAAGATCTTGCTGCTGGGATCGGGCGAACTGGGGCGTGAGTTCGTGATTTCCGCCAAGCGGCTGGGCTGCGAGGTGATCGCCTGCGACAGCTATGCCGATGCGCCCGCGATGCAGGTGGCGGACGGTTTCGAAATTTTCTCGATGCTGGATGCCGACCTGCTGCGCGCGGCGATCGATCGGCACCAGCCCGATTATATCGTGCCGGAGGTCGAGGCGATCCGCACCGAGGTTCTGGCCGATGTGGAGGCGCAGGGGATCACGGTGGTCCCATCGGCGCGCGCCACGATCATGACCATGAACCGCGACCGCATCCGGGACGTGGCGGCAATGGAACTGGGCCTCCGGACATCGCGCTATCGCTATGCCGAAAGCCTGGACGAAGTGCGCGCGGGCGCTGAGCACGCCGGCCTGCCCTGCGTCATCAAGCCGGTCATGTCCTCATCCGGCAAGGGCCAGAGTACCGTTCGGAGCGTGGATGAACTGGAGCGCGCCTGGGATTATGCGGTCGCGAACATGCGAGGCGACCGGCAGCGGGTGATCGTCGAGGAGTTCATCGCGTTCGACTATGAAATCACGCTGCTGACCGTGCGATCGCGAGAGGGCGTCAGCTTCTGCCCGCCGATCGGCCATAGGCAGGAGCGCGGCGATTATCAGGAAAGCTGGCAGCCCGCGCCGATGACCGACAGGGCGCTCTTTGCCGCGCAGGACATGGCGCGGGCAGTTGTCGACAATCTGGGCGGCTACGGCATTTTCGGCGTCGAGTTTTTCGTGAAGGGCGAAGATGTGATCTTCTCCGAACTGTCCCCGCGCCCACATGATACCGGAATGGTGACACTGATTTCCCAGAATCTAAGCGAGTTCGACCTGCACGCGCGGGCCATATTGGGCCTGCCGGTCCCGCAAGTGCGGCTCGAAGGCTCCTCCGCTTCGGCCGTGCTGCTTGCCGACCGGGAGGCAGAGGATTTTCGCGTCGAGGGGTTGGCCGAGGCGCTGGCATCAGCGGAGGGCGAGGTCGACCTGCGCATCTTCGCCAAGCCGACGACCCGGCCCTATCGCCGCATGGGGGTGACGCTCGCCCTCGCACCCGATACCGACACCGCGCGCCGGATCGCAGCACAAGCAGCCGCCAAGCTGCGGATAAACTACGGACAATAGCCCGGTGCGGCCTTTCTCCTGCCCAAAAGCTGTCCTAAAGGGGTGGTATGAATGCCCCCCTCTACAATAAAGACATTCTTCGGCTGGCGGCCAGTATCCCGCATCATAAGCGCCTGACCGACTGCCAGGCGAGCGTGGAAAGACGATCCCCCACATGCGGGTCGCGCGTAACGGCGGACGTTCGGATGGAAGGCGGCAGACTCGCCGCGCTGGGGCTTGACGTGAAGGCGTGCGCCCTGGGGCAGGCGTCGGCGGCACTGATGGCGGCGCAGGCGATCGGCGCGACAACCGCCGAACTGGCCGAGGCGCGGGACAAGCTGGCCGCCTATCTCGCGGGGACGAGCGACGATCTGGATTTCTGGCCCGGCCTGGCCGTGCTGGCACCGGCGCGGGGTTATCCGGCGCGCCACGCTTCCATCCGCCTAGGCTTCGAAGCCGTTGCAGAGGCGGCACGGATGGCGGACGCCTGATGCCCGACGCGACCGTGGCCGCGAACCATCCGCCGCTTTCCGCCACCGACCTGCTGCTGACCGAAGGCGTCGTCCTGCTGGGCGCGGCGGTGCTGTTCGTCATGTTGTTCCGCCGCTTCGGCCTGGGCGCGGTCCTGGGCTATCTCGTCGCGGGAGCGCTGGTGGGGCCGCAGGGGCTGGGGCTTGTCGGCGGAGCGGAAGGCAAGCTCGCCATTGCGGAAATCGGCATCGTCCTGCTGCTCTTCCTCGTCGGCCTGGAGCTTCATCCGGCGCGGCTGTGGCGGTTGAAACGCGATATTTTCGCGCTTGGCCTGGCGCAGGTAGTGATATGCGGGCTGGCGCTGACCGGGATCATCTTCCTCACGACCGGCTTCACCTGGGGCGCGGCGATCGCGCTCGGCCTGCCGCTGGCGCTGTCCTCGACCGCGCAGGTGCTCCCCAGCCTGAAAAGCAGCGGACGCATCAACTCCCCCTTCGGCGAGAAGGTGTTTTCGATCCTGCTGTTCCAGGATCTGTCGATCGTCCCGCTCATCACGATCGTCGCGGCACTCTCCCGCAATCCGGCGGATGCCGCTGGGCCGCCGGGATGGATGCTGGCAGGCTATACCGTGGCGGCCATCGCCGGGCTGGTGCTGGCCGGGCGATTCCTGCTGCGGCCATTGCTCCAGTTCGTCGGCCGGCTGGGCGAGCGCGAGCTGTTCGTCGCGGTCGGCCTGTTCACCGTCCTCGCGGCGGCGGCGCTGATGCATGCGCTGCACCTGTCGACGGCGCTCGGCGCCTTCGTCGCAGGCGTGATGCTTGCCGATTCGCCCTATCGTCATGAGATCGAGGCCGACGTCGAACCGTTCCGGTCGATCCTGCTCGGCCTCTTCTTTCTGGCGGTGGGCATGGTCCTGGATCTGCATACCGTCGCCGCCAACCCGTGGTTCGTCATCGGCATGGCCGCGATTCTGGTCGTCACCAAGGCGGCGTTGATCACCGGCCTCGCGCGCCTTTTCGGGATGGAGGGAACGCAGGCGATCGGCACAGGACTGTTGCTGAGCCAGGGCGGCGAGTTCGGCTTCGTCCTCTTCGCCCAGGCGCAAAACTCGCTGCTGATCGCGCCGGAGGGGGCCAGCCTGTTCAGCGCCATCGTCACCTTTTCCATGGCGACCACGCCCTTCCTCATGCTTTTCGCCCGAAAACTGGAATTCGCCCGGCCCAAATCGGCGGCGGGCCTGCCGGGTCCGGACGAATCGACGCGAGGCACGGCGATCATCGTTGGCTACGGCCGGTTCGGACAGACCGTCGCGCAAATGCTGATGGGCCATGGCTTCGAGCTTGTGCTGATCGACAAGAAGCCTGCGCAGATCGAGGTTTCCGGTCGCTTCGACATGAAGGTCCACTATGGCGACGGCACGCGGATCGACTTGCTGCGCCGGGCGGGCGCGGAAGAGGCGCGGCTGATCGCCTTCTGCACCGATGACAGCGGATTTTCGCCGCAGGTGCTGGAGCCGATCGCCGAAGCCTTTCCGCAGGCGGCCCTGCTGGTGCGCGCGTTCGACCGCAGGCAATTGCTGGCGTTCAAGGACATGGACCTGGCCGGAGTGGTCAGGGAGGTTTTCGAATCGGCCATCTGCATGGGCGTGCAGGCGATGGACGCGCTGGGCGTGCCGCAGAGCGAGATTGAAGAGGTCGAACGGCAATATCGGCTTAATGACGAGCAACGCCTTACCGTGCAGGGCGAGCAGGGCAATCTGATGGCGGCGAAGGAGCTGATGTACCGGCCTGGCCGGAGGATGCGGCTTATCGCTCGCGGCGATGGAGAGGAATAGACGTGATCGGAGTCCTGGCCGCCCTGTCGGCGGCAATCGCTATCGCGGCGGGCGCGTTCGGCGCGCATGGCGCATCCAGCCCGCAGGCGGCGGAATGGCTGCGAACCGGGGGCCTTTATCAGCTGATTCACGCAGTCGCGGCGATCAGCCTGACCAGCGGCTTTCGCGGGCCGGCGCTGGTGCTGCTCGCGGGGGCGGGACTGTTCGCGCTCACCCTCTACGCCATGGCCTTTGGCGGGCCGCGCTGGCTGGGCGCGGTGACGCCAGTTGGGGGAGTGGCGATGATCGGCGGGTGGCTGTGGGCGGCGTGGATCTACTGGCGCGGCTGACAGGCGCCCTTGCCCCGAAGGCGACCCCGGCATAGATTAAGCTCCATGGGCGAACATCATCACCATCACCTCGAGCCGACCGGCGCCAGGCTGGCCGACGCGGCCCGCGCCACGCTGGAGGCGCAAAACGAGCAGTGGACGCCGATGCGCGCCGCGATCTTCGACGCGCTCGCGACGGAAGAAAAGCCGGCCTCCGCCTATGACATCGCCGATACCGTGTCCAAAGCGCGCGGCAAGCGGGTGGCGCCCAACAGCGTCTACCGCATCCTGGACCTGTTCGTCGCCAACAACGTCGCGATGCGCGTCGAAAGCGCCAATGCCTATATCGCCAACGCGCATCCCGGCTGTCATCATGACTGCATCTTCCTGGTCTGCCGCAGTTGCAAGGCAGCCACCCATGTCGACGATGACGTCGTCACGAACGAGGTTCGGGCGGTTGCCAAACAGGAAGGATTTCACCCCGAACGGCCGGTTATCGAGATATTGGGGACCTGCGCCAAGTGCGGGGCGTAAGGCGGGCGTTGCGCTTTGCGGAGGAACGGCCTAGCGCGCTTGGGAGTCTATGTCTTTGATGAATGATCGCCCATCCACGCCACTGCTTGACCGGGTCACCTGGCCCGCGGACCTGCGCGCGTTGAAGCCCGAACAGCTTGGCCAGCTAGCCGACGAAT
>DATEDR010000455.1:0-3114 GCA_035281605.1 Sphingobium sp.
TCGCCAGAATGCGCGCTTTGCGCCACTGCCGACGCGTAAAGCCCAGGCGCAGATTTTTCAGCTTGCCCTCCTGTTCGAGGCCGTCACGTACTTCAGTGATCCGATGCAGTACGGCTTCGCAGCGCGTGTACCCCTTCAAAATTGGGTCCCAATAGAGCGGGTAGCGCAGAAGCGTGCCGGCGACCAATTCGTCCAGCGATAGCTTTCTCTTCCGCCGGCTCAATGCCGTTCCGCCTCGCGATCGGTCAGTTGTCAGTCCCCACCCTGCGTAGAAAGGCTCGCCATAGGTGACCACGGTCTTGCCGCGCAGCAGGGCGTCGAAACCGGTAAGCGAGGTCATTGTATGCACCTCGTCGCAGGCTGCAATGCAACTGATGACGGAGACGCCGCATTCGACATGATCGGCCCATTCGTGCGCTTGGTCGAGGTCGATTTTGCCCTTGCGGTTGCCCGACATGACGTCAGGGTGCGGCTTGTAGACGATGAAAGCGCCGGGGGACGCCTCCCGCGCGGCCTGAAGCAGCCCGGCATTCGTGCGGACGTCAGAGCAGCCGAAGCGGATGGATGCGTCGTCCTCCACCTGGCCGGGAACCAGTATGACCCGGCGGCCACCGCTGGGCCAGTCGGCCTTTGCTCGGGGCTCCAGATTATATTTGGTGAGGCCGCGTTCCACGATCAGCCGCCGGACTTCGCGTGCCTGCGTCAGCTCCTCCTCGGAAAATTTGCCTTCCACAAGCATCACTTCCAGTTCGGAGGGCTGACGAGGGTCGAAATAGATGCCCTGGTTGTCCAGTACGAGGGAGAGCGGCGCGATCAGGTCGGAACCGAGCCCGACCGAGCGAAGGAAGCCATCTTCCATCCGCATGGTCCCTGCACCGCTTTCGGTGGCCAGTTCAGCCACGCCCGGCGGCGCTTCGCTCCCCCACCAGACAAGGTGGTCCCCCACTCCTGGATGAAGCGCACGCGCCGCCCGGGCATCTTTCACGAAAATCGTTCTACCTTGATTGAGGGCGAGCAAGGGCGCGAGATTGGCCTGCTTCCAGCGCCGGAACCCGACGCAGATCATCCTCCCCTTGCCATCTGCACCGTGCAGGCGCGCATCCACTGCGCGCTGGCGCACCAGCCAGTCAATGCCGTCAAAGATCGTGCCGCGCTGACACGTCACCGGATCCAGATATCGTGGATAGTGGACATAAGCTGCGGCGAACAGTTCCTCCATGGATCGTCGCGCCTGCCGCCGGGGGCAGGGCAGGCGGTCTTCGGTTACGCCCCAGCCAGCATACCAGGGCAGTCCGAAGCAGGTCACGGGCTTTCCCGTGAGCAATGCTTCAAAGCCCATCGTCGACGACACGACATAGACCCGATCCATATGCGCGATCAGGCTCAGCGGATTGACGGCATCGCGTATCACGATGGTGCGTTCATTATCGCGCAGAGACCCGAAATGGCCCCCTTTTCGCCCTGCGCTGACTTCGGGATGCGTCTTGACGTAGATGGTGGCGTCCGGATTTTCGGCGCGTGCGGCCTCCAGCATCTCCATGAAGGTTTCGGCTCGCGCACCGCCCCGTGAAATGCTGAGATCGCCGAAGGTCTGGTCCACCACCAGCACGCGTCCGCGATCATCGGGGCGCAACAGCGATGGGGCGAGGGCGGGCGCGTGATTATATTTGCTGAGGTTGTTTTCCAGGATCATGCGCCGGGCATGGGCAACATCGCCGTCGATTCCGTCCAGCAGGTCCTTGCCGGAATTCAGCAGCATCTCCAGCTTGCTGGGATTCATGGCGTCATAATATATGCCCGAGTCGTCCACCACGACGGAGAGCGGCGGGAAGCGGTCGCCGGTTCCGAATGATCGGAGGAAGCCATCTTCAAGATACAGCGCGGGCAGGCCCGATCCCTCCGCTCTTTCACGTGCGCGCTTGCCCGATAGCTTGAGGCCCCACCCCGCCACCGCCACACCATCGGCGTTCATCGCATTGCCGCGAACAAAACGGACTTTGTCTCCCAACAGGGCGGACAAGAAAGGGATGGCGGCCATGCCTCGGGAGGTGAGAATGATCATCAGGAACGCTGTCTAGGGTATTGGTCCGCTTGAAGCGAGATGGTGGGCGGGATTTTGATCTTTTTGATGGGCCTTTGCTCTGTTGCCATCAAATTTGTTGCAATGCACGCTAATGGTTTGACCCCCCTAAACTGTTCTACTACAAGGCTGAACCACCCGTTCCAGGGTGTAGCCGATGGACGGACGCGGTCCGGGGTGTTTAAGAAGAATACACGAATATGGGCGACCATAGCTGTGAGTGCTGCAACCCAAGGGGATTCTGCCCGGTGTGGGATGCGGGGCGGAGCATTGCACGTGGCAGACGCTAGTGTCAGGGACGGAGACCAAATAAATGCCTACTCGTTTCGTTTCCGTAACTAAAATTCAGGAGGCTGAAGAGCAGCGCGCCGGCGTGCTTGCCGTCCGTCAGCCAATCATTGCGGGCAACCTCGTAACCATCTGCCGCGACGCCATCGTGGCGGAGGCGGGTGCCCTGTACAATTTCGCCGAGAGCCTCGGGGCTGAGTTCATGACGGCGCTCGACATCATCCATGCCTCCACCGGCCCGCTGATCGTCGCGGGTATCGGCAAGTCGGGGCATATTGCCAAGAAGATCGCCTCGACCTTCTCCTCCATCGGCAAGCCCTCTGTCTTCGTCCACGCGGCGGAGGCGAGCCATGGCGACCTGGGCGTCATTCAGAAGAACAGCGCGGTTCTGATCCTCTCCAATTCCGGGGAGACGGCGGAACTATCTGACCTCATCCATTACTGCAGAGCGCATGGTATCAAGGCGGTGGCACTCACCGCCAATGCGGAGAGCACGCTGGCGCGCAACGCCACGGCGACGATCGCCTATGGGCCGGTGCAGGAAGTGTGCCCCAACGGCCTTGCCCCTACCACGTCTACCACGCTGTCGCTCGCCATCGGCGACGCGCTGGCGGTGGGCCTCACCCATATGCTCGGCACCGCGCCGGAGGATTTTCGCCGCTATCATCCGGGCGGCAAGCTCGGAGCGAAGCTGCTCAGCGTTGCTGACCTGATGCACGGCGGGGACGCCCTGCCGGTGGTGGCGC
>DATEDR010000456.1:0-5287 GCA_035281605.1 Sphingobium sp.
GGCGGCTCCGTCCTTGCCGCCCGCTTCCGGAAATTGAAGCAGGGGCTGATGGACCTTGCCCGCCATTATGATGTCGTGCTGCTCGATCCGCCGCCCGCGCTCGGCACCATCAGCCTGGCGGTGATGCAGGCGGCCAACGCGCTGCTGGTGCCGCTGGCCGCGACGACGCCCGACTTCTGCTCGACCGTCCAGTTTCTGTCGATGATGGATCAGGTCATAAAGCAGCTGAGCGGCGCGGGCATCGCCGTCGACTATCAGTTCGTACGCCTGCTCTGTTCGAAATTCGACAGCAATGATCCCAGCCATTCGATGGTTCGCGCCATCATGGAGCAGAGCTTCGGCCCTGCCCTCCTGCCGATCCCGATCCTCGACAGTGCGGAGATCAGCCACGCGGCGCTCCGCATGATGACCGTCTATGAACTGGAAAAGCCGATCGGCACGCCGCGCACGCACAAGCGCTGCCGCGCCAATCTGGACGAGGCGATGGGCCAGATCGAGGCGCTGGTGCGCCAGAGTTGGGGCCGGGTGACGCCGGCGCGGGAGGAGGACATCGTCAATGCCGCATAATCCTCTGTCCTACAGGCTGATGTTCACCTTATGTACCTATCCGAATCACCGGGTTCGGGTCAAGGGGGCAGATCATGGCGCGTAAACAATCGGATTATCTGGCGGCGCTTCTCGCGGACGAAGCGGACAGCGCGCCGCCGGCCCCTCCCCTGCCCCAGATAGCGGCCGAACCGGAAGAGCCGACGCCCTCCCCTGCCCTCGCGCGCGCCGATCGCGCGCGCGGCACGACCCTGCTGGGCCGCGAATCCGCACTGGCCCGGCTCGCATCGGGCGAGGTGCGGCAGGTGACGCAATTGCTGCTCGACCCGGCAAAGGTCGGGGTCTGGCGCGGCAATGCCCGCCATTATGCCGATCTTTCGTCCGACAATTGCCGCGAGCTGATCGATTCCATCATTGCTGAGGGCGGGCAGAAGGTTCCTGCCGTCGTCCGCCGGGTCGAAGGCGATGCCGACCATGATTATGAGGTGATCGCCGGCACCCGCCGTCATTTCTCGATCAGCTGGCTGCGCGCGCACAGCTATCCCGACATGATGTTCGTGGCGCAGGTGGCGCAGCTGGACGACGAAGCCGCCTTCCGGCTCGCCGACCTCGAAAATCGCGCGCGCAAGGACGTCACCGACCTGGAGCGGGCCCGCAACTATGCCGAGGCGCTGACCACCCATTATGGCAGTCACCTCACCCGCATGGCAGAGCGGCTCAAATTGTCGAAGGGCTGGCTCAGCAAGATGATCAAGGTCTCGGGCATTCCCGACGCCATCATTGCCGCCTTCGCCTCGCCCGCCGATGTGCAGCTCAAGCCCGCTTATGCGCTGGCGCAGGCGCTCGATAATGCAGCGGCGTTGCCCGCGATCGAGGCGGAGGCCGCGCGGCTCGCTTCGACACAACAGGAACGGCGCGCCATGGACGCCCCGGGCATCCCGGCGGCCGAGGTGCTCAAACGCCTGCTCGACGCGCCCCAGGCCGCGCAATCGACGCCCAGGGCGGAACCCTTCATCTGGACCACGGCGCATGGCCGCCCCGCCCTGACGGTGCAGTCGGTCAACCGACAGGGCATTACCATTCGCCTTCACGCGGGTTCGGGCGCAGACCTAGACACGCTCGCCTCCGCGCTGCGCGACACGCTCGCCCATCTGGAGCGGCAGGGACTGGGTCTGCAGCGATGACGCGACCCGGGGGGGATCATCCTGACGAGAGCATGGGGCGCGCAGAGCATGCGCGTTTCCACGCCTGCGCGCCTGTTTCCCCGGGGAAACACTACGCCCTGCCTCTCTCCCCGCATCCGTCGTTTCCCCGGGGAAACAGCCGCGCGCGTCAAGCCGCAAGCCCTTTGACTCCCAAAATCCCGCCTCGCTCGTCCGGCGCAGCCGCCGGCAAAGGCCCCCTGCCCTCCTTCAGGACCCGCCCATGACCCGCGCCGGCAAGACCGAGGTCACCGATCAGTTCGAGCTGTTCCTCCCCTATATCGCCGACATGCCGCTGCGCGATCAGCGCGAGATGATGGAGCGCCCCTTCTTCAGCCTCGCCAAGTCCAAGCGCGTCAAGCCGATCGACTATACCTCCCCCGACGGCAAGGCCTGGGTCCATGTCTCCGCCAATCCCGATTATGGCATGGCGACCATCTGGGACGCGGACATCCTCATCTACTGCGCTTCGGTCCTTGCCGACATGGCGCGCCGGGGCCTCAACGACATTCCGCGCAAGCTGCACCTCATGCCCTATGACCTGCTGCGCGCGATCCACCGTCCGACCACGGGCCGCGCTTATGAGCTGCTCGGCCAGTCGCTCGACCGCCTCGTCTCCACCACGATCAAGACCAACATCCGCGCCGAAAACCGCCGCGAAGCGACGTTCAGCTGGCTCGATGGCTGGACCCAGCTGGTCGACGAGCGCACCGAACGGTCGCGCGGCATGACTATCGAGCTTAGCAACTGGTTCTACGAAGGCGTCCTCATGCAGGGCGGGGTGCTGTCGATCGACCGCGCCTATTTCGACCTTACCGGCGGGCGCGAACGCTGGCTCTACAAGGTCGCGCGCAAACATGCCGGCGGGGCAGGGGAGGGGGGCTTTGCCATCTCGATGCCCACCCTGTTCGAAAAGTCGGGGGCCGAAGGCGCCTATCGCCGTTTCAAGTTCGAGATCACCAAGATTGTCGAGCGCGACCCGCTGCCCGGCTACACGCTCCTCCTCGAACAGCCCGAGGGCAAGCGCGAGCCATCGGTGCGGATGCGCCGGCGCTCCCCGGAGCCTGCCAGCACGCCTGCCAGCACGCCGGGCAACGCGCCCGCCCGCGCATCCGCCCCCTCCGACCGGGCAAGCCGAACCGCAGCCGCGCCCACCGCGACCCTGCTCGCCGACGCTCCGCTCCGTCCTGCCGTCGCCCCGCCCGGCGATTCAGCCGAGCCGCTGTTCGACGCCCGCGACGTCATCCGCCGCACCGTCACCGGCCTGTCCGCCCGCGTCACTGCCGGCGAAATTACCGACGCCACGATGGCCACGCTGCGCGCCGAATGTCCCGGATGGGACTATCAGTCGCTCCATCAGGAATTTCGCGACTGGCTGGAGGCCGATCCCGCGCGCACGCCGGTCAATTACCAGAAGGCGTTCCTCGGCTTCGTCCGCCGTTTCCACGAAAAGAACCGCCACCGTCTCTGATCGCGCGCCCGCGGCCCCGCGCGCCTGCTCGATCCGTTCACCCAACACGAAAACGCACTGGCGAACCGCCGCGTCCCCGTTCCCGAAGTGTCGGGTCGAAAAGATCTCCGCCCGCCATCCGTCTCGCGCAGGTCTTCCCCCGCCGACTTCTCCACAGCTTTTGAACCTCCTTCACCGGGGTGCCGGAGAAACTGATTCAATCCTCCGCCCTCACGCCACGCTTCACCGCGACCATCGACATTCCGGGAACGCGGTTCGCACCTTCGGGAACGGACCCCCGACATTTCAGGAACGGCAGGACCGACATTTCAGGAACGAAGCACCGACCTTCCGGGAACGGGCTTTAGGCCCCGACTCGCGCCATTCCGCCGTCCCTGCCGCCTTCGGGCGCGGCTTAACTCTCTAACATTCCTGTTAAACCCTCTAACCAGGGCAGAGATATATTGGTGGGAAGGAAAGGGGATGGGCGCCCAGCCGCCCGGTCCCGCGCCACCGCAGGCCTCAGCCTCTTTCAGGCTCCCGCAGCGGCCAAACCGGCAACGACCTGCGCCATCAACTTGCTCGCCCCCTGGTGCGATATGCCCAGCAACCGCGCGACCGCCGTGCGGCTGAGGCCCGGATAGGCCAGTTCCAACCGCATCAGCAGCGGCGCCTTGCTCCGCTTCGTCACGCCCAGCATCTCGGGCAGCCTCCGCAGCCGTGTCTCGATCCGGTCCAGCTCCGCCAGCCCCTCGCGCGCTTGCCGATCTATCATCGCCACCAGATGACCCGCCACAGCCGCCCCGTCGGCGGGCAGGAAGCGCGGAAGCGCGACGAAGGAGGGCAACCGCCGCAGCGCCAGTCCCGACGCCTCAAGCGCCCCGGGGAGATGGCAGGCGACCACCCAGCCCAGATCGGCCCGCCGCGGATCGATGCGCAACCGCCGTCCATCCGCTGTCGTCAGCAGCTGCCCCTCCGCCATCGGCGCCGCCAATCCCTCCCGTGCAGCCAGCAGACGCTCCGCCAGGGCCGCGATCGACGGGGCAGGGTAGGGCGCCTCCATCGCCGCCTGCACCGCGCGCCAGGCGGGTCCGAAACGCACCAGATCCTCCGCGCCCCACAGGGCTGCCTCCTTCCGATCGTCGAGCAGGGTACGGGATATGTTGAGCGTCGCGCGCGCCACCGGATCGCGCCCGCTTTCGGACGCCGACAGCGCGAAATGGACCAGCGCGGCGACCGACAGCGGATCGTTCAGCCCCTCGCTATGTCGGGGCGGCGGCGTGCGCCCGCAAATCCAGTCCTGAAGCGCCTTGACCCCGACCGGCACCCCCGCCGACCCAGCCAGCGCCGCCGCCCCCTTGAGCCGCGCGCGCGCCAGCCAGATGTCGGTGGCAGGACTGGAGGCAAGCCGCCCGTCAAGCCGTCCCAGCAGCAGCAGCGCCTGTTCGGCAGAGATGGAAAATACGGCCATTTCCGGTCTATAGCGGACATGACGATGTAACCAAATATGGATGTTGGTTACATTCGCTTTGCGGGTGGTGGAAGATGGCGAAGGGCGCAAGTGCAGCGCCCCGGCTCGCGTCGCGACCATAGCGCAAGCGGCGCGTCGACGCCAGCGAAGAAGCGCCCACCGGCACCGACAGCGCGCGACGCTCTCGCCGGCGCGGGGGGGTGGCCGCTGTTGCGTCGACGGTCGATCGCTTGGGCAGGTTGCGCCACCATCGCCCAAGGAGGGAAGGGGGCAGGGCTGGTCCTCGGCCTTCGTGCATGCCGCCCACATCAAACCGCTCAAAAGCGACTGGAGAAAAGCGCGAAAAAGCCGATAGGCTCTATTTGCCTCTCAGAAGCCCTTGGAGCGGATTTCTCTGCCAGACAGGCATTGGGTCGTCGCAACCCTCTTTTCGCGCCTGACAAGCCTCTGGCGGCGCCTAATTTTTGGCAATTATATACTTGACAAAGCAAGCCCTGTTTTGGCATAAAATAGGGCATGGACATCACCGCGCCCCGCTTCACCGATGAGGACAAAGCCCGCGAGCATTTGGAGGCTCTGCGCTGGCCGGAAGGTCCGTTCTGTCCTCATTGTGGATCG
>DATEDR010000457.1:0-2803 GCA_035281605.1 Sphingobium sp.
AGCTGATTGAGGAGATTCTGAACCGAGAGGCCCAGTTCGACACCGCTGAGGAGTCCGGCGCCGTCGTGGAACCGGTACCGTGTGCTGATATCCACCGTCGTCATCCCGTCGATGCGCAGAGCCGGGGTCGAGCGCACATCCTTGACGCCCCCGATGGTGCTGAGCGTCGCCGCCGCGCTGAAGGCGCCGTTGCTCCAGTTGATCGTGCCCCTTCCGCGCCAGTGCGGCGGGTTGAACAATCGCCCTGCCAGTTGTTCGACCGGACCTGCCGCTGAAATCTGCTGTTCGCTGTCGAGATAGGTGAGGTTGGCCGAAAGCCCCATTTTCCCATCGGCAAGGTCGGTCTGATAGTTTAGCTGGGCATCGATGCCCCGGATCGTCTGGCGCCCGGCATTGACGTTGGCCCGATTGATGATCGCGCCAACCTTGGCCGGGTCGTAAGGCGCGCCTGCCCCGTTGAGAAATTGCGCCGCATGGGCGATTGCCTCCGCCAGCTGCTGGGCCGTCGGTGCATAGATGATCTGGTTGGCGTAGATCGGATCGACAAGCGCCCGCGCCGCTGTCGGGATAGGGTTGACGATGCGATCGACATAGCGGGTGTGGAAATAGCTGAGTTCAAACGATGCGCCTGCTATGCCAGGCGGATGCAAAGCCATGGTGGCGGACCAACTGCGCGCCTTTTCCGGCTTGAGACTGCTATTACCCCCACCCACCAGCAACGCGGTGGTTCCGGCGGGATAGCCCCTGCCGCCAAAGGTTGCGATGGGATAGAGGATCGCCTGTTCGATCGAATAAAGCTGGATGAAGCTGGGCGCCCTGAAGGATCGCCCCCAGCTCGCCTTGATGTCGAGGAAATCGCTTGGCGCATAGATCATGCCCAATTTGGGTGTGACGACATCGGCAAGGCCGCGATAGCGTTCATAGCGAAGCGCGGCGCTCAGGCTGAGGCTGCGCAGCAGGGGAATGGCCTGAGCAGGCCCGACCAAGGGAAAGCTGGCCTCGCCAAAGGCATAGACGCTGTCCTGCGAGGGTTTGACGTTGTTGATGTTGCCGACACCCCGGAATATCTCGAAGTCGTTCGCCCGGATGCCCGCGCCCACGGCCAGCTTGGCGTCCCCGCCGGGTAACGCGAACAGCGGCCCGTCGCCGGAGATTTCACCGGTGATGCTCTGATTATTATAGCGACCCCAGGCCCGGCTTGCGAACTGATCGTTGAGGAAAGTATCGCCCTGGAAATAGGTACGCCCCTTGCCGAAGCTTCCTGACAGGCTCAGTTCCCACTGCCCCAGGGTCAATCGCGCCGCACCTGACAGCGCCAGCGTATAACTGTCATAGCTCTGGGTGATGCGGCTGACCGCCAGATTGGCGGCGGTGCTCGTGGGATAGGAAAATTTGCCAGTCCGCTGATTATAGAGGCCATCGATTTCGATGGTCAGATTGTCGCTGATATCCTGATGGACGCTTCCTGCCACGGCATGTCGGCGACTGGCCGGGAGCAAGGTCAGGTCCGGTCTGATCCGGCCATATTTTCGCTGGTTGGTCATGAGGGCGGTGTTCCGACCATATTCATAGGTCAGAAAGCCGCCGCCGCCCTTCCATCGGCTGCCGGCCAGCACGCTATATTGCTGCTGAAAATTGCCGCCGTCGGGCGACCCCCCGATACGCGCGCGGGTTTCAACGCCGTCATAATCCCGTTTGAGGATCACGTTGACGACGCCGCCGACCGCATCCGATCCGTAGATAGCCGATGCGCCGTCCGCTACCACCTCGATCCGGTCGACAGCGGCAAGCGGGATAGCGGAAATATCGACGCCCTGTCGGGCCGAATCATAGGGCACCCGGCGACCGTTCAGCACGGTGAGCGTCGCATCGCTGCCAAGGCCACGGAGATTGACCGACGACCCACCGCCGACATTCCCGCCGGTGCTCGATGGCACGTTGAAACCCACGCCGGGATTTTGCCCACCGCCAAAGCTTTGCGGCAGGCTGCGGGCAACATCTCCAAGATCGGCAAGCCCGGTATCTCTTATGGCCTGGTTGTCGAGAACCATGACCGGCGAAGGGATCGGCGCCCCGCGGATGCGGCTGCCCGTGACCACAATGCCAACACCCCCATCCATCTCTTGCTGAGAGACATGCTCTTTTCGAATGACGATGCTGCCTTCCAACCGGGTCCAGGCAAGACCCGTGCCGGCGAGCAGTCGGTCCAGCGCATCCTCGACCGTGAACGCCCCGTGGAGCGCAGGCCCGTTGATTCCCGCGACAAGGTCGGCATCGACAATGATCGTCTGCCCTGAGCGCAGGGCCAGTTCACGAACCGATGCGCCGAGCGGTTGGGCTGGCAGCGTGATGGCCATTTCGGCAGATTGCTGGGCAAGCACAATCGGTGCGCTGGCCGCGAGCGTGGCGGCAACGATGCTGCCGGTCAGATAGAGTGCAGATACTGAAAACCGAGACATTTGACCATCTCCCCCGTGCCGCCATTGGGCGGGACAGTGGGGAGACGCCGGTTCGCGAAAATACCCGACAGATTTTTATATGGCCGCGCCTGCCTACCTCACCGGGGCAAGCAACAGGATTGTGGCGCTATCGGGCCGCTCAATCTTCAGATGGAAGCTTGCGGCAACGGCGCGGGCAAAAGCCTCCGGATCGCGGACCCGGAATGCGCCCGTCACGCGCACGGGCGGGGCAATGCGCTCCGCCAAGCGAAGCTTCACCTTATTATAGCGGTTGATCGCCGCCACTGCCTCGGTCAGCGGCGTCGCATCGAGCGCCAGCATACCCGACACCCAGCGCGCGTCCC
>DATEDR010000458.1:0-6909 GCA_035281605.1 Sphingobium sp.
AGCCGCCCCGTGCCGAGCGCCCGGGCGAGGGGGAAATTCCGCTGCACCGTCAAACGTTGCCGCTGGCCTGCCGGGGCGACCAGTACGAGCCGGTTGGTCAGGAAAGATACGCGCGTGCCCCGCCGCACCATCCCTTCGGCCGCGACTGCGTCCATCCAGGGTTCGTCTGCCGACAGGAACAGGTCGGCTGGAGCGCCGGCCTGGATCTGACGGGCGAGCGCGGAAGACGCGGCAAAGGATAAGACCGGGCGATCATGCCCCTGCGCCGCCCAGGAATCTGCGACCGCGCCGAGCGATTCCTGCAGGCTCGCCGCCGCCAGCACGAGCGGCCCCCGGTCCCGGGCTGTAGCGGGCACCGCGATGATTGCGACGAGAAGCAGGCACAACAGGTGAACGGAGCGTCGCATCGGGTTTCCCTCCGGGGTGATATATGCTCCTATACAGCGACCTGCCGCTAAGGCGACGGCTAATTTCGCGTACGGCTTTCCTCTGGTACTATGTGGCCGCTTGGAGAGACAGGCGGAACCGCGCGCTTCGCCTATCGTTATTGCGGCGTAATGAAGCTGCTATTGGCCGTCCTGTCCTGCCTCCTTGCCACCGGGTGTGAGGCGCTGCCCCGCGATCCCGAAGGGACGCTGAACCGCATAGAGTCATCGCGCACGTTTAAGGTTGGCGCGATCGGCCCCGCGCAGGCGGCAGCGCCCCTCATCGCCGCGCTGGAACAGCGGACGGGCGCCAGGGCGGCAATTCGTCCGATGACGGCGGAGCCCGCCCTGCAGGCGCTGGACGATGGCAGGATCGATCTGGTCATCGGCCCGTTCCTGCGCGATAGTCCCTGGAGTACGGACGTCGCCTTCGGCCCCCCGCTCGCCGTGGCTGGGAGCCGTGATCACCCGATCGAATATAAGGCCGCGGTCCGCAATGGTGAAAATCGCTGGCTGATGACCGTCGAGCGGGCAAGTCGCGCCGCGTCAGCTCAGGCGCGCGCGCAATGAGCGGCAACAGTGTCCCAGATGAAGTCCAAGCCGTCTTGGACAAGGCCATCAGGCTGGAATATTGGAACATTTTCTGGACGATCACGATCGTCGTCGCCATGGGGATGGTCCTCGGCCAGAGCGAGACGATGAAGACGGCTTGGGCGGAGGATACGCTGGGCCTCGTCCCGCCGATCATGTTCCTGATTTCCGCGCATCTGGAACGAAAGGGTCGCCGCTCGGACCGCTTTCCCTTCGGGTTCGAGCGGGTCAACGGCCTCGGCTTCTTCGTTGCCGCCGTCGCGCTGGCGACGGTCGGCGCGCTGCTGCTCTACAATGCGGTCATGGCCCTGGGCGCCGCCGAACATGCCAGCGTCGGGTCGATCGTCCTTTTCGGGCACGACATCTGGCTGGGCTGGCTGATGATAGCCGCGCAGCTATATTCACTCATCCCACCGATGATCATTGGGCGCAAGGAATTGCCGCTCGCCGAAAAGCTCAACGACAAGCTGCTACATACCGACGCGCTGATGAACAAGGCGAACTGGCTGACGGGCGCGGCGGGCTTGTTCGGCGTACTGGGCCTGGGTCTCGGCTGGTGGTGGGCCGACTCGGTGGCGGCGGGGATCATATCGATCGATGTCCTGAACGACGGGATCAAGGCCCTGCGTTCCGCCACCGCCGAACTGGTCGACGGCGCGCCCCGCGCGCTGTCGAGCGCGGACCTGTCGGAGGATGCACAACAACTTGCCAAACGGATTCAGGACGAGTTTCCCGATGCTTCCATCCGCCTGCGCGAAACCGGCCGGCTTATTCGGGCGGAAGTTCATGGTACGCACGCCCCGCGCCAGGCCCGTCATCCGCGTCATTATTGGCCGGGCAGCGAAGAACGCGCCTGGCGCCTGGCGCAAGTGAGCTTCATTCCTCCGACGCGGGAACCGGAAGAAAAGCAGGGCGGCTGATCGGCGAGAAGACGCGCTTTGCATCAGCGAGCCGCTCCATTCTGTCGCATTTTCAGCGGGATAGTTTAATGCTGGCCGCTATAGCCAAGGATATAGCCCACCATGGCATGATGCGCCCGTCCAGGAGAAATGTTAGCGTCAGCAATCCCCGTGACGTAAGGAGGCTTCCCTTGGTTGAGGATCAATCCCCCCTGAACGCGACCGAAGACCGGCGCCGCTTTCTGCAATCCTGCGGACGGTTCGCTGTTACGGTTCCGCCAGCGATAACCATTCTGCTTTCGACCTCGCTTTCCTCTGCGGCGATCGCCGCGTCGAGTGGCGGCGGCGGTGGCGGCCACGGACCAAAGGGCAATAACGGAGTCGGCAACGGGCCGGACCCGCAGCCCCCTGGCAATCCGCCGATCAATGACGGCCCCGGCACGGGACCCGGCAACCCGGGCAACAAGCATCACGGCAAAAAATAACGGGCGGGGCGGATGGCAAATGGCCGGACGGTCCTTCCGGGACCGGAACTGATGTTGAGCCTGACGCCCGGGACCTCGATCACGTTCATAGACGATCAGCCGGTCATCCTGTCGCGGGACAGACGGGCGCTGTTCGAGGTCAACCAGATCGGCGGCTATATCGGATGCCGGCTGGAAGAGGGGATCAGCCTTCGGCAACTGGCGGAGGAGGTTGGGGATCGCGGATTCGGCCCCGCCTCCGCCATGCTCCGGGCCGTCCTGTCCCAATGGTCTCATTCCGGCCTGGTCAATGCCCTGGACGATCCGCCGGCTTCTCCGCCGGCGCTGGCCCAGTCGTTGGCGCTGGCCGGAAAGTCTTTCCTCCTGCGATATCATGACGACGCGCTGGCGGCGCACGTCGCGCCCTTGTTCTCGCATCTTGAAACAGCGGCCGACGAGGCCGAGACGTCCTATGACCTGTGGTCGGCCCATGGGTTGACGCTGCTGAGCCAGGATGGCGGCCGAGCGTCGGTGCTGCAGGCACGCGAGGCCGGGCCGGTGATCAAGGCCTGCATCATCCAGGACATCATCGGCGACGGCCGGTCGGGGCTTGCGCTCCATGCCGGATGCCTGCACCGCAATGGCCGCGCGCTGCTGCTGACGGGAAGGCCTGGGGCGGGCAAGACGACGCTTATTTCCTGGCTGGCCGGAAACGGCTTCGATTATCAAGGTGATGACATTACCCTCTTGCATGAGGATGGCCGGGTGCAGGGGCTGCCCTTCCTGCCGACGATCAAATCGGGGGCGTGGCCCATGATGACGGCTCGATATGGCGATCTTCTCCATCCGGCGGTTCATGCCCGGCCCGACAATAAGCGAGTCCGCTACCTGGCGTCGGCGGGGTCGGGACGGCAGGCAACGGGGGAGGTCGGCTGGATCGTGAAATTGCGACGCGCCAGAGGCTGCGCAGCGCGACTGGAGCCCGTCCCCTCCACGACGTCGATCAAGCATCTCCTGTCCGAAGCGGCCTCCGCGACCGGCGAGGTCGATCGGGGGACGCTCGGTAGGCTGATCCTGACCGTTTCCGCAGCGCGGACCTGCGAACTTCATTATGACGATCTGGACGAAGCAGCGGCCCTGCTGGAAGGATTTTGCGACCATGGCGCGGCGTGACGACCTGCGTGGCCTGCTGGCCTACCTGCGCGGGGACATGCCCGCGGCGCCTGACTGGACTGGCGTCATCGCCCTTGCCAACAAGGCGCTGTGCAGTCCTGCCCTGGCCGCGCGGTTGATCGAAAGCGGGCAGTTTTCCTTGCTGCCGACCGACGTCCGGACATTCCTCAAGGACATTCATCGGCGCAATAAGGAGCGCAACCGCAGGCTGCTGGCGCAGCTTGACGAAGCCGCCGCCATCCTGAACGCCATCGACGTGCGCCCGATCCTGCTCAAGGGCACGGCCTGGCTCGCGGCGGCCGAACCGACGCGACGAGCCGCGCGGCTGCTCGCCGACATCGACCTGATGGTGGCTCCCCAGCACTTCTTCGCGGTCATCGACCAGCTAGCCCGCATCGGCTACACCCTCGATCATCAAGCGCTCCGTACCGATGTGCCCGTCGTCCTGTCCCGCGCGCAGGATGCCGCAACGATCGACCTTCACAGCGAATATGGCAGTTCGGGGACCGTCTTCTACGATCACCATCGCCTGACCGCCGGAGGAACGACGGTCGATCTGCCGGGCAGCAGGGTCAACCTGCCTTCTTCGGTTGACAGCATCGCCATCCTGCTGCTGCACGACCAGCTCAAGGGCCGCGACTATCTGCGCGGCCGGATCGATCTGCGTCATTTGCTCGACATCCAAGATTTTGCCGAGAGCTTCGGTGACGAGGAGTGGCGTGAACTGGATCGGCTGTTCGCCAATCCCTATGCCCGTGACGCGATGCGGACGCAGCTGCTGACCGCGCGTAACCTGCTCGGTATCGACATTCCCGGCTGGCTGGTGCGGGGCATGCGCGCCCGGATTCAATATGGACGCCGGCTCTTCCAGTTGCGCTGGCCCCAGACCGCCGCGGCCCTGACCCTGCTTTCCATGCTTGATCCCGCCTATCTGTCGGCCCGCCGGGCCTTCCGCCGGGCGAAGGCGAAGGAGGCGGGACGCTTCCTGCCTCGGCGCACCAGCATGGAACGGCTGCTGGTCCGGAACGAACTCGGCAAGATCTGAACAAAGGACCCTAGTTCGTTACCTGCAGGTAACGATCGATCCGCTCGGCGGCCTCTGCCGGTAGGTGAAGGCCCAGCTTGCTGCGGCGATAGAGCATGTCCTCCGCTGTCCGCGCCCATTCGTTGGCGACCAGATAATCCACCTCCGCGCGGCTGAGATCCCCGCCGAACAGCTCTCCCAGATCGGCCATGTTTCGGGCATCGCCCAGAAGAACGAGCGCCCTCGTCCCATAGGCGCGAGCAAGACGGCGGAGCAGCGCAGCAGGCAGGTCGGGCCGCAGCGCGATCAGCCGGTCGGCGAAATCGCCGAAATCCTCGCCCAGATCGCCGCCGGGCAGCACTGCTCCCGCGGTCCATGCCCCCGGCACCCCCAATAAGTTCAGCGCATGTTCGGCCAGCCTGCGATAGGTGGTGATCTTTCCTCCGAACAGGCTGAGCAGCGGCGGGCCGTCATTGTCCAGGTCCAGCACATAGTCGCGCGTCGCCGCGGCCGCGCTTGCCGCCTTGTCGTCATGCAGGGGGCGAATTCCGGCATAAGACCATATGATTTCGTCGGGCCCGATCTTCCGCGCGAAATAGCGATTGGCCGTTTCGATCAGATAGCGCGCTTCCGGCTCGCTGATCCCCGTCTTGGCCGGCGCGGCTTCCCAGGGCTGGTCGGTCGTTCCGATCAGCGTGAAATGGCCTTCATAAGGGATGGCGAAAACGATCCGCCGGTCCGGGTTTTGCAGCATGAACGCGTGATCGCCGGCGTAGAGCCGGGGCACGACGATATGGCTGCCCTTGACCAGTCGCACCGCGCGTCCGCTGCTCAGCCCCGCGCGCCCGATCACGTCGCTGACCCACGGGCCCGCCGCGTTGACGAGAATCCGGGCGCGCACGTCCCGCTTTCCCGTCGCGTCGGCGATGCGCGCCCGCCACTCGCCGCCCTCGCGCGTGGCGCTCTCCAGGCGGGTGCGCGTCAGGATACGAGCGCCCCGCGCTGCCGCGTCCATGGCGTTCAGCACCACCAGCCGGCTGTCTTCTACCCAGCAGTCGGAATAGACGAAGCCCCGTCCCGACCGGTCCGCCAATCCTTCGCCCAAAGACGATCCTTCGAGCGCGACCGTCTCCGTTGCCGGCAACCTCTTGCGCCCGCCCATATGGTCGTAGAGAAACAGTCCGAGCCGCACCGTCCAGGCGGGCCTTGGCGACTGCGTCTGGGGCAGGACGAACCGCAACGGCCAGATGATGTGCGGCGCCATGCCCCATAGCCGCTCCCGCTCGATCAGCGATTCCCTGACCAGGCGGAACTCGCCATATTCCAGATAACGCAGGCCGCCATGGATCAGCTTGGTCGAGGCGGACGAGGTATGGCCGGCCAGATCGTCCTGCTCGACCAACAGCACCGACAGGCCGCGCCCGGCGGCGTCCCGCGCTATCCCCGCGCCGTTGATACCGCCGCCCACGATCAGCATGTCAAAGGCGCCGCAAGCTTCGTTTCCGCTCATCGCTTCCCTTGCTATACCCAAATGGCTGCGAACGAAATGACCCGGTTCGACAAGGAGGATTGCCCGCATGGCCGCCACCCACGTCCTTGCCATCGATCAGGGCACGACATCGACCCGCAGCCTCATCTTCGACCAGGCGGCGCGGCGGATCGCCACGGCGCAGGTCGAATTTGCGCAACATTATCCGCAGGCCGGCTGGGTCGAACATGATCCGGAGGACATTTGGTCCGACGTCCTTTCGACCGCGCGAGAAGCCGTTGCCCGCGCGGGGCTGTCGGCAACGGACATCGCGGCTATCGGCATCACCAACCAGCGGGAAACCACGCTGATCTGGGATCGCGCGACCGGGAAGCCGATCCACCGAGCCATCGTCTGGCAGGATCGCCGTACCGCCGCCCGCTGCGCCGCTCTCAAGCAGGACGGGGTCGAGGGGGAAGTCCGCGCGCGCACCGGCTTGCTGCTCGACCCCTATTTTTCCGCGACGAAGGCCGCGTGGCTGCTCGACCAGGTGGATGGCGCCCGGGCTCGCGCGGAGCGGGGCGAACTCGCCTTCGGGACGGTCGATACTTTCCTGCTCTGGCGCCTGACCGGCGGCCGCGTCCATGCTACGGACGTCACCAATGCGTCGCGAACCCTGCTGTGGAATGTGTTCGACGGCTGTTGGGACGCGGATATGTGCCGGCTGTTCGGGGTGCCCATGGCGATGCTGCCGCAGGTGCACGACAATGCCCATATTTACGGCCTTACCGCGCCGGGGCTGTTCGATGCGCAGATTCCGATCGCCGGGATCGCCGGCGACCAGCAGGCGGCGCTGTTCGGCCAG
>DATEDR010000459.1:0-2375 GCA_035281605.1 Sphingobium sp.
CGGCGAGGGCGGCCAGTTGCCCGGCTTCAAGGTGACGGAGTTCATCGCGAAGCTGCGCCATTCGACGCCCGGCGTGATGCTGATCTCGCCGCCGCCGCACCATGACATCTATTCGATCGAGGATCTCGCGCAGCTCATCTATGACTGCAAGCAGATCAATCCGCGCGCGCGCGTCTGCGTGAAGCTGGTCAGCCAGGCCGGCATCGGCACGGTCGCGGCGGGCGTGGCAAAAGCCCACGCGGACGTCATCCTGGTCGCGGGCCATGTCGGCGGCACCGGCGCATCGCCCCAGACCTCGATCAAATATGCCGGCACGCCCTGGGAGATGGGCCTCAGCGAAGCCAATCAGGTGCTGACGCTCAATGGCCTGCGCCATCGTGTGAAGCTGCGGACCGACGGCGGCCTGAAGACCGGGCGCGACATCGTCGTCGCCGCGATCCTGGGCGCGGAAGAGTTCGGCATCGGCACGCTGTCGCTGGTCGCCATGGGCTGCATCATGGTGCGCCAGTGCCACAGCAACACCTGCCCCGTGGGCGTCTGCGTGCAGGATGAAAAGCTGCGGCAGAAGTTCACCGGCACGCCTGAGAAGGTCATCAACCTGATGACCTTCATCGCCGAGGAAGTGCGCGAGATATTGGCGCGGCTGGGCTATCGCAGCCTGGACGAGGTGATCGGGCGGACGGAACTGCTCAAGCAGGTCAATCGCGGCGCCGAGCATCTCGACGACCTCGACCTCAACCCCATCCTCGCCAAGGTCGACGCGCCCGACGAACAGCGGCGCTTCAGCCTGACCGAATGGCGCAACGAGGTTCCCGATAGCCTGGACGCGCAGATGATGCGTGATGCCAAGGCCGTGTTCGAGCGCGGCGAGAAGATGCAGCTGACCTACACCGTGCGCAACACGCATCGGGCCGTCGGCACGCGGCTGTCCGCCGCCGTGACGGAACGGTTCGGCATGTCGACGCTGGCAGATGGGCATCTGACCGTGCGGCTGCGTGGGAGCGCCGGTCAATCGCTGGGCGCGTTCCTGTGCAAGGGTATCACGCTGGAAGTTTTCGGCGACGCCAACGACTATGTCGGAAAGGGCCTGTCGGGCGGCACCATCGTCGTGCGCACGACCGTCTCCAGTCCGCTGTCGAGCAAGGACAACACCATCATCGGCAACACCGTCCTTTACGGCGCGACCGCGGGTAAGCTGTTCGCGGCGGGCCAGGCGGGCGAGCGTTTCGCCGTCCGCAACTCGGGCGCGCAGGTGGTGGTCGAGGGCTGCGGTGCCAATGGCTGCGAATATATGACCGGCGGCACGGCCGTCATCCTGGGCAGAACCGGGGCCAATTTCGGCGCGGGCATGACCGGAGGCATGGCCTTCATCCTGGATGAGGACGGCAGCTTCGCCGCGCGGGCCAACCCGGAAAGCATCGTCTGGCAGCGGCTGGAAAGCGCCCATTGGGAAGCGCAGCTCAAGGCGCTGATCGCCGAGCATGCTGTGAAGACCGACAGCAAATGGTCGAACACCATCCTCGACGATTGGGACCGGTGGCGGCGTTATTTCTGGCAGGTCTGCCCGAAGGAAATGGTCAACCGCCTCACCCACCCATTGAGCGACGCGACGGCAGAGGTCGTCGCGGCGGAGTAAGAGTGAGCCGCCAACCCTGTGATCCGTCATCCCGCTGCCGTGGGGTGACGGGCCTCAGGGCACGGCCTGCCCTTCGATCGCAGGACTTGCTCCACCCTGTGCCCATTGCACCGTCTGCGATGCGGTTGCTTCGCCAGCCGCAAAGCGTTCGATCGTCGCGGGGAGCTGGTGAGCTGCCGCCGTCGTCGGCTCAGGCTGCGTCAGCAGTTCCTCCGGCATTCCGGGATCCGGCGCTTGATAGTCGCGCACGATCGGGTCGTCGTAGCCGTCCCAGCTGCCCATCATCGAAGCCATCTGCCGCTGCGCCAAAGTCGGGCCACAGCCTTTGCACCGTATTTCCACCGGTCCGTTCAAGCCGCTTCCATCCGGCGCGGCCTCCTCGCTGTGGAGGGTTGGCGCCGGCTCTTCATACGCGAACGCGATGCGCGGCGGCGTGGTGGCATAAAGGCCCAGTCCCAACCCGCCAGCCAAAGCCGCCCCGGCGCTTGTCAGACTGAACAACCAGAATCGGGCGGACATACGGGCCTGCTCCCTTTCCTATTCCACCCTCGCTCGGAAAAGGAAACGCGCATGACGATCGGTTGTTGCATGGGGCCAGAGCCTTTGCTAAGGGCCGCCTCCTACCAAGGCACCGGCCCCGCCGGTTCCCGGAAAATGTGCGGTCGTGGCGGAATTGGTAGACGCGCAACGTTGAGGTCGTTGTGGCCGAAAGGCCGTGGAAGTTCGAGTCTTCTCGACC
>DATEDR010000460.1:0-2484 GCA_035281605.1 Sphingobium sp.
TCCATCATCCTTTTAAGAATCTATATAAGAGAGTTTATGACGGGACCCGACGCCGGCCTTCCGAACGGCCCATGCTCCAAGCCGCTGCTTTCCGTCCTGAAGGGAGAAAGGCTTGATCCGCCGCCGATGTGGCTGATGCGCCAGGCCGGGCGCTACCTGCCCGAATATCGCGAACTCCGCGCGCAAAAGGGTGGTTTCCTCGAACTGGTCTATGACAGCCCGGCCGCCGCCGAGGTCACGCTCCAGCCGCTGCGCCGCTTCGGCTTCGACGGCGCCATCCTCTTTTCCGACATATTGATCGTGCCCTATGCGATGGGGCAGGACCTCTGGTTCGAAGCCGGCGAAGGACCCCGCCTCGCGCCCATTCTCGACCAGACGGAACTCTCTGCGCTCAAACCCGATTTCAGCCGCTATGAGGCTGTCTATGAAACGGTACGGCAGGTGAAGGCGGCGCTGGACCCCTCCGTCACCTTCCTGGGCTTTGCCGGCAGTCCCTGGACCATTGCGACCTATATGGTCGCGGGGCAAGGGAGCAAGGATCAGGGCGCCGCCCGCCGCCTCGCTTATCAGGATCCGGCCCGCTTCGGCGCGATAATCGATGCGATCGTCGATGCGACCGTCACCTATCTGGCCGGGCAGATCGACGCCGGCGTCGAAGCCGTGCAGCTATTCGACAGCTGGGCAGGGAGCCTCGCCCCGCTCCAGTTCAACCGGTGGGTGATCGAGCCCAATCGGAAGATCGTGGAGAGGTTGAAGGCGATCCACCCGGCCATCCCGATCATCGGCTTTCCGAAGGGGGCGGGCGCCAAGCTTGCCGACTATGCGGCCGGGACCGGAGTCGATGCCATCGGCGTAGACGAGACGGTAGATCCGCATTGGGCGAACCGCGTTCTTCCTGAAGGGCTCCCGGTCCAGGGCAATCTCGATCCGCTGGCACTGATCGCCGGGGGTCGAGCGGTGGAGGAGGCGGTGGACAATATTCGCGCCGCCTTCGCCAACCGGCCGCACATCTTCAATCTCGGCCATGGCATCCTGCCCGACACACCGATCGCGCATGTCGAGGCGCTGATTGCCCATGTCCGACAGGGGAAGACTGTCTGATGCCCTATCTTGGCGCCGCCTATCTGTGGGTGAAGGCCGCTCATCTGATCTTCGTCATCTTCCTGATGGCGGGGCTGTTCATGATGCCGCGTTTCTTCGTCTATCATCATCAGTGCCCGGTCGGGTCCGACGAGGATCGCAAATGGATCGAGCGCGAAGGCCGGCTGCTGAAGATCATCCTCAACCCATCGCTGGCGCTGGTGTGGATTTTCGGCCTGATGCTGATGGTGGAGATCGGTGCCTGGAATTTCGGCTGGTTCCACCTGAAGCTGCTGCTTGTCCTGGGGCTTTCCGGCTATCATGGCTGGATCGCTGGCTATGCGAAGAAGCTCGCCGGGGGTCAGCGGCCGCTGACCGAGAAGAGACTGCGCCTCATCAACGAGGTTCCCGGCATCGCCGCCGCCATCATTGTCGTCGCGGTGATCGTGAAGCCTTTCTGACTGATTCTCTGTCGTCGCATCGTGCGGAAAACCGGTTCCCACTTTCCGCACGATGCTCCAGGGTCAGGCGGGGTCGACCGCGATATTGTCAATCAGCCGCGTCCGTCCCAGCTTCGCCGCGCCCAACAGGCGGGCCGGCCGGTCCAGGACCGCCATGGGCTCCAGCGTCACGGCATCGCACAGCGCCACATAGTCGATCGGATCGAATCCGTGCGCGGCCAGCATGGCGATCGCCTTGGCAATCGCGGCGTCCACGGTTGCCCCTTTTTCCATCTGCCGGGCTGCTTCCCCCAACGCGCGCGGCAGGGCCAGCGCGTCCTTGCGCTCCTCTTCGGTGAGATAGGCGTTGCGCGAGGACAGGGCGAGCCCATCCTCATCCCGCTGGGTCGGTACACCGATGATCTCGACGCGAAGGTCGAGGTCGCTGACCATCTGACGGATCACGGCGAGTTGCTGATAATCCTTTTCCCCGAACAGGGCGACGTCCGGCTGTACCTGGTTGAACAGCTTGGTGACGACGGTCGCCACCCCGTCGAAATGGCCGGGACGCGCGGCCCCGTCCAGCCCGTCGGTCACGCCCGAAAGAGAGATGGTGGTGGAATAGCCGGCCGGATACATGACATCGACGTCCGGCGCCCAGAGGATGTCTACTCCGGCCGCGGCCAGAATCTGCGCGTCCTTCGCCTCTCGCCTTGGGTAGGAACTCAGATCCTCATTCGCCCCGAACTGGCGCGGATTGACGAAGATCGACACGATCACGTGCCCGGCATGGCGCCGCGCTTCTTCGACCAGCGCCATATGCCCGTCATGCAGCGCGCCCATGGTGGGCACCAGCGCCAGCGGTTTTCCGTCTCTTTTCAGCGCGTCGACGGCGGTACGGAGCGAAGCGAGATCACGGAGGGTTTGCACGACAGGATTGGCTCCGATAAGGGCAATGGCAGGG
>DATEDR010000461.1:0-2459 GCA_035281605.1 Sphingobium sp.
TGGGCCTTTCCGGCGGCATCTGGAGCCTCGCCGCCGACCTTGGCGCCCATTTCAACAGCCTGGGCTTCATCATCATCGGCCTGTTCGCCGCCTGCTGGCTGACGAGCTGGGTCATCTACCGCTGGAAGCGCTTCGACGAGATCGAAGTTGCCCTCGCAACGCAAGGATAAGCAGCCATGAATCCGAACACTCCCGTGAAAGTCCCCGCCACCGTCATCACCGGCTTTCTTGGCGCCGGAAAGACGACGCTGATCCGCCATATCCTCGAAAATGCGGGCGGGCGCCGACTGGCCCTCATCATCAACGAGTTCGGCGATGTCGGGATCGACGGCTCGCTGGTCAAAGGATGCGGCGATGAAGCCTGTCCCGACGAGGACATCGTCGAACTGGCGAACGGCTGCATCTGCTGTACCGTCGCCGACGATTTCCTGCCGACCATGCAGCGCCTGCTCGACCGGCCGGTGCCGCCTGATCACATCATCATCGAAACCTCCGGCCTCGCCCTGCCCAAGCCGCTGGTGAAGGCGTTCCAGTGGCCCGACATCCGCACCCGCGCCACGGTGGACGGAGTGATCGCGCTGATCGACGCAGACGCGCTCGCGGCAGGCCGCTTTGCCCATGACGAAGCCGCGCTCGCCGCTGCCCGCGCCGCCGATCCGACGCTCGATCATGACAGCCCGATCGAGGAACTGTTCGAAGATCAGCTCGCCTGCGCCGACCTCGTCCTGCTCAACAAGACCGACCTGGTCCCCGCCGACAGCCTTGCCGCGCTGGAACGGGATCTGGGCGCGGAAATCCGCCCGGGCGTCCGCATCGTCCGCACCGCCCACGGCCGGATCGACCCGGCGATTCTTCTCGGCCTGGACGCCGGGGTGGAGGACCAGATCGACGCCCGTCCCTCTCATCATGATGCGGAAGAGGATCATGACCATGAGGATTTCGAAAGCTTCATCGTCGATCTGGACGAACTCGACAGTCCCGAACCGGTTCTGGACGCCCTCGCCCGGACGATCGCGGCGCATGACATATTGCGGGTCAAGGGCTTCCTGGCGGTGGCCGGCCGTCCGGCGCGCCTGGTCGTGCAGGCGGTCGGCCCGCGCATCCAGCATCATTACGACCGTCGGTGGGAAGCAGGCGAGCAACCCAGGTCCCGCCTCGTCGTGATCGGGCAGCGCGGCCTGGACCGCGTCGCCATCGAAACCGCCCTCCGCGCGCAGGCAGTCCCCGCCTGATGCATCTGCTGACCGCCACGCCCGGCACCGTCTCGAACGGGGACGAAGCCATCGACCTCGGCCAGTCGCCGGGGGACATCGTGCTGCTGACCGTGGCGGACAGCGACCTGGCCTGCTTCGCCAGCGCGGCGGCAACGCTGGGCGAAGGAGCGCCAAGCATTCGCCTCGCCAATCTGCTCCAGCTCAAGCATCCCTATTCGGTCGACCTCTATGTCGAAAAGGTCATCGCCCATGCCAAATTCGTCTGCGTCGTGTTGCTGGGGGGTAAGAGCTATTGGCCTTACGGCGTTGATGAAATTGCCAATATTGCGCGAGACAAGGGCATTGCCTTCGCCGCCATCGCCGATGGGCGGGAGGATGATCCGGACCTGCACGCCGCCTCCACCCTGCCCCCGGAAAGCTGCGATGGTTTGCGCGACTATCTGCGGCAGGGCGGCATCGCCAATGCGTTGAACTTCCTCGAGGCCGCGGCCCGACTCGCCGGGATGGACGCCGGGGAGCCGGACGCTCCCGTTCCGGTGGCAGACGCAGGCCTCTACCTTTCCGGCTTGGACCATCCCGCGCTGGAGCAGGTCAGAGCTCGCTGGGTCGAAGGCAGGCCGACGGCGCTCTTCCTCTTCTACCGGGCGCTGCTGATCGCCGGCACTCTGGACGCCGTGGACGCCATGGTCGCCAGTCTGGAGGCACAGGGCCTCAATGTCCTCCCAGTCCATGTGAAGGCCCTGCGCGAACCCTTTGCCGTAGAATTCCTCCGCGCCGTGATGGCGGCCGCTCCGCCGGACATCATCCTCAACGCCACCGCCTTCGCGGCCTCGGCCCCGGGCGAGCCGCGGACCCCGTCCATTCTAGAGAAGGCCGACTGCCCGATCCTGCAGACGATCTTCGCCAGCGCCGAACAGTCGGCCTGGGAGTCCAGCGCGCGTGGCCTAGGCCCCCGCGACCTCGCCATGCACATCGCCCTGCCGGAAGTGGACGGTCGCCTCTTGACCCGTGCCGTCGCCTTCAAGGCCGCCGCGCGCTTCGACGAGCGGACCGAATGCAGCATCATCGTTCCAAAGATGCTGGACGATCGGGTAAGGTTCGTCGCGCGCCTCGCCGCCAACTGGGCCCTGCTGCGCCGCACCCGGCCAGCGGAGCGCCGGATCGCGCTGGTCCTCGCCAACTATCCCAACAAGGATGGCCGGATCGGCAACGGCGTTGGCCTCGACACGCCGGCAAGCGCCGCCG
>DATEDR010000462.1:0-3885 GCA_035281605.1 Sphingobium sp.
TGATCTGCCCCTGTTCATGCCCCTTGCCGGCCAGCAATATGATATCGTCCGCGCCGGCCTGCGCAATGGCGGCGGCGATCGCTGCGCGGCGGCCGCCGATTTCCTCGGCGCCGGGCGCGCCAGCCATGATGGCGGCGCGAATATGCGAAGGGTCCTCGTTACGCGGATTATCGTCGGTGACGATCACATGGTCGGACAGGTCGACCGCCACTTGACCCATTTGCGGCCGCTTGCCCGCGTCGCGGTCCCCACCCGCGCCGAACAGGGCAATGAGCCGCCCGCGCGTATGGGGCCGCAGCGCTTCGATGGCCGCGCGCAGCCCATCGGGCGTATGGGCATAATCGACATAGACCGGCGCGCCCGCCTTGGTGATGACCGCCCGTTCCAGCCGGCCGCGCACCGGCTGCACCCGGCCGAGCAGTTCCAGCACCTTCGCGACATCCTCGCCCCCGGCAATCACCAGGCCGGCGGCGGTCAGCGCATTGGCCGCCTGATAGGCGCCGATCAGCGGCAGGTTGACCTTGTAGAGCTTGCCCTCCGCCTCGATCTCCAGCGCCTGGCCCAACTGGGTCGGGGTGCGGTTGGCAAGACGCAATGCCTGCCCCTGCACCCCGACGCTCAGCACACGAAGCCCCCGCTTCGTAGCTCGCTGGATGACCTTGTCCGACCATGCGTCGTCGGCCCAGACGACCGCCGTGCCGCCGGGCGCGACGACTTCGTCGAACAGGCGCATCTTGGCGTCGAAATAACTGTCCATGTCGCCATGATAATCGAGATGGTCGCGCGACAGGTTGGTGAAAGCCGCCACGGAAACCGGCAGTCCCTCGGTCCGATATTGCGCCAGGCCGTGGCTCGACGCCTCGAACGCGGCATGGGTGATGCCCTCGCGCTTCAGGCCCGACATGTTGGCCAGGAACGTGACGATGTCGGGCGTCGTAAGGCCCGTCGACACCTGATCGACCGAGGTGGTGACGCCCAGCGTGCCGATCGACGCGGAATGGTGGCCCAGCATCCGCCATAGCTGGCGGGCAAGCTCCACGGTGGACGTCTTGCCGTTGGTGCCGGTGACGGCCACGGTCACGTCCGGGAAGGGCGCGAAATAGCGGGCGGCGAGCAAGGCGAATAGACGGCGCGGATTGTCATGGGCGATATGCGCCGCCCCTTCCACCTTCGCATCCGGCCGTGCCACCACGGCAATGGCGCCCGCGCGCACCGCGTCGGGGATGAAATCCTCCCCATTCACCCGCGCGCCCTGGAAAGCGCCAAATATCGTGCCCGGCGCGACCTTCCGGTTATCGATCGCGAAGCCCGACACCTGTCCGTCCAACGGCGCGCCCGTGCCGAGCGTCGCATCCAGCCCCTCGATCAGCGACCCGAGGCGCATCTCAATGACCCTTCTTGTCCTGCCCCAGCAGGGGCATGAGGTCGGAAATATCGACGTCGCGTCGTTCGTCGGGCAGCACGCCCAGCATCGGGCCGACGCGCTCCACCACCCGCTTGACCACCGGCGCCGCGGTCCAGGCGGCGGTGCGCAGGCCGAACGTCTGGGCGTTGCCCTTGGGCTCGTCCATCATGGTCAGCACGACGTAGCGGGGGTTATCCATCGGAAATGCGGACGCGAAAGTCGTCACCAGCGAACTCTTGTTGTAGCGGCCCTCTTCAGGCTTCTCGGCTGAACCCGTTTTGCCGCCCACCCGGAATCCCTTGGCGTCGGCGCTGCGACCTGTACCCGCCGCCACGATCATCCGCAACAGCTGCCGCATCCGCGCGCTGGTGGCGGCGGAAAAGACGCGATGCCCCTCGGGCACTTCATTGGCGTGCAGCTTGCGCATCGTGGCCGGACGCCAGATGCCGCCATTGACCAGAGCGGCATAGGCGGTGGCCAGATGCAGCGGCGTAACGGCGATGCCATGGCCGTAGGACACGGTCATCGTCGTGATGCGGCCCCAATTATACGGCCACAGGCTCTTTGCCCGCTCGTGGAACTCGATCGGCGCTCGCTGGTCGAACTGCAGGTTGCGGAACAGCTGCTGCATCGGTGCCGCGCCCAGTTCGTCGGCGATCCGCGCCGTGCCGATGTTGGAGCTGTGCACTAATATTTCCGGCACGTTGATCCAGCGGCCGAGCGGATGGTCGTCCTTGATCCGGAAACCGGCGACGGCAAGTGGCGCGGTCGCATCATAGCGATGCGCCATCGACGTCACGATGCCCCGGTCCATGGCCGCGGCGATCGACAGCGGCTTGAACGTCGACCCCAGCTCGTAACGAGCCTGTACCATCTGATTGCAGAGCGGCGATTCGCTGCAATTCTTGCCGGCATAATTCTGCAACTTGTTGGGATCGAACACAGGGATGGACGCCATGGCGATCACTTCGCCGCTATTGGCGTCCATGATGATGCCGCCCGCGCCCTTGGCGTTTTGCGCGACCATCTGCGCATAGAGCTCGCTTTCCAGCGCGCCCTGTACCCGGCTGTCGATGGAGATGGCGAAGGGCTGGCCCCGCAGCGCGGGATCGGTCAGCCGGTCATTGAACGCGGCTTCCACGCCCATGCCGCCCTGCGCGTCCGCGTTGGGAGCAAAGCCCAGAACATGCGCCGCCAGGGTGCGCTGCGGATAGAGGCGTTCCTTTTCGCGCGGAAATTCGATGCCGATTTCGCCCAGCGCGTTCACGGCCGCGACTTCCTCCGGCAGGGCGCGGCGGCGGAGATAGGCCCAGCCCTTCCCCGTCAGCTTCTTGTAGAAGGTCGCCTCCGCCTCATCCGGGAAGATTTCGTGCAGCTTGCGCGCGAGTTCGGCAGGCTCGCCGATCAGCTTGGACGGGCGCACCGCGATCGAATAGGCGTCCATCGTCCGCGCCAGCGGCACGCCGTTGCGATCGACAATGTCGGCGCGCGCCGGCAGTAGGCCGGACGCACCGTCGGCGTCCGTGCCCGCGCTGGCAAAGACGCCCACCCACATCAGCCGCAGGATCACTACGGCGGTGATTCCCATGAACAGGATCAGCAACAGCATCAGCCGGTTGTGGGCGACGGCCGTCAGGTCGACCCGCTGCTTGCCCGCCCTGGCGCCGCCCGGCTGGACGATGATGGTCGCCATCAGCGCGCCTCCTTCCTGCGCTCGCGCGCGGCCTTGGCGCTGATGTCGCCGATCGTGCTGTCGTCCAGCAGCTTGGCGTCCAGCATCGCCATCCGCTCGGCGCGGCGGGCGACGGGATTTGGCTTCGACGCATCCGCGTCGGCCTTGGCCTTCTCGCTCGCCGATCGGGCCGGCGCCTTGGCGATCTTGTCCACATTGTCGGCGGCGTGGGCTTCGCGGATGACGGCCATGTCGCTGCGAATCTGCGTCGCGGCCGGACTGGACGGCGCGGCCTGCGGGGCGGAGGGCAGGTCGGCGGGGGTCTGGACCATCGCCACCATGACCGGCGGCGCGACATAGTCGGGGCCGTTGGGCTGGACGCCGTCCAGCTGCGCCAGCGCCCTTTCACCGGCGAGATATTGCTGCGCCGTAGGCGTCGCGTACATGAAATCGTCCTGGTTCCACCGTTCCAGCTGCCGCATGCTGGCGCGCGCGCTGAACTCCGTTTCCAGATAGCGGATATCGGCCCGCGCGCGCGCGATCTGCGCCTGCACCCGCATCAACTCGTTGCGCTCGGTGGCGACCTTCAGCGACACGAGATAGGCCCCCAGAGCGCCCAGCGCGACCAGCAGGATCCAGATCAGGCTCTGCAACCTCTTGACCGCGATCATGGGCGAGAACTCCGGAAGGAACTGGAAACAGGGGCGGCTGTACGGATGGCGCTGCGCAACGTTGCGGAACGGGCGCGGGGATTTCGGGTCAGCTCCGCCTGCCCCGGCCGCACCGCCTTGGGGGGCTTCAGGAAGGT
>DATEDR010000463.1:0-9322 GCA_035281605.1 Sphingobium sp.
GGTTCGACTGCGGTTCGAAGGCGGGATATATTGAGGCGAACCTGGCGCTGGCGCTGGGGCGCGAGGATATGGGCGACCATATCCGCCGCTTCGCCATCGCAGAACTGGCGGCCACGCAGGTCGCGGCGGCGGCTTGACGGGTTTTAGGTTGGAAAGGCGGCCCGGTGTCCAACCGGGCCGTTTTTTTGCGTCTGACGGTCGCAAGCCGACGGTCGACTGGGGTAGATCGCGGACATCTGCTCATCCAGGCCCGAAAGCGCGAGAGGGAAGGCTCACCGCGAAGTGGGGAGGTTAGGGCAGGTAACGCTTCATCCCCTGAGATAGCGAGGTGAGTCACCTGCCTCGCCTCGCCTTCGCTGGGATAACAGAAAAGGGTGGATGACAGACATCCCCCAAAGACCGCACCCCAGCGCAGGCTGGGGTCTCAGGCGTTAGGGCACCACCAACCCTCACGAAATCCCAGCCTCCGCTGGCATGACGGATTAGCCATGTCCGCCTCTGGTCGAAATCCGACCCGAGATCCTCAGGCCGCCTTCACGATAAGGGCACCACCTACGGATTTCCTCAAACAGAAGCGCCCATAAGGCGCGCCGCTCAGAACGGTACTTCGTCATCCAGATCATTGTCGAAATTCGGCCCGCCCGCGCCGCCGCGGCTGCCGCTGGAAGAGCGGCCGCTGCTGCCACCGCCAAAGCCCCCGCCCGAACCGCCGCCGAAATCTTCATAGTCGCCGCCAAAGCCGCCGGAGCTTGCGCCCCAATCGCTGACGCCCTGGCCGCGACCACCGCCGCCGCCGCCCTGGCCGCCACCCGGCGCGCCGTCGAGCATGGTCAGCACCGCGCCCGGGCCCTGCAGCACGACTTCGGTCGTATAGCGGTCATTGCCCGACTGATCCTGCCATTTGCGCGTGCGCAACTGGCCTTCGACATAGATTTTGGATCCCTTGCGCAGGAAACGCTCGGCGACGCCGGCAAGCCCTTCGGAAAAGATCGAGACGCTGTGCCATTCGGTGCGCTCCTTGCGCTCGCCCGAATTGCGGTCCTTCCAGCTTTCGGACGTGGCGATCCGCAAGTTGCACACCTTGCCGCCATTCTGAAAGCTCTTCACTTCCGGGTCCGCGCCCAGATTGCCGACCAGAATGACCTTGTTGACCGAACCCGCCATATTTCCTCCGATACTTTCAGGAGGCTCTTATAGACCTGCTGCCACGGCGGTCCAGTAGGTGAGGCCCGCCGCGGCATAGGCCAGCGCAAAAAGATAGCCGACCATGAACAGCGGCCATTTCCAGCCGTTGGTCTCCCTCTTCGTGACGGCGATGGTGGAGATGCATTGCGGCGCGAAGACGAACCAGGCGAGGAAGGCCAGCGCGGTGGGCAGCGGCCAATTATCGTTCAACCGATCGCCGAGGCTCCGTTCCAGCCGCGCCTCGTCATCGCCCGCGTCGATCGAATAGACGGTAGCGAGCGCGGATACCGCCACCTCGCGCGCCGCCATGGCGGGGATCAGCGCGAGCGAAATGTCGCGGTTGAAGCCGATCGGCTCCAGAACGACGTTGAGGCCATTGGCGATCCGGCCGGCGACCGAATAGCTGACCTGGCTGACGCCGCTATTTTCGGGCGCCTTCGGGAAAGACAGCAGGACCCAGAGGATCACCGTCGAGGCGAAGATGATCGTGCCCGCGCGCTTCAGGAAGATCACCGCGCGCTGCCACAGGCCCAGCAACACGTCCTGCGGGCGAGGCCACTGATATTTCGGCATTTCCATGAGGAAGCCGCCGCTCGCGCCCTTCGTTACCGTGAGACGCAGGGCCAGCGCGGCGAACATCGCCCCGACGATGCCCGCGACATAGAGGCAGAAGAGGACCAGCCCCTGGAGGCCGATGCCCAGGCCGACGTCGCGGGCGGGGATGAAGGCGCCGATGATGACGGCATAGACCGGCAGCCGCGCCGAACAGGTCATCAGCGGCGCTATCAGGATGGTGGTCAGCCGGTCCTTGGGGTCGGCGATGGTGCGGGTCGCCATGATGCCCGGCACCGCGCAGGCGAAGGAGGACAGGAGAGGGATGAACGCGCGGCCCGACAGGCCAACCTTCGCCATCAGGCCATCCATCAGGAAGGCGGCGCGGACCATGTAGCCGGTCGCCTCCAGCATCAGGATGAAGAAGAAGAGGATGAGAATCTGCGGCAGGAAGACGACCACCGATCCTACGCCGTTGATGACGCCATCGACCAGGAAGGAGCGCACCAGCCCGTCAGGCAGAGTGCGGCTGGCTGCGGCGCTGGCGGCCTCCGCCACCCCCTCGATCATCGCGATCGGCGCTTCGGACCAGGAATAGACCGCCTGGAACATGACAAACAGCAGCCCCAGCAGCAGCATCAGGCCGAAGACGGGATGCAACGCCACCCGGTCCACCGCCGCCGTCAACCGCCGCGACGGCGTTTCCCGCACGATGGCGGTACGGGCGATCCGCCGCGCCTCGCCGCGCAGCGCGTCGAAATCGGCGGCGCCGGTGGAGGTGCGCAACTCGCGCGCGCTCACGTCCAGCATGGTTTCCAGTTCGGACCGCAGATGGTCGAGACCGCGCTTGCGCACCGCGACGGTGGGGATCACCGGCACGCCCAGTTCGCGCGACAGGATGGCCGCATCCAGTTCCAGCCCGTCGCGGGTGGCCAGATCGACCATGTTGAGCGCGATGACCGTGGGCAGGCCGAGCGAGAGCAGCTCCAGCGCGAAGCGGAGATGATTGTCGAGGTTCGATGCGTCGACCACCACGACCAGCGCGTCGGGCAGTCTTTCGCCCGCCTGCTTGCCCAGCACGACGTCGCGCGTCACCTGCTCGTCGGGACTGGTGGGGTTGAGGCTGTAGGTGCCGGGCAGGTCGACCAACTCGACCGGACGCCCGTCGGACAGCGACAGCCGCCCCGCCTTGCGCTCGACGGTGACGCCGGGATAGTTGCCCAACTTCTGCCGCGCCCCGGTGAGCGCGTTGAACAGCGCGCTCTTGCCGGCATTGGGATTGCCGACCAGCGCGATCAGGGGCAGGCCGCTCATTCTCCGCTATCCAGCGGGCCAGTCCGCACCGTGATGGCGGCCGCATGGTTGCGCCGCATTGCGATCGTCATGCGGCCCACCTTGCACGCGATCGGACCGCGTCCCATCAACCCGCCATGATGCAGCGCCTCGACGCTCGCCCCTTCGCACAGGCCGAACTCGCGGAGGCGCTGCCCGTCGGAAGCCGACAGGGCGTTCCAGTCGATCAGGTCCACGAAAGCGGGCTGGCGCAGCGGCAGGTCGGTCAGGCGCAAGGAAAGGGCACTCGTCAAAAATATCTGCGAGTGACTATCAATACCGATAGGAAAAGGCCAGACCGAATCGATCGCGATGAGCGGCAGATCATATCGCCGGATAGCGCAGCCGGCCGATGAAGCGCGCCAGGCTCAGCCTTTCGCCCCCGCCTGCGCCCTTCCACTGCGCCTTGGCGCGCTCGAAGCGCATGATCCCGTCGATCCGCCGGGCGAGGAAGGCGCGGCTCTCCGCCCAATGGTCGCTCTCATCATCAAGGAAGACCAGCAGCGTCGCGGCATAAATGGCCGATAACGTGGCGCGCTTGCTGTAATGGTTGAAGTCGGTTGCGACGTCGCCGGCGGCGCGCCAGATCACGTCCGCCGCTCGCCAGCCCAGGCGGGCCGCCCGCACGCCATTTTGCGGCATGGCCATGACCGCGACCGCGCGGCGCAACGCTTCGCGATCGCGCGCGAGCAGGCTGAGGCGCGCCTCTATGAGGCCGGTGATGCGCTGACGAATGGACAGGGTCGCGAGCGTCTCCGCGGGCAGAGCCTCCAGCATGCGTGCGTCGATGCTGGCGAACCAGGCGTCGATCATATCCATGGCGCCGGCCGAAAAGGCGAGCCGCGCCAGATCCTCATCGATGCGGCGCTCGGCGGCGGCCATCGCGACCGCTTCCACGCGCCAGCCGTCGAAGGCCGCATGCCGGGGCAGGATCGGCGCGAGCGCCGCGCGGATCTCATCCAGCGTCAGGTCGTCTGTCATGCTGCCATCCTAGGGCCGCCACCGCTGCGGCACAAGCGCTGGGCAGGCGCATGGCCGGAATCGAAGGGGCGGCGCCACTGGCGGATCTGCCGTGCGATTCGGGGCGGAACGTGGGCAATTCTTCCCGCCTGTCTCCAGGCTGCGGGGAGCCAGGTCGCGCGGTTGGAAGCAAATTTCGCCGGTCGCGACGCCGCTTTTGCATCCGGCCCCGCCATCTCCTATATGTCCGCGATGGCGATATTTCCCCGTCCGGTGTCCCCCAAGAGCGCGCTCAGCGACCTGTGGAGCTATTTCCGCGAGAACAGGCCGCACAAATGGCCGCTGCTCGGCCTGTCCGCGGCGATCACCTACGTCATCATCTGGACGTTCATCGTCGACGCGAACACCAACACCATGCCGACGCGCAACAAGATCATCTATGTCGAAAGCTGGGACGCCAACCGCTCGGATGCCGCGGTCATCCTGCAGCAGAAGATCGACCTCGCCAAGCAGGAGGCCGCGTTGCAGAAGCGACAGCGGCAGATGCAGGGCTGGGCCGATGCGTTCGGCATCGATTGGCGCGCCGAGGAAGCCCGCAACGGCGCGCGGCGGAAGGAGGCGCTGAAGCAGATCAATGCCCAGCTCGACAATCGCCTCGCTAAGGCGGAGGCCGCCGAAAAGCCCGCGCCGCAAACGCGACAGCCCTGAGATTTCGGGCATGACGGTCGATCCCGGCGCGGACCGCCGCTTCATGGCCGCGGCCATTGCTCTGTCCGAACGCGGGCGCGGACTTTCCACCCCCAATCCCAATGTCGGGTGCCTGGTCGTCAAGGACGGCATCGTCGTCGGGCGCGGCTGGACGGAAAAGGGCGGCCGTCCCCATGCGGAGGCGCGGGCGCTGGAGCAGGCGCGGGACCAGGCACGGGGCTCGACCGCCTATGTGACGCTCGAGCCCTGCTTCCACCTGTCGGCGCGCGGTCCCCGCTGCGCGGACCTGATGGCGCGCGCGGGCATCCGGCGAGCGGTGATCGCCCTGCGCGATCCCGATCCGCGCACCGACGGGCAGGGCGCGGCCTATCTGCGCGCGCAGGGGCTCGATGTCGAAATGGGGCTGATGGCGCAGGAAGCGGCGGCGGCGATGCGTGGCTTCGTGCTGCGCCAGACGCTGGGGCGGCCCGCCATCACGCTGAAGCTCGGCCTGTCGCTGGACGGTCGCATCGCGCTGCCCGACGGCTCAAGCCGCTGGATTACGGGCGAATCGGCGCGGGCCCACGCCCACCTCGAACGCGCCCGCCATGACGCCATATTGGTCGGTGGCGGCACGCTTCGGGCGGACGCGCCCCGGCTCGACGTGCGGCTGGCGGGGCTGGAGCAGCGATCGCCCCGGCGCCTGCTGCTCGGCCGCGGCGCGGCGCCCGACGGCTGGGAGCGGATCGCGCGGCCCGAGGATGTGGCGTCCCTCGCCCGGGTCGATCATCTGCTGGTCGAAGGAGGCGCGGCCACGGCGGCAGCGTTCCTGCGCGCCGACCTCGTAGACCGGCTGCTGCTCTATCGCGCGCCCATCCTCATCGGTACGGGGCTCCCGGGCATCGGCGACATCGGCCTTGCCGGATTGGACGAGGCGCATGGCCGTTGGCGGCTGACCGACGAACGACGGCTGGGCGCGGATCGGCTGGAGGTTTACGATCGCATCCGCAGCGCCTAAGCGGGCCTGCTCCCTATCCGTAGCCATCAGGACGGCCAGACAGTCATGTTCACCGGCATCATCACCGACATCGGCACCATCCGCTCCGTCGAACAGCGGGGCGACCTGCGGCTTGGCATCGGCACGGCCTATGAGATGGACGGGGTGGCGATCGGCGCGTCCATCGCTTGCTCGGGCGCCTGCCTGACCGTGGTGGACAAGGGCGCGGACTGGTTCGCGGTCGATGTGTCGGCGGAAACCGTCGCGCGGACGGCGCCGGGCCTCTGGACGCAGGGCGGCCGGTTGAACCTGGAGCGGGCGCTCAAGGTCGGGGATGAGCTGGGCGGCCATATCGTGACCGGCCATGTCGATGGCATCGGCACGCTCATATCCGCCGTGCCGGAGGGCGATTCCCTTCGCCTCGTCATCGCCGCGCCCTCGGCGCTTGCCCCTGCGCTGGCGGCCAAGGGGTCGATCACGCTCGACGGCATCTCGCTGACCGTCAACAGCGTGGAGGACCAACCGGACGGTTCGGTGCATTTCGGGCTCAACATCATTCCCCATACCGCAGCGGCGACTACCCTCGACGCGCTCCAGCCGGGACGCGCCTTCAACCTGGAGATCGACGTTCTGGCCCGTTATCTCGACCGGATGCAGAGCCTGCGCGCGAATGCCGTGTGATTGCCGCTTGAAATAATCACATCATGATGTGATAGCGCTTGCCAGGCCGAACTGGTCGAGGAGTCGTTTCCATGTCTTCCGCGCTTATCGATATCGTCCGCTCCCTGGTGCATGAGGGCGGCATGTCCCGTTCGGGCCTGGCGCGCGCCGCTGGCTTGCATGCCAATTCGTTGCGCCGGCTGGGCGAAGCCGACTGGAATCCGACGGCCGAAACGCTAGGCAAGCTGGAAAATTATCTTTCCCGGCGAGAGGGTGGCACCGCGCTCGCATCGCCCGAAGAAATCATCAACGAAGCGCGCAACGGTCGGATGTTCATCCTGGTCGATGACGAGGATCGGGAAAATGAGGGGGATCTCGTCATCCCGGCGCAGATGGCTACTCCCGACGCGATCAACTTCATGGCCACCCATGGCCGCGGCCTGATCTGCCTGGCGTTGACCAAGGACCGGGTCGATCATCTTGGCCTCACGCTCATGAGCCGGAACAACGGGACGCGTCACGAAACCGCCTTCACCGTCTCGATCGAGGCGCGCGAAGGGGTCACCACGGGCATCAGCGCCGCGGATCGCGCGCGCACCATCTCGGTCGCGATCGACGGGTCGAAGGGACGGCAGGACATCGTGACGCCGGGCCATGTCTTCCCGCTGGTGGCGAGGGACGGCGGCGTGCTGGTACGCACCGGCCATACCGAAGCCGCGGTCGACGTGGCACGACTGGCCGGCCTCAACCCGTCCGGCGTCATTTGCGAGGTGATGAAGGATGACGGCACGATGGCGCGCCTCGACGACCTCATCCCCTTTGCCCAGAAGCACAAGATGAAGATCGGCACGATCCGCGACCTCATCGCCTATCGCCGCCGCCACGACCATCTCGTCGAACGCCGCGCTGAAGCGATCTTCACCAGCGCGTGGGGCGGGGACTGGAAGGTCATCGCCTTCTACAATCGCGCCACGGACAGCGAACAGATCGTGTTGCAGAAGGGCCATGTCGATCCCGACAGCCCGACGCTGGTGCGCATGCACCAGTTGACGCCGTTGACCGACCTGTTCGGCCAGGTCGGCCAGCGCAGCGGCGTCCTTGCCCGATCGATGGAAATCATCGCGGAGGAAGGGGCGGGGCTTATCGTCATGCTTCCCAATTTCCCGGACAATCGCGACTGGCTGTCCAAGATCATTCGTCGTCAGGCCGGCGAGCAGGTCGAGGGGATGGACGAACTGCGCAACTATGGCGTGGGCGCGCAGATCCTGGCTGAATTGGGCGTTCACGACATGATCCTGCTCACCAATACGCATCACAGCCTCGTTGCGCTGGACGGCTATGACCTGGCCGTCGTCGGCGAGCGCAAGTTCGACATCTAGGGAGACAAGACCATGGCGAAATTCCTGATCGTCGAAGCGCGCTTCTACGACCATCTGAACGATCTGCTGATCGAGGGCGCCGCCGCCGCGCTGGACGCCGAAGGGCATAAATATGATGTGATCACCGTCCCCGGCGCGCTGGAAATTCCGGGGGCAGTGGCGATGGCGGCGGAAAGCGGACGCTATGACGGCTTTGTTGCGATCGGCGTGGTGATCCGTGGCGAAACTTATCATTTCGAAGTCGTGTCGAACGAAAGCGCCCGCGGCCTGATGGCGCTCAGCATGGACGGCATCGCCATCGGCAACGGCATCCTGACGGTCGAAAATGAGGCGCAGGCGCTTACCCGCGCTCGTCCCACCGAAAAGGACAAGGGCGGGGAAGCGGCCAAGGCGGCCATCGCCATGCTGGGGCTTCGCGAGAAATTCGGCGCCTGACGGTCGCTGCTTCGCGCACGCAGCGCGATCCTAAAACAGCGCGTCGACGGCGTGAATGGCCAGGCCCACCAGCCCGCCGACAAGCGTGCCGTTGACGCGGATATATTGCAGGTCGCGTCCGACCGCGGTCTCCAGCCGGTTCGTGATTGTGCCTGCGTCCCAGCCACGCACCGTCTCGCTCACCAGCTTGACGATGGAATCGCCGTAGCTGGCGGTTGCTCCCACCGCCGCGCGCCGGACGAAGCGGTTGACGAGCAGCCGCAGCCGCGGATTGTCCTGCAGCGTGCCGCCCAGCTGCTGCAACGCTTCGCCCAGCCGTCCCGCCATCGCCTTGCCGGGGTCCCGCACCGCGCGCAGCAGGCCTGAGCGCGCCTGCTCCCATAGCCCGTCGATCCATCGCTGCATGGCGGGATTATCGACGATCTCGTCGCGGATGCGCGCGACCCGCGCCTGCATGGCCGGATCGGCCTGGAGGTCGGCGGCAAGCTTGGCCATGCCCTCTTCCGCCTTGAGCCGCAGGCTATGCTGCGGATCGGCGGCCATGTCGGCCAACAGCCGCCGCAGCCCGTCGATGATCGCGTTCGACAGATTTTCATCCAGCCCCGTCCAGCGCAGGATCTTGCCGGCCCGTTCATGCACCATCTGGCGGATCAGATGGTCGTTGGCCTCCAGCGTGCGGTCAGCCCAATGGACGATGCTGTCCATGACCGGCGCGTGACGGCCGTCGCGCATCGCGCCTTCGATCGCCTGGCCGATCAGCGGCGCGAGATTCATGGCGCGCAGCCGCTGGGCGATGGCGCCCTTCACCATGCCGCCGAGCCGTTCCTGATCGAGCGCCTCCAACATGTCGGCGGCGAGCCGGGACGCGCCCTCTCGCAAGCGTCCGTCGCCGCCCGAGGGGCTTGCGAGGAAGCGGCCCGCGGCGCCCGCAACGTCCAGCCGCTGCATCCGCCGCGCCACCACGGCGGGGGTAAGGAAATTATCGCGCAGGAACAGCGCGAGCGTGTCGCCGATCCGGTCCTTGTTGCGCGGGATGATCGCCGTGTGGGGAATGGGAAGCCCCAGCGGGTGGCGGAACAAGGCGGTGACTGCGAACCAGTCGGCGAGGCCGCCGACCATGGCCGCTTCGGCAAAG